>CAMOLA010000001.1 GCA_946618265.1 uncultured Eggerthellaceae bacterium
AGGCCGGCGTGATGTTCTATGGTCCGCTCGACGAGCTGGCCAAGAAGGCTGCCGAAAAGTCGAAGATGGTGCTGTACACCCTGTAGTGGACACCCACGTTACCTCCGCCCCAGTTTGGGGCGGAGGGACGCGAAGCCTCAAGCGAGTGCTACAACGCGTCTAGACTTTAAGGAATGGGTTCTGTAGGACGAGACAAAGTCAAGGAGGAGATTATGTCTCAACAAATGAAGGGCGGTTTCCGTCCGCCTCCCATCGGCAACATCCTGTGGAGGTGCCCTGAGTGCGATACGTTCAACGCTGCTGACGCTCCCACCTGCAAGAAGTGCGGTGCGGACAAGGTCATCACCGAGGACATCGCCGGCGCGACCTTCAAGCCCATTGAAGAGTCCGAGCGTCGTAATCTTGACCGCAAGTTCGCCAAGTAAACGTCGTTAGGACACGAGGAAGGCTGGGATTCGGCGGTAATCTGTCGAATCCCAGTCGACCGTATTTTTGAGTTTCTTTTGGTTCCCAGCTTCAAGGGGAATTGGGAACCATTCCCGCACAAACGACAAAGTTGATTGTGCTTTCGCTAGACCGCCATTACTCGAGCGCGGTTTGGTGAAATTTCACTCATTCTAAACAAGGAGGGAATGGGTAATGAACCTACTGATTTCGTTTGTTCCCATCATCATCATGATTGTCATGATCGCGGGCTTCAAGGTCCGTGGTGACATCACTGGTACGATTGGTTGGGTCCTTACCATCATCGTAGCTTGCGTGTTCTTCAACACTTCGATCCAGCTCGCATTGCTGGCATCGCTGAAGGGCCTCCTCGCCTCGATGGCTATTACTGGTATGGGCTTCTTCGCGCTGTTGCAGATCACCTTCATGCAGGAGACCGGCGCACTGCAGCGCATCGTCATCTGGATCAAGACCTTCTCGCACGGCGACAAGGCTTGCCAGATCATGGTCATCAACGTTGTCATCGGCTCGATGCTCGTGTGCGTAGGCGCTACGCCCGCTATCATCTTGCCGCCGATTATGTTCGCTATGGGCTACACGACGGTTATCGCCGTTGCTCTGCCCTGCATCGGTTATGACTCCCTGTGCACGTTCGCAATGCTTGGTGCAACGATCGTTTCTCTGACCGACATCCTGACCGGTGCTGGTTGGACGACGAGCGCTGGCGAGGCTCCGACGCTTCAGATGACCGCTGAATACTTCACGAACTACCTGCCGATCATTACGCCGTGCATCTGCTTCTCGATGCTAATCATGGCTGGTGGCACGAAGCTCCTGAAGGAAGGCTGGCTTGCAGCTCTTATTACCGGTTTTTGCATGGGCGGTTTTGCGTGGCTGTTCTCCCGCGTCTTCCCGGCTGGCATCACGCTGATGGGCGTCATCTGCGGCGCTTGCACGCTGGTCATTATGCTGATTTACATGAAGATTCGCGGTGTCGAGTTCTTCAACCGCGAAGCTCTCACCGAGGAAGACCTTGCACTCGAGGCTGAGGTTCCGCTGTGGAAGGCTCTCACCCCGTGGGCGCTGCTCATCTTCTTCTGCGTCATCACGAACTTCGTCGGTCCGCTGAAGGACGTCCTGTACAAAGGCCCGATGGCCATGGTCGTCTACCTGTGGGAAGGCGACTCCGGTCAGCCGATGCGCGTCATCTGGAACGCTTACTTCTGGGTACTCGTTTCGACGCTCATCTCCGCTGCTGTCCTGAAGCCGCGCAACGGCTCCTCCTGGGGCACCATCCTCAGCAAGTGGAACCACCGCTGGGCTCCTCCGACGATCTCCTCGATCGTTTACTTCATGATCGCATTCGTCATGATGAACTCTGGCAAGGTTTTCGACCCGACGGTCAAGACCGGCCTCGCGCTGCCCGTCGAGGACAGCAACATCATCGCCCTCTGGGCACACTCCGCTGCCGCCTTCTTCGGTTGGTGGTACCCGGTCGCAAACGGCTTCCTGGGCCTGCTCGCCGGCTTCGTTACCGGTTCCGAGACCTCCACGGTTGCTCTGTTCGCGAACTACAACCTGATTTCTGCTGCTGACCTCGGCCTCAACCCGCTCGCGGTTATCGCGTCCGGTGGCGTTGCCGCTGGTCTGGCCTCCGTCATCACCCCGGTTAAGCTGCAGCAGGCTGCCGCATCGCTCGACCAGGTTGGTGCTGAGTCCCAGGTTCTCGCGAAGGTTCTGCCTTACGCGGTAATCTTGGTAGCGATATCGGTTGTGATGTCCCAGATCTTCGCCATTACCATTCCGGCGTAGCGAGGGCTCACGAATCGGCATTGATTGCCTAAGGAGCAGGACCGCCCCGATGCGGTCCTGCTCTTTTAAGTTCAACCACATTCTGTCAAACCCCTGATAGCAAAAGAATACTATCTGCAATTCCGAGATGCTATTAGGGGCTTGATAGACGAGTATAGAAGATGCGGCTTTTTTCCTGTTAGGAACGAGGCTGCCTGTTATGCCCTTAAAATGGGCTATTGGGAAGAAGGAATTTGTCGATAGTCACTCGGAACCATGAAAGGTGTTGCTGGAAGTGACAAAGGAAACAAACGACCAGAAGAACTCAACCGTAGACGAGCGCGGACTCGACGAGAACGAGGCTGTCGTGGAAAGGGCTCCGATGGAAACCGAGTCGGTGGCGGATGATGAGTCGATTGCAAGCGAAGAGTCGCTTGAGTCTGATGCAGAGTCAGCCGAAGAAGATGATACATTCTTAACGTATCTCACAAACGAGTACCGTAAATGGAGAATATGGACGCTTGTCCTTGCCATTCTCGGGTTCTCCACCGTTTTGCTCTCAATAGGGCTTCTGCAGGCAAACATCATCCAGCTAAAGATTTTCAATCTCATGATGTCGATTGCTAATCTTTTCATCGTGATGATGCTCGTCTTCGCATTTACGCGGACGAGGCCGTTCAAGAAGAAGATCAGGTCGTACGACAAGTATTACGTCAGCATCGTGGACCACGATGCTCCGGATGGCGTTCGTATCGAGCAGAGAAGCCTTCCCGATATGGATGACTTCTTCAAGATATTCGAACGCGACGCGCGCACCGAGCTCATTCCCGAAACCGAGGAATACAAAGCCCTGCGAAAGACGTGGATTATGATTTACGCGATCGCTGCGGTTGTGGCGGTTGTGGCTGTGGCTCTGTACTTGGCCATGCCGTCGTTGTCGCTCGTAGCAACGCTTCTGTTGCTTGCCGCCATCATTCTCGTAGTCGTGGCCTTCTATTTCGATAGGACAAAGATGCGTCCGCTGCGAACGAAGTGGGCGCGTGACAACTACGGGATGTCCGAGTTCCAGGTTCGCGACAGAATGCGCAAGAAGAAGAATTAGACACATTCGAGGAAGATAAGAATGAGCAACAAGGATCGCCGCAAGGCTGGTATTAAAGCAAAGCAGGAGACGATGCGCCGCGCCAAAGAAGAGGGTGGCCAGTCTATAGAACGTCAGACGAAGGGCCTTGATACGGTCCTTAACGAAAAGGGGCAGATCGCCGGCGAGGATTCTTCGCGCGAAACCGTACAATCCGCGCTCAACAAAGCCGCGACAAGCGGAGTGGAGATCGACGAGCGCATCCTCGGGCTTTTCGATGACTTCAAGCGTTACCGCATAATCGTCGTTGTGCTGGTCGTCATAGCGTTTGCCATCATGCTAGCCTCGATGGGGCTTTACAGCTATGGGTACATTGACGAGGATATGCAGAATAACCTGCTCATCCTCGCAGCGATCGTCGCTGCTGTATTCGTGGCCATCATCGTCGGGCGCGTGCGTCCCATTCGCGAAGACATCAATGCGTGGAACAAGATCAACGAGCTGGCGCTTGCGCAGTCGAAGGGCGCGCATGGTGCCACAGAGGCCGACGTCGACAAGATCTTCTTCCAGCGCTCGCGCAACAAGCGCGTTCCGCCGACCGAGGAATTCAAGAGGGTCAGACGCGTGTGGTATGCGCTCGTGGTCGTGGCGAGTTTGCTCATCATCATCGCTATGTTCCTGGCGCGTGGCAGCATGGACGACGTGACGATTCCGGTTGTCGTGCTCATCGTCTCGTTCGTCATCTTGCTCGTTGCAACGTTCATCGAGCGCACCAAGATGAAGCCGATGCGCGAAGCGTGGCAGGAGGAGCTCGATCGTCGCGTTCGTGCAGCTGATAAGGCGAGGCGCAAGAAGCGTCGGAAGTAAACGTTACCTTAGAGCGGTTTGTAGAGTATCACTGCGTCGTCATCGGGGTTCGTGTAGTAGTCGTGGGTGATGGAGTGCTCCACGAAGCCCATGGCCGCATAGAAAGACCGAGCGGTATCGTTTTGCGCGCGCACTTGCAGCTGCATGATCGCACAACCGCGCGATGCAGCAGCGTTGCACGCAGCATCGAGAAGCAACCGGCCAATACCACTTCGCCTTATATCCGGGTCTACGGCAATATTGGCAATCGTGGCTACTTGATTCGCCTCCCACCATCCGACGTAGCCGCCGATTGTGCCGGAGGCGTTCTTCGCGACGAGATAGCTTCCGCTGGCGTTGTAGCGCAACTCCATAGCGTAGGCGACTGGCGTCCAGGGGTCAGGGAACGATCTGAGCTCGATGCGCATCACTTGGCCGAGGTCGTTTTCCGTCATCGTCGCCAGCTTCCAGGCAGCTTCGTTAGCGCCTTCTGAAGCGGACTGGCCATCGTTGCGTGATTGCTTGGCGAATGGATTCTCTGACTTTCCGAAAAGCGGCCCATGATAGGTCTTAGCCGGATTGTCGTGGTCGGGTTTTTCCGCGATTACGATGAACGTGGTCGAAGCGTAGTAGTAGTCGTCGCGCTCAAACATCGCTTCCCACGCAGAGAGAAGCGACTTGATCTCTGCAGCGACTGCGGGGTCGGTGCCTTCGGGGATGCGCTTGCGGAAATACGTGCAGCGCTCGAAGAGCGCGCGGCGCTCTTCGAGCGACTTTCCAGACGTATCTGCAAGCGTTGTCCTTATAGCGATGTTTTCGAATCCTGCATGCTTGAGGAGCGTATAGCACTTCGATCCATTGTTGCGGTCGGTGTGGCTCGTGTGGGGTGTGAACGGAAGCGTGTGCTTCTCGTACAGCGCAAAGAGCCGTTTCATGACGTTCTCAGGATCGGGATACGACATCTTGTTGGAGTCGTCGATGGTCTTGATGACAATGTAGCCACCGGGCTTCAAGAGCCTGTAAACGTTTCTAAGGCCTGCTTCCTTGTCGGCCAGATGTTGGAACACGTGCGAGAAATACACGACGTCAAATGCGCTCTCTGGGCCTTCATATGTTTCGCAATCGGATTGTTTCCACTCGAACCGTGCGTCATCGGTCGCGGTAGCGGCGATTTCGAGCGCGTCGGATGACGGGTCAACGCCGACGATTCTCTGGATGTTTGCGTAAGGTGCAAACTTGAGCACGGTGTTGAATCCATCGAAGCAGCCCATGTCCAAAACGGCGGCGTCGGAAATCTCGGAAAGTCCGATAGCCTCGAATGCAGCGTAGTCTTCCGGCGCGCTCGCTATGGCGACGCCGTCGATGCGGTCCCTATTCCATGACATCAGGCATTCCTTTCGATGGCGGCGGCGCGATGTCTTTGCGCATTTCGGATTGGCACCGCGCCCGCATTTGACTTTGCGAAAAAGAAAACCAGGCGGAGCTCAAAGGCGCCGCCTGGTCGGCAAAACTATTGGTTGCGTGGCGGCGTGTTACGAGCGGGGGCGGAACAGCTTCTGCTGTGCAGCCGTTTCCTCGAGCACTGCGAATTCGTCTTCTGAAAGCACGACGTCATCCTCGAATACGGCCGCGTTTTCCTCGGCGGCCTTTGCAGAGTGGACGTTGCAGGTGACGGTGCGCACGTTGTCGAGCGATTTAACGAAACGCAGTGCCCAGTCGATCGACGTGCGGTCGGGGTTGGCGGCCTTGAGGACCTCGAGCGCGTGGGGCTTGAGGTGCTCCACGTTGCCGACGCGCAGCGGCGCATGCGCCACGATGGGCAGACCGGCCTCGGTAGCCTCTTCGTACTGTTCGCGCACGCCGCGCTGGAACCAGTCGTAGTAGTTGACCTTCATGCGCACGTAATCCCAGGGATACAGTCCCATGTACTTCTTGAGGTTCTCGGCATTGAGTTCAGATGAGAAACCGAGTTGGGCGATTCTGCCCTCTTCCTTCATCTTGAACAGGAAGTCAACTGCGCCGGAGTCGATGTCGCGCGTGTAGGTGAGGTCGCATACGCCTTCGATGGTGTAGAAATCGATGCATTCGGTCTCGAGCTTCTTCAGCTGCTTCTGGAAGACGTATTCGAAGCGGGGGTCGACCATCTCGAAGTAGTTGGTCGCGACGTAGAACTCGCCCGGATGGGTTTCCTCGAGCTGGCCGAGGAACACCTCCGCCTCGCCTTTGCGGGTCGAGTATGACGTATCGAAGAAGTTGATTCCCGAAGCAAACGCAACGTCGGCGATGGCATTTGCCTGATCGTAGTCGAGCCTCTCGACGTGCGTTTCGTTTTGCATGGGGAACCGCTTGGTGCCGATGCCCAAGCGGGATACTTTTACATCTCCGATAGTGCTGTACTGCATGTTGGTAGACTTCCTTTCGTTTAACCATGCCCCCCTCAGGGCTTTTTTGCTACATCAAAGAATAGACCGCATTCGAATATGCCGCAAGGTCGCCGACGTTCAATCCCTCGGTGAGCATCGCCTGGCCGTACAGGACCCATGCGTAGTTGGCGACCTTCTGGTCGTCTCCTTCCGCAAACGCCTGCTGCAGCGTTTGGAAGATACGGTGCTTGGGGTTGAGCTCGAGGGCGTGTTGGATCTGCGGTCGGCCGCCCATTTCGGTTGGCATCGAGGCAAAGTATTTCTCCATGCCGAGGCTGATGGGGCCTTTTGCCGTGATGCAGGCCGGTACGGTCGACAGTCGCGCCGTTGCGCACACCTCGACGACATCAGGCGGAAGCGCTTGCTTGATGGCCGCGAAGAGCTTGCGGTTCTCGGAATTGGTTTCGTTGACCAGCTGAAGCTCGGCCATGTCGTCGAGGCCGAGGTCGTTCGACGTCACGTTCTTGATGGGAATGCCGTGGTATTCCCGGAGGGTCATGAGCGTCAGCTCGTCGATGCTCTCGCTGCACAGCAGCACGTCGAAGCCGCGCGATGTGACGGCCGCAACCGACGGAGAGGCCTCGAGACGGCCAGCGTCATCGCCCGACGCGAAGAACAGGTAAGGCTGGTTCGACGGCATCGCGTCTTGGTATTCCTTCAGCGTGACGGGCTCGTCCTGCTTGGCCGTATAGAACATCAGCAGGTCTTCCATCTTTTCGTTGAGCGCGCCGAACGTAGCATAGGTCGCGAACTTGAACATGCGGCCGAAATTGTTGTACAGCTCGACGTATTCCGCACGCTCGTTGTCGCGCATGGCCTCCATCTCCATGATGAGGCGCTTGTCGATTTGCTTGGCGATGGCCTTGAGGAACTGATCTTCCTGCATGGTTTCGCGCGAGAGGTTGAGCGTGATGTCAGGGCTGTCCACGATGCCGCGCACGAACCCGAAGTATTCGGGGATGAGCGTCTCGCATTGCTCCATGATCATGACGCCCGAGCTGTACAGCTCGAGGCCCTTCTTGTAGTCGGCGCTGTACAGGTCCGCCGGCGGCTCGGCGGGGATATAGAGCAGCACGTCGCAGCTGCGGCCGCCGCGCGCATGCATCGAGATGATGCGCAGGGGGTCCTTCGTGTCGTTGAACTCGGCTTTGTAGAAGTCGTCGTAGTCCTTTTGGGACACCTCGTTGCGCGGTTTTGCCCAGATGGGGATCATCGAGTTGAGGATACGCCGTTCGGTGTAGTCCTCGAACGTCGGCTCCCAGTATTTGACGCCTTCGGGTTTGGGGACTTCGCGCTGGCCGCTCACCTCGAGATAGATGGGGTAGCGGATGTAGTTGCTGTGGCGCTTGACTAGCTCGGCGATCGACGGATGGCTGAGGAACTTGCCGTAGTCGTTGCCGCCTCCGTTGGGGCGCAGATGCAGGATGACGTCCGTGCCGTAGTGGTCGCGCTCGCCGGGCGTGATAGTGAAGCCCTCGAGGCCGTCGCTTTCCCAGATGTTGGCTTCGTCGCTGCCGTAGGCGCGCGAAATGACCTTCACATGATCGGCGACCATGAACGACGAGTAGAAGCCGACGCCGAACTGGCCGATGATGTCGACGTCCTCGTTCTCTTCGGCTTCCTCGGTGCGCTTCATCTCCAAGCTGGCGGAGTGGGCTATGGTGCCAAGGTTTTCGGCGAGCTCTTCGGCCGACATGCCGATGCCGTTGTCGGATACGGTGATCGTACGCTCGTCGACGTCATAGTCGAGGTTGATCTCGAGGCTGTCGCGGTCGAGCTCCTCGCCTTCCATTGCAGCTTTGAGGATCACCTTGTCGAGCGAGTCCGACGCGTTGGAGATGAGCTCGCGAAGGAAAACCTCCTTGTTCGAGTAAATCGAGTTGATAACCAGATCGAGCAGCTTCTTGCTCTCGGTCTTGAATTGTTGCATGATGGCATACCTCCTTATCCATCTACAAATTGTAGTCATTCGCGCGTGTGCCGCAGGGTTGTACGGCGCAGATGGCACGGATTAATCACGTATGAAGTTGGATAGGGAAATTCTAGCTGAACTGCGCGTTTAACTATTGCCCGAGGATACGCTTTGGACCTGTCCGCAGTATGCCCTGGGGCGTTTTAATGCATTGGATATGAGCGTCTGACACCTTGTCGGCTTCCAGCCAGATGGCGGGTGGTGGTTACTTGGAGTCGCCCTTGTCGGCTTGGTTGTCCACCATGTCGAGCACTTCCTGGATGGAGTGCACTTCGAGCTTGCGGTAGATGTTGGCGATATGGGTTTTGACCGTATGGATGGAAATCCAGAGCTCTTGCTGGATGAAGGCGGCGTTGCGTCCCTTCGCCAGGTAGAAAAGAATCTCGCGCTCGCGCTTGGACAGTTCATGCTCGTCCGCGATGGCGTTCACGCGATTGGACCAGCTGGCGTTCTTGGCTTTCTCGACCGCGACGCGCTCTTCGGCGGCGCGAGCCTCTCGCTCGGCTTCGGCCTTTTCGGCGTCACGCTTCATGCGTTCCGCAGTAACGATGCGCGCGTACGGAGCGAAGTCGTCGAAGGGCGGTAGCGTGGTGATGCACAGAACGACGATGACGAGTCCGCTGACGGCGATTGGGATAGCGGGAATGAACATAAAGTACTGGCCGATAAGCCAACCCAGGCCGAGGCCGACCCCCATGCTGAGGTACAGAACGGAGCGATTGGCGCCAATGTAAGCGGCGAAGTCGGTTTCGAGCCGTGCCGCCCAGGTGAACGACGTGGTCATGAACACGAAGTCGAAGATGTTGAATCCCGCGAGGAACAGGGCCTGGGAGGAGTAGGCGCCCGTGCGCATGAATTGTTCGTCAAAGGCGCCTTCGGTAGCGTTGAGGTAGACCGCTACGATGATGGCGGTGACGAAGAATACCATTCCGAATCGCTGCGCCGAAAACACGCCTTGGATGCGGAAGTACCGAACGGGCATGAGGTAGACGATGACCGCAGATAGCACGATACCGAGTAGCGGCCAAATGGTGTTGAGCGCAAAGGAGACCATGTCTTGCGGCCCGAACGCTTGCGAGAACATGAACTGGCACAGCCCGAACGCGATTCCGTACACGATGAAATGCGTATTCGCGCGTATCGTCCCGCCGAGCGACAAACGGTTCTTCTCCTCGTCATCGTTTGTCACGTGACGGCTGCGGTTCCAATATACGACGACGAGCACGTTTGCGATGAGAGGCAAAATGCAGAAACCTATATGGTAGAGCGGGATTTGCAGGCTACCGATGACGATGGCGACAAGGCCGCCGAGGCCCATGTTGAAGCCGAGGTTGCGGTAGCTGCCGCCTTTGTCGTTGCTGATCGAGGGCAGTTGCAGCCAGGGGAACATCAGCAGTGCCTGGGACAAGCCAAGCAGGACGTAGGCGACGATTCGCACGGGCAAGGCCGCGTCAATCGAGAGTACCGCCATGGCGCTAGCGGCTGTTGCGAACAGTCCGGTAATCAAGTTGGTTACAGACCAACGCTTACCGCGATGGTATAGCGTTTTCAGCAAGGGTCCCGAGGCAAACGAAAGCACTCCGTATGACAGGGCAAGCGAGAAGTACAGGACCAGCTGGAGCAGGAATGGACGGCCTTCTAGAGCCATGTCGCCGCTTGCGGGCATTGCGGTGAACAGTGTGAGGAAGTGCCACGCGCACATGACGGAAAAGCCCGTGACGCTCAGTTCACCGGCTTCGTTCGCGCGGACATCGTCCTCTGTAAGAAGCGTCGTTGTCTCTTGCGACGCATCCTTCATCTCCGTTGCACTCCCTTTCCACAGACGATGGGTCCGTGTTCCCCTCGGAGTCCGCCTTGCTGCTCGCTTGTTTTCCGAAGCCACGTACAGCTTCCTGTATTAGGAGCCTGAACGGGCAAAATAAACTAGTACTCATACTTGGCGGGTGATATGCGTTCCCTTTTGTATTGCACATAATACTAGACAATTGCAACTAAGGCGCGAAAAAATCAATAACGAGTAGAAACGCTATCAATCCGAAAGCAACTGTCCTCATGCCCCGCATATAATCGTCCGAGCTCGACGTCATAAAAAGGACTGTCCCTTTTTATGACAAAATCAGGAGGCAGGGCTATGGGGAAGGGGCCAGCAAGAAAACGGCGCCCGCTTTGGGCGGGCGCCGTTGGCGTGTTGGGCTTGGAGCAAGCGGTCTGAAGCGTTTCGAACTGCTTACGATTCCGCGCCGATGCGCTTGATGTTGGCGTTCTCGACGAGCAGGCGGCAAGCCTTCAGGCGCAAGGCTGCGCAGCGCGCTGCGTACATGCGGCCGTCGCGCTTGAAGTCGGCATGCGCGAGGTTGGCCTGGTTGGGCGCGATCGACTCGAAGAACAGGTTGAGGTCGTTGTCGTTCACGGCCAGCTTCTTGTGTTTGGCGTAGGCGTTGAGCGCGAACTGGCGGGTGAGCTGGTTGCGTACCTGCATCATCATCTGCTGGTTGAGCTGCTCTTGCGTGAGGCCTTCCTGGGCCAGGTACTGCTCCATCGACTGGTTCTTGTCCTTGAGCCGATTGTTCAGGTTCTCGCGGGCCTCCTTGACGGCGACGCCGTAAATCAAGTCGGAGATGTTGCCCTTGAACCGCTTGGCAAGCTCGTTGCTGGCGAGCAGCTCTGCCTGACGCTGCTGATCATCTTCATGGCGCTTCGCGACCTTCTCGCGCACCTTCTCGCGCAGGTCCGCCATGTTCTTCACGCCGGGCATGATCGTGCGCGCCCAGCCGTCGTTCATTTCGGGCGTCTCGGTTCCCAAGATGCGCTTGATGGTGACGGTGGTCTCGTATTCGTCCATCTTGACGCTGCCGTCTTCGTTGAATGCCAGGTCGGGACCCATGAACGTGAACGTCTTGGTCTCGCCGACCTTCATGCCGATTACGGCGTCATCGAAGTCATCGGGCATGGCCAGGATGCCGGTGGTGTATTCGCGGCCATCGCTGCAGAGCGGCTTGACCTTCTTGCCGCCCATGGTGGTTTGCATGGCCAGCTCGACCTTATCGCCCTTGCGCACGACGTCGTGGCTCTCGTCGGTGACGGAGACGGCGGCGGCTTCGGCCATGTGCTGGATCTCCTCGTCGATCTCCTCTTCCTTGATCACGTAGCCGGGAAGCGTGATGCTGACGGGGCCGTAGTCGTCGAGCTCGAACTCGGGGACGGGGACGCAGACCATGTGGTACTCGAACGGCTTGCCCTCCTCCGCGTGCTCGATGCAGCGGAACACCGGTGCGCCGATGGCGTCGACCTTGGCTGCGGTCAGTGCGAACGATGCGCGATGGCGCATGATGCCCTCGTCGAACACGAACGCGGACTCCACGTCGCCCATGCGGTCGCGGATGAACTCGGCCGGAGAGATTTTGGACTCGTTATCGTACTCGTAGCCGTTCTTGCCGATTTCGAAGGCGGCAATGCGCTGGATCTCCTCGGCGACTTCGGCGCCCGAGAGCTCGACGAGAAGTTCGAGCTTGCCATCCTTTTCTCGTACCCGTTCTACTTTCATTGCGTATACCTCGCTTGCTCGTATCCGTTAGCGGGCGCGTACTCGTACGCGCCCGTGTTGTCCTGATGGAATGTAGACTGCCGGCTCGTGGGCTATTCGCTGATGATGCGGAACCCGGAGGGAGTCGCGCCGTCGTCGCGGATCTGCGTCGGCGGCATGTTGTCGATGGTGATCATGTCCAGTTCGTCTTCGTCGACGATGACGGGCATCTTCTTCTTGGGTTCGGGCTCTTCGGGTGCGCCCTCTTCCTTCACGATGGCGGTGTCGACCACGCGGCGCATCGTCTTGACGCGCACGGCGGCGCGACGGGCGTTCTCGACCTGGCCCTTCTCGCGAATTTCGGCAATGAACGCCTCGGGGTCGGGCGTGGAGAGGTACTCGGTCAACTGATGGTTGCCCACCTGCATGCCCAGCACGTCGGCCATGATGTCGATGGCGACGTTGAGGCGCATCTGGTAGAGCGTTTCGTCACGCAGCTTTTGATCGTACTGCTCGGGGGTGAGATGCTCCTCGCGCAGATACTGCTCCATGGAGATATGCATTTCCTTCAGGCGCTCGGCGTTGCCCTCGCGTACGACCTCGATGTTGTGCGCGAGGATGTCTTCCGGCACTTCGCCTTCGAGGCGGGCGAGCAGGGCGTCGCAGCAGACGCGGAACTTCAGGTCGCTCATCTCGAACTCCATGTCGTGGTCGTACTGGTCCTTGATGGCCTGACGAACCTCGTCGATGGTTTCGTACATGTCGAAGTTGGCCTTTACCCAGTCGTCGTCGAGGTCGGCGATGGACTTGATCTTCTTGCCGCCGCTTACGACGTACTGGAACAGCTGCGCGTCGATGTCGTCCGCGGTCATGGCGGGTTTGGCCGGCATGGTGATGCGGACGTTGTCGTAGTCGTTCATCTTGAACTGTTTCGGATCGAGGTCGATGATCTGCTTGTCGGACATCGTGTGTACTCTCCCTTGATAGTGGCGAAGTGCGTGAGGGCGCGTTTCGCATGGTTATTCTATATAGTGGGACGCTGTCAGGGGTGGTCCCGCTTGCGGTGCTTGCGCGCGCGGAGCACGGCAAGCCATATAACACAAATCCTTATTTTAACGCAGGCCAGTTTGTTTGTGCATGTAAATGGACACGTAGTCCCAATCGCTAGAGAAACGACGGATATCAGGCTTATTTGCGGTGCAGTAGAGTATTAAGCAACAAATGCTTAATAAGTAATAAACAAATGCAACAAATATATAGAAATATATGCTACAATAGTAGAAGGATGGAGCAACGATGCGGAAGTGATTCTTATGGGAGATGTTTTTCCGGAGCGGCATGAAAAGCCTGAAAGCAACGGGACGTTCTTCTTCTCGAACAAAGCATGCGCGTATTTTCCCTGTCACGAGGGCGTGGATTCCGAGCGCTTCAACTGCATGTTCTGCTATTGCCCGCTTTATCCGCTAGGGGATAGCTGTGGTGGCGACTTCCGGTACACGAGCAAGGGTTACAAGGACTGTTCCCGATGCACGGTCATGCATGATGGCGAACGCGGGGTCGACCTCGTGCGTGCGGGTTTTCTCGAGGTTTCCCTGATTGCCTGGGAAAACCACGTCGTTAATCGTGCGGCCGCCTCGTAGGGGCCTGACGGCGACTACGTCGAAGTGTCAGATTTCGTCTTTGAGGATGGCGCTCACGAGCAGGAAATACTCAGGCAACTCGTCGGGACCGCTCCAGCAGAATTCCTCGTCGAAGAGGTCCTTCACGAGCGGGCCGAGCATTCCGCCGAACGCTTCGAGCGAGTAGCGCATCGTGTTGGGGCTCACGCAGGGTTGCCCTTCGGCACGCTTGCATCCGTGAGGGCAGCGCATGCACGATCCGGGGAAGAGGGCAACGGAACCCGGCTCGCGCTTCTCGCGGGCGAGTAGCTTGTCTTCGACCACCAGCTTGATCAATGCATAGGTGTCGTTGACATAAACGGGGCATTTATCAGCCGGCACCGGGTAAATCGCGCTGCGCATGAGGGTCGCCTTACTGCAAATTACGTCCATCGTCGCGTAGCTTTTCAGCAGCGCTTCGGCCACGAAGTCAAACGGTGGGCAGGTCCAGTTTTTCCCGAACTTGTCGCATGCCGCGCAGGCGGCACTGCACGTTTGCGCGTCGAGATAGTTGGTGCGGAAGTCGTCCATGGTCAAGGTGCGCTCGAACTCTTCGATGCTGTAGGGAACGAGGTGCATCGCGAAGGTCCTTTCTCTCTACGAAGCCGTTTGAGTGCAATGGGGCTAGCCCATGATGAACACGAGCAGGGGGATGGTGACAATCGAGAGCAGCGTGGACAGGAACACGCCGCGCGATGCCATGCGGTCGTTGCCGCCGTACTGCAAGCACAGAAGCGTCGCGTTGGTCGCCACGGGCATGCCCATGAGCAACGTGCCGACCTTGATGAGCGTCGGGTCAGAAAGCGTCAGGGAGAGCAGCGCGAAGGCGATGAGCGGTACCACGAGGATTTTCGCGATCGCCAGCAAGTACAGGCCCGCGTCGGCGAACACGCTCTTGAACGATTCGCTGGCCAGGCGAGCGCCGGTGATGAGCATGGCCAGCGGCACGGTTGCCGATCCGACGGTGTTGAGGCACGACACCGCGATGTCGGGAAGCTGCACGTTGAGCAGGTATAGCACGATGGCCAGAATCGACGCGATTAAGCAGGCGTTGACGAACATCTTCGGGTTGATCTTGGTGTCTCCGGTGTCTTCGGATACCAGGTAGATGCCGATCGAGAACACGAGGAAGTTGAACGGCAGGTTGAAGATCGTGGCAAAGAACAGGGCGTCGCTGCCGAACAGGCCGGCGATGAACGGCAGCCCCATGAACCCGGTGTTGCCGAACGTGGTCATGAACGAGCACAGGCGGCGGTCCTTGCGGTCGAAAAGGGGCAAAAGCCCCAGCCCGAAGCCGATGAGGTAGGCGATGGCGTAGCAGGCAAGCGACAGCCCGAAGTATTGCAGCATCTGCAGCGGCGTGAGCGCCTGCCCGGTCGTTATGCCCGTCGACACGATGAAGAAGGGCAGCGTGACGTTCATCACGAGGTTCGTGATGACCTTGCAGGCGGCATCGTCGATTATCTTGAGCTTCGTTGCGACGAAGCCGACGATGATGCCGAAGAACAGAATGACGATTTGTCCGAATGCGGCAGTTACGCTCATGCGATTCCTTTCTTCGTCCGGCGAATGGCCCGAAACGAGTCGGCGGGCTCAAATGAGCCGATGGGGCAGGCCCGTCGGCTCATTCTACAGTGCAGCGAGTACGTGAAGCGCAGCGCGTAGGGCGATGTCGCGTGCGCTGTGGTTCTCGATCCAGCCGCGTGCGTCGTGGTTGTCGGGGTCGGCGAGCGTGTCGCCGCTGTAGAGCAGCTGGGCGAATGTGGTCCCATACGCTTGCGCGACCGCGGCAAGTGCGGCGCATTCCATGTCGACGGCCGAGTAACCCTGGTCGGCGCGCTTACGCACAATACCCGGCGTCTCGCGGAAGAACCCGTCGCAGGTCCATACTTTGCACTGCTCGTGCCGCAGGCCGAGGCCCTCGAGCGTTCGTTGCGCGGTCTCGACGGCGGCGGCATCGATTTCGACTTCGCGCGAGGGCTCTATATAGTGAAACGACGCGCCTTCGTCGCGCAGCGCGTGGGTGGGTACGAGAATGCGCCCGCTCTCAATGGGACGAATGACGCCGCACCCGCCGCAGGCGACGATGCGCTTCACGCCGGAGGCGATGAGCAGATCGGCCAGGATGGCGGCGGCAGGTGCCCCGACGGGCGCTTGAACCAAGCAGACCGTCTTGCCTTCGAATTCGCCTGCGTATATCGGGAAATCTCGCACTTCGGAATGGTAGTTGGAAATTTGGCTACAGCCGACTTCGGCGACGAACCGCGAGAGCGCATCGCCCATGAAGCTCATCAGGCAGCGATCGGGCAATGCGTTCCCCTCATCGGTGAGCAACGGCCGTGACATCGCGTTTCTTCCCTCGTCGTAGCGATGCTCGAGCAATGCAATGATCTCTTCCATCGATCCCCCCTCGATGTAAGCGCCACCGTGTTTGGCGAAGGCGCGTTGATTTGACACCGGATTATTGGCAGCCAAACACGAGTTTCCAATTCACGGTAGGAATGATACATAAATCGAGAACAAAAGTTAATTGTATCTTGACACAAACGCACTGAACCTCTACTATCGTCACAAGGACATGCGCGTTCGGTTGCGCTGCCATCGGGTGGCGCAAAGAGGGAAGCAGGTGCGAATCCTGCGCTGTACCGCAGCTGTATGGACGCAAATCCGGCCAAGCGAGCCACTGGGGAACTGGGAAGGCAGGCCGGGTGCGAGTTTCGCGGCGTTCGAGCCAGAATACCTTCCGAATGGGCTGCAGGCGGCGACGAGTATCGCCTCCCGCATAACTTGCCGCGTGGTTGCGCGGTGTCGTGTTTATGCGAACGGGGGATGTTCGATGCGCTCGATTGTGGCCATATGCGAACGGCGATCGCCGCACCATGCCGCAATCCGCTCCATTCGCCTTCATGTGGAAAACGCTTCCAGATGCCCAAGCGCTGCTTCGCCGTGTGTTGGGGGTTCTCGGGCGAATCGCAGCATGCGCATGCCTGCTCCAACGCCTCCTTTGAGGATGCTTTCAGTCGAAGAGTCGCCACATGACGATGGGCTGGGAGCGAAGCGCCCCTTGCCGCCCTGGATCCCTAACCGGGCGGCAAGGACCCCTTTCGGGGAATCCCATTATATCGTTCGAGGCCGCAATTACTCCCAAGAAGCGGCAGATACCAGGAGGGAGCCATGAAACCGTATTTGCTCGTGGACTTCGGCAGCACCTACACCAAGGTGACGGCAATCGATTTGGAGGCCGAGACGGTTCTCGGTACGGCGCAATCGTCGACCACCATCGAGGACGACGTGCGCATTGGCATGAACAAGGCGCTCGCCGAGCTCGAGGAGAAGACCGGCCTGAAACCAGATGACTATGTCGACAAATATGCGTCATCGTCAGCCGCTGGCGGCCTGAACATGATCTCGATTGGCCTCGTGCCCGCTCTTACGCTCGAAGCGGCAACGCGCGCCGCGTGCGGCGCTGGCGCAAAGGTGACCGGCGGTTACGGCTTCGAGCTCTCGAAATCAGAGGTGCGCAAGATCGTCGAGGCCAACTGCGACATCATCATGCTCGCCGGGGGCACGGATGGCGGGAACAAGCAAGTCATCCTGTCCAATGCCGAAAAGCTCGCGGCTTCCGACATCGACTGCCCGATTCTCGTGTGTGGCAACGTGTCGGTCCAGGACGACGTCCAAGAGATCCTCGAAGAGGGCGGCAAGCAGGTGTACGTGTGCGACAACGTGCTGCCCGCTGTCGACCAGGTGAACATCGGCCCTGCGCAGGAGGTCATCCGCGAGATCTTCGTCAAGCACATCACCAAGGCCAAGGGGCTCGAGCACGCGATGGAGTGGATCGGGCGCGACATCATTCCCACGCCGAAGGCGACGCTGAACGCTGCCACGCTCATAGCCGAAGGTTCCAAAAACGAGCACGGCATGGGTAGCGTACTCATCCTCGAAGTAGGCGGAGCGACCATCAACGTGCATTCCGTCGAGGAAGTCCGCCCGGTCACGTCGCAGACGGTGCTGCGCGGACTGCCCGAAACGCCCGTCAAGCGCACGGTCGAAGGAGACTTGGGCATTCGCTGGAACTCCGATACGATTTGCGAGCTCGTCGGTGCCGATGCGCTGCGCGAGAACATGAAGATGCTCGCCCCCGAGGTGGATGCCGAATCCATCGATCCCAAGGAATACACGCACTACTTGCGCTATCACACGTATCACACGCCGCAGAACGAAGCGGAATGGGCATTCGACATCGCGTTGGCCTATTCGGCGGCTGATGTGGCGGTACGTCGCCATGCTGGCGAGGCGCGCAAGCAGACCATATCGGTTGGCGAGATCGACGTGCAGTATGGCAAGAACCTGCTCGACGTGAAGACGGTCATCGGCGTCGGGGGCATTTTCCGCTATGGCGAGCGCCCCGAGCGCGTGTTGCCTGCCGCAAAATTCGACATGAAACACCCCGAGAGCCTGCGTCCGGTCAATCCCGACTACTTCATCGACAAGAGCTACATCATCTACGCGGTCGGCTTGCTGTCGCAGGACCATCCGGACGAGGCGCTGCGCATCGCGAAGAAGTACCTCGTTCCCGTCGACAAGGAGGCAACCGGTCACAAGATCGAGTTCATCGATTATCCGGGCCGCATCGCCGCGCAGGCCGAGATGATGCCGGAGCATGATCCGCATGATGGCGCCCACGGCATCGGCGCGCTTATGGGCAATTGCTAGATATCGAGTTTGGTCGGCCGCCAAGCCGTTGCCGGCCGTGAACGCAACGAGGCGTCTTCGTCGCCGAATGCGGCGGCGTGCATGAATGAGCTAGGTTAACGACAAGGGGAAGGAAGCGCATGAAGGTCGAAGACAAAGTTATCGATTGGATCGAGAACTTCAAGTACGAGGATCTCACCGAGCGCGACATCGACATCATCAAGAAGCAGATTCTGACGTACGTGGGCTGCGTGATCGCAGGCAGCTCGAACGTCGGATGCGAAGAGGTCGTCGAGATCGCGAAAGACCTCGGCGGCAAGGAGGAGTCGACCGTGCTCGTGCATGGCGGCAAGGTGCCCGCTCAGCAGGCTGCGTTCGTGAATGGCGTCATGGGCCGCGCGCTCGACGTGTGCGATCACGCTCAGCCTGGCATTCACATCGGCTCTGGGATGATTTCGGCTGTGCTTGCTGCGGCGGAAGCATGGGGCGTCAAGATGAGCGGCAAGGACTTCATGGCTGCGCTCGCCGTGGGCGACGAGTTCGGATTCCGCTTCAACTTGGAGGAAGAGGATTACCACGGGTTCGACCCGACGGGCATCGCCGTCGTCATGGCGGCAGCCGCCGGCGTCGCGAAGGCGCTCGGCATGGACCACAAGACCGCGCTGCATACCATGGCGCTTGCATACAACCGTTGCGGCGGCAGCTTCCAGTGCAACATCGACGGCGCGCTTGGCGTGCGCATCATCGAGGGCTGGGTCGCGCAGGCCGGCGTCGAGTGCGCCCGTTTGGCCGACAAGGGACTGACCGGCCCCGTCAACTTCCTGAGCGGCGTGTACAGCTACCATCACCTGTTCACGCTCGATCGCACGACGGCCGAGGCGGAGTTCGCCGATTTGGGCGAGGCGCCTCTGAAGGCGCCGATGCTCGGCTTCAAGAAGTATCCGAGCTGCGGCATGACGCAGGGTTCCACTCAGCTGACGCTCGATATGATGAACGAATATGGCATCAAGGCCGAGGACGTCGACCGCATCGTGCTGACGTTGCCGACTTACGGTTACAACCTGGTGGGCACGTTCTCGCTCGGCGACAATCCGAAGGTCGACGCGCAATTCGGCACGCCGTACTGCATCGCCAACGCACTCGTGCGCCGCGAGGTCAAGCTGGCCCATTTCGAGCCCGAGTACATCCTCGATGACGAGGTGCTCGAGTTCGCGAAGAAGATCGAGACCGTGTGCGACCCGAGCATCGACCACACACGTCCCCATTACGCGTCGAACCTTGACATCTACATGAAGGACGGCACGGTGTACAACGGCCAGACCGACATCTCGCCGGGAACCAAGGAAGCTCCGCTCGAGGACGCCGACTTCAAGCGTCGTTTCTACGACTGCGTCGACTTCACCAACAAGCCGTTCATCAACGAGCGCGCTGATGAAATCTACGAGATGTGCTTGAAGGTCGACGAGCTCGACGACATTTACGAGCTGTTCAATTTCATCACCAAGCAGGATTAAGTTACGACTGGCAACGATGCGCCGGGAGAATCGAATCCCCCGGCGCATCACGAGAGCTGAGGAATCATGAGCTTCGTGTGCTCCGAAATACAGTGGGACGAACTGTTCGACGTGGTCGTCGTCGGGACGGGCTATGCTGGATTGACTGCGGCCTATGAGGCGTCAAAGCTTGTTGGTAGCGTGCTCTTGGTCGAGAAGATGTCGTATACGGGCGGTAACTCGCGCATAGCGGGTGGAGGTTATTGTTGCTGGGATAGCAAGCTGAAGTTTCGCGAGAAATTCGACTTGGGCGACGATTCATGGGAACTGCATGCGTCCGACACCCTTGCGGCCGGCCAGGGTTACAACGATCCGAAACTGGTCGAGGTGCTGGCAAAAGAGGCGCCTGCCGGCTTGGATTTGCTGGTCGATGCCGGTATCGCGTTTCGTGAGAGTTTGCCACGCATCGGCGGTCATTCGGCTTATCGCAGCTACCAGATGGCAAGTTCGGGCGCCGAGGTCATTGACCGCCTGATTGCGCTGGCGTGCTCGAATGGGAACGTTGAACTGCGCAAAAAGACGGCGGTTACCGACATATTCCGCGAGGCGGGCGCTGACGGGAGGGTTGTTGGTCTTGCTGTGGAATCTGCAGATGGACAGCATCGCGACATCGGCGCCCGTAACGCCGTCATCGTCGCGTCGGGCGGCTATGCGGCCGACGTCGACCTGCGCACCTCGTACAAGCCCTCGCTGACCGATGCGTTCAACTGCACGAACCACAAGGGGGCGACGGGCGAGGTCATCCGCATGGCCAAGGAGATCGGCGCAGATACGACCCATATGGAGTTCGTGCAGCTGTACCCGTGCGCCGACCCCGAGTCGGGCGGCATCGACCAGGGCGCGTTCCTGTGCTACTCGGGCACGGGCTACGGGCTCGTCTACGTCGACGGGGCGGGGAAGCGCTTCGTCAACGAGCTCGCGAGTCGCGAAGTCGTTTCGCAGGCGCAGATCGCATCGGGCTCGAAACCGAGTTACTCGGTGCTCAACGACGCGATATTCGCCGCCCTCGGAATCGGCTCGGAAGACGTCGAGCGCATGGTGAGGCGCGGTCGCGCCGTCAAGGCTCCGACGCTCGCAGAGCTGGCCGAGGCGTGCGGCTTCGACGTGGAAGCGTTCGAGCAGTCGATCGACGCCCATAACGCAGCCATCGCGTCGGGCGTGCAAGCCGATTTCGGCAAGCCGACGACCGACAAGATGATCCCGCTCGAGGCGGGCGATTTCTACGCGATCGCGCAGTGGCCCTCCGTCCACTACTGCATGGGCGGCCTGCGCATCGATGCGCAGGCGCGCGTTCTGGACGCATGGGGCAATCCGATTCCCGGCCTGTTCGCCGCAGGCGAGTGCTGCGGCGGCCTGCATGGCATCGACCGGCTGGGAGGAAACGGCATCGCCGAATGCGTCGTGTTCGGCCGCATTGCCGGCAAAAACGTTTGTGGCTAGAGGCGATCCGACTCGGGCGACGCTCGGCTGTTCGTCTTGGCAGATAGAAAGAGAGAAAGGTTAAATATGGCGAGACAAGGGGAACGCGTCTACAACGAGATGTTGGACGACGAGGAATTTTTCCGCATCCGCAACGAGGAAGTGCTTCCGCAGTGGGAGACCGGCAAGCAGATTGCGAACTTCGAGGAGACGCTCGAGAGCGCGCGCGAGTACCATGAGATCTGCAACTACGCCGACAAGCAGATGGAGGCGCGCAACAACAAGATCCACAACCTGCAGCCGCAGTTCGGCCAGGCGACGACCGAGCTCATGATCGAGGGCATGAGCTACGTCGAGGACGAGTCGCCCCTCATGCCGCAGGGCACGTGGAACATCTTCACCGACTCCTATACGCGCAAATGCAATTTCGAGATGGCCCAGATCGGCCTCGACCGCACGTTGGCCAGCACCGACGGCAAGACGATGCTCAACGGCTATCCCATCGTGTGCTACGGTCTCGAGGGCCCGCGCAAGATCCGCAAGGCGCTGAAGGCAGGCATCACGATGAACTCCACCGACGAGGATGGGCGTCTGTCCTCCGAGTTCGCGCTGGCATCGGGTTGGAACGCCTGCAACTGCCGCCCGCTGCAGGAGGTGTTCAGCCACGACAAGCACCAGCCGCTCGAGGACGAGATCCGCATCGTGCAGTACGAGGCGCGCCTGGCCGCGAAGTACGAGGAAGCCGGCATGCACACGACGCCGCACATCACCTCCAACCTCACCGGTTATGACTCCCCGGGCCTGAAGGCGCTCGTCATGATCGCGCAGACCTTCATCGGTGCCGCTCAGGGCGTCAAGCAGTTCGGCTTCGAGATCGGCCTGAACATCCATCCCGTCGAGGACTGCGCCACCATCGACGTGACCGAGGACCTTTCCCGCGAATACCTGGCCAAGCTGGGCCTGCCGAGCGATCACCGCTGCTACACGAGCGCGTTCCCGTACCTGGGCGCGTGGCCTCCCCGCCTGGACGAGGCCGAGGCCATGGTGTGCTGGAACACGATCGCCACGTTCTACGCCGGCATCGACACCGCCATCCTCAAGTGCCGCGACGAGGCCATCGCCACGCCCACGAAGGAGGGCATGGCCAACGCCGTGCGCATGAGCCGTCACCTCGACCGCATCATCGGCACGCAGATGGTCGACCGCACGGGCGAGGCGTACAAGACCGAGCGCGAGATGATCGAGCTCGAGGTGCGCACCATCCTCGACCGCAGCCTCGAAATCGCCGACGGCGACGTCGTGCAGGCGCTCGTCAAGGGCGTCGAGGCCGGTTGGATCGACACGATGCTCACGCCGTGGCAGCCCGCCAAGCGCAAGGTGCGCCTCATGCGCGATGACGAGCGCGCGCAGCGCTATTGGGATCCGGGCGACTTGCCGCTGCCCCAGGAGGTCATCGACTACCACCGCCAGAAGCTCGAGAAGCGCGCGAAGCGCGAAGGCAAGGAGCTGTCGTTCGACATGCTGGTCAAGGACCTGACGTTCGCGTCGGAAATTGCTCCGCAGGTGTAGGCAGTACGGAATATCTAGGAGGACTGAATTATGAGCGAGAACAAGAGGACTCCCAACAAGTCCGTGGTCGTGGGCACTATCGGTTCCGACGCACACGTCATCGGCGGCTGGGTTATCAGCGAGGCATTCAAGGCGGCCGGCTACAAGGTGTCGTTCCTTGGCGCGGTTGTTCCGCAGGAGGAATTCATCAACGCGGCTATCGAGTCGGACGCCGATGCTATTTTGTGCTCGTCGATGTACGGCATGGGCCAGATCGACTGCGAGGGCATGCGCGACAAATGCATCGAGGCCGGCATCGGCGACATCATCCTGTACGTGGGCGGCAACCCCGTTGCCGACGTCGAGCTGATGAAGGACTGGAGCAAGGTCGAGGAGATTTTCCGCAACTTGGGCTTCAACCGTTGCTTGCCGAACACTACGTCGGCTGAAGAGACCGTGGCGCTCCTGAACAAGGACTTGGGCCTGGAGTAATTATCGGAATCCGCGCGCTTTGGCGCGTACGCAGGGTGGCTGGGGCATCGCCGGGAAAGAGAGCCCTTGCCACCCTGCTTGGGTTCGCTCCCTCATGGGGAGCATCTACTACTATAGCGTATCTGATAGTAATCGGGGTTCAGCTATCGCTATAGACGGAAAAACTAGAGTTGCTGAATAAGTTATGTCAGAAGCGCCCGGCCGCATCGTGTAGGGGACGGGCGGGGTGCAATTAGGATAACAGTTAGGAGGGAACAGGTAATGAACCTTCTGATTTCGTTCGTGCCCATCATCATCATGATAATCATGATCGTGGGCTTCAAGGTTCGTGGCGACATTACCGGCACGATCGGATGGATTCTGACCATCATCGTGGCGGTGGTGTTCTTCAACACGTCGATCCAGCTAGCGCTGCTCGCGTCTCTTAAGGGCCTTTTGGCCTCCATGGCCATTACCGGCATGGGATTCTTCGCCCTCTTGCAGATTACCTTCATGCAGGAGACGGGCGCCTTGCAGCGCATCGTCGTATGGATCAAAACGTTTTCGCATGGCGACAAGGCCTGCCAGATCATGGTCGTGAACGTGGTCATCGGCACGATGCTCGTATCGGTGGGCGCCACCCCGGCGATCATCCTGCCGCCGATCATGTTCGCGATGGGCTACACCACGGTCATCGCCGTGGCGCTGCCCTGCATTGGCTACGACTCGCTTTGCACGTTCGCGATGCTCGGTGCATGCGTTGTAACGTTGACCGACATCTTGAATGGTGCAGGTTTCGTGACGAGCGCTGGAGAGGCTCCGACGTTACAGCTCGTCTCCGAGTACTTCACCAACTACCTGCCGGTCATCACGCCGTGCATCTGCTTCTCGATGCTGCTCATGGCCGGTGGCACCAAGTTGCTGAAAGAGGGCTGGCTTGCGGCGCTGATAACTGGTCTTTGCATGGGCGGGTTCGCGTGGATTTTCTCGCGCATCTTCCCGGCCGGCATCACGTTGATGGGCGTTATCTGCGGGTTCTGCACGCTGGTCGTCATGTTGCTGTACATGAAGGTCAGGGGCGTTCAGTTCTTCGACGATAGCGAGCTCACCGACGAAGACCGCGCGCTTGCAGACGAAATCCCGTTGTGGAAGGCCCTCACCCCGTGGGCGTTGCTCATCTTCTTCTGCGTCATCACCAATTTCATCACGCCGCTCAAAGATGCCTTGTATACGGGCAGCATGGCGATGGTCGTGTACCTGTGGGATGGCGACACCGGCCAGCCGATGCGCGTCATCTGGCAGGCGTACTTCTGGGTGCTCGTCTCCACGCTCATTTCGGCCGCGGTCCTCAAGCCGCGCAACGGTTCCTCGTGGGGCACGATCCTGAGCAAGTGGAACAAGCGCTGGGCTCCGCCCACCATCAGCTCCATCGTGTACTTCATGATCGCTTACGTCATGATGAACTCCGGCAAGGTGTTCGATCCTTCCGTCCGCGGCGGCCTGTTCCTCGATCCGGCCAACCAGGACACGAACATCATCGCCTTGTGGGCGCATTCCGCAGCTGCGGCGTTCGGTTGGTGGTACCCGGTTGCCAACGGCTTCCTGGGCCTGCTCGCCGGTTTCGTCACCGGTTCCGAGACCTCCACGATTGCCCTGTTCGCGAACTACAATCTGATTTCCGCGAACGACCTCGGGCTCAATCCTCTGGCGGTTATCGCCTCCGGCGGCATCGCAGCTGGTCTCGCCTCTGTTATCACCCCGGTCAAGCTGCAGCAGTCCGCTGCCTCGCTCGATCAGGTTGGTGCCGAGACCGCGGTACTGCGAAAGGTTTTGCCCTACGCGCTGGTCTTGGTCAGCATCTCGGTGGTCATGTCGCAGATCTTTGCGATTACCATTCCTGCCTAAGGAAGCCGAGGTGCGCGTGAGCGCGTGAGTGAATGAAGGTGGAGTCGGCCCGGCGGCTCCACCTTGACGGCGTTACGAGTTCACTTCGGTTCGGGCGGTGCTTCTGCGGCATCGCCCGAACCGAAGCGAACCGGATTGCGGTATGTTATGGCCGAGGGACTGGAAGAAAAGGAGGCTGAGGGTTGGTGAGATACTATACGCGGATAGGCGATGTCGGGGAGACGTCGCTGTATACCGGCGAGCGCGTGCCGAAGAACTCGCTGCGCGTCGAGGCGTACGGGACGGTTGACGAGCTGCAAGCGTTTATGGGCTATGCCCGGGCTGTGGCGAGCAAAGGGGAATTGAACGCCGACATCGAGTCGATTGAGAGCAAACTCGTCGGCGTGATGGCCCAGCTCGCCTCGACCGACGATAAGCTGCATATCGTTTCCCAGGATGTGGCCGATATCGAGGCGATATGCGATAAATATTCCAATCGTGTCGATTCGCATGGGTTCAAGTTCGTGCTGCCCGGCGGGTCGGTGCTGTCGTCGGCGCTCCACGTCGCGCGTACGGTCGCTCGCCGTTGCGAGCGGCGGGTCATCGATTACGCGGCCACGGAGCCAGTCGATGCGGAGCTGATGAAGTACCTGAACCGCATCTCCGACGTGCTGTATGCCATGGCGGTGTATGCGGATCTGGAAGAGTAGGCGGCAAGCGGCGACTGCGCGAAGAGTGCCTCATTCATCGATATTGATGCGTGTGGCTATTTGCAAAAGGGTCTGCTGAAGATGTGCTTAGTTTGGCAATAACGGACTATTTTCGAATGGGCGATTAGAACGACCTGGGAAAATATAATCCAACAAGAAAAAATAGTCCGCTATTTTACAACGGGAAACGAGAGGGGCGGAACATGGTGGAATTCGAGAAATCGTGTGCGAACTGCGGGAACTTTCATTGCGATCATCTGGACAGCGATTGGCCGGATTTCTGCATGACGACGAACAACCCGCAGGAATTCTTCGACGAGGCGATTGAGCTGTATCGCGACGATCCCGAGACACGCAAGATCTTCCAGGCGGCTGCAGAGTGCGAGGGCCTGTACTACGGCGCGCTCACCCGCGTCGAGGAGGTTGCGTTGTTCGCCAAGAAAATCGGCGCCAAGAAGATCGGAATCGCGACCTGTATGGGCTTGCGCCGGGAGACCCAGCTGTTCGCCAAGGTGCTCAAGGCCAAGGGGCTCGAGAGCGTATGCGCCGTTATCTGCAAGGTCGGCGGTATCGACAAGACGACGGTCGAGATTCCCGAGGACGTCAAGGTGCGTCCTGGCGAGCACGAGTCGCTGTGCAATCCCATCGTGCAGGCGAAGATCCTAAACTCGCAGCACACCGACCTTAACGTCATCGTGGGCCTGTGCGTCGGCCACGACACGCTGTTCATCAAGCACTCCGAAGCGCCGGTTACCTACCTCATCGTGAAGGACCGCGTGCTCGCGCACAACCCGGCTGCGGCGCTCTACCAGCACGGCATGTACTATCGCCGCATCATGACGCCGGACTTCCCGCCTGAGCGTCCGCATGGCGATGCATAGGGATAGCTGAATTCGGGGATCGCTCCCGCAATGTTGGGATGGTCTCTTGCTCGTTTCGTCCGCAGCCGCGCATCGCGCCTGTCCCGTCAGGACCATGCGCGCGATGTGCGGCCGTGGATGCTTCTTTGCGCTTTTGCGGATGCGGCCTTGCGTCGAATGCATGGTTCTGGACGCATTTTGTCGGTCATCGGACACGTGCCTGCATAGGATGTCCGGTTCTGGACGCATTTCATCGGATGCCGGACGAGTGCCTGCGCCGAATACACGGTTCTGGACGCGATTTCGACAGTCGGAGCATGGCCGATGCATGGAATCTTCGGGTCTGGATGCGTTTTCGATATACGACCCATCCGCAACACTTTAAAACCGCAGTTCAGCGGGGTGCGCTATTCGGGGACGCATCCAGAACCGTCGATTACAGACACGAGCTGCGTGAGATGTGCGGTTCTGGACGAACTTTCGGCAGTCGGAGCGGGGTCGGTACGCAGGATTTGCGGTTCTGGATGCGTTTCGCGTTGTAACAGGCATGCTCGTACGCCAAATGCACGGTTGTGGATGCGTATTCGATATACGATTGTTTACAGTAACTTTAAAACTGCAGTTCAGACGGGTGTGGGTTTTCAATGTCGTCCAGAAGCGTCGATTTCATGCAAATGGCAAACGACGATATGCGTTTTTGCATCCAGAACCGTTGATTTGCCGCAATCGGTGGCGCTATCCGATCGGAATCCGCTTCTTCGAACGGGCTAGTCGTCCTTATGCAGTTCTCGGCGTAGGCGACTTACCGACACGCGATGCATGCCCATGAACAACGACATGGTCGTGTCGTCGATTTTCTCTCCTTCGAGCTCCGGGATATTGGCGAAGAAATCTTCGTAGCGAGCCAGTCGTTGCTTGGAAGGCTCGAGCGCGGCAAGGCGGTAGTTCAGAAGCGTGCGCGTGAACTGTGCATGATAGTGCTCTGCGAGCGCAAAGCCCAGAGCGGCGTCTTTTTGGATGAGAGCGTTGAAGTCAGCGGAATCCACCTTGCGCAGAATACCGTCGGTCATAGCGTGAGCGGGAAGGGTGATGTCGTCGTCGAGCGAATGGATGATCCAGCCCTTGCTCCATACAGTGTTCGCCAATTCGCCTTCGGCGTCTTCGACCCGCAGTGTGGTAAAGAAGACGCCCTTGGTGATGAGCCAGGTATATGTTTTGGTTCCGCAAGGAAGCAGGTACACCTGGCCTTTGCGAATAGGGATGTCCTCGCCCGGTAGCGATTCGAATGCGTTTTGTAGAAGCTCTGCCCAATTATCCATTGTTAACCTCAGTAGCCACGAAACAGCAGATTTGATTTTAGCACATTGCGTATTATTCGATTAACACTTGTTAATCGAAACAGGCACCATTTCTGCGTTGTTTTCAAGCAAGCAAGTAAGGGCTTGCGAATGCGGGACGATTCTAATTCATTCAGCTGATGAGTCGGCGTTAGATTCGAGCTTCTGTTCAAATAGCTGATGGCGTTCGGTGTCGGCACTGAATATTCTGTTTACGAGAGGTCAAGTGGCTTATCCGGAATTGAACTATCGGATACGTCAACCCCCTCTGGCTTGGGCTTGAAGATCGTGGTCAAGATATTCCCCAATCTTGGATGTTTGCCCAGCCCCTCCTTGTTTTGGCGCGAAGCGTCCCTTGAGAAAGCGCTTCGCGCCTTTTTCGGTTTCAAACAGCTCTAGTCAGTGGCAGGGCGCGTCGTTTGCGCGACTACCAGCTTAAAATATGCTAAAACGCGAGCAGCTGTAGGCAAGCGCGCCCTTCCGCTGACCAGGGCGGGCAGCCGAGAGGCCGGCGTGACAGCAACCATTCCCGCATTCCGCCATCTCTCAGGCTTGTGCCAATTACAACGGCATCTGCAATTACAAACATGCAAACGCAACAACTCGCCGAGCAAAAAAGGCGGCTGCGCCATCGCAGCCGCCTTCCCGTGCCAGGCGTTGTTTTTTTATCGGTTGAATATTTGCGTTTATTCGCCCTTGTAAGCAGCGCGGCGCTCTTCGAGGAGCTTCTGGTCGCGATCCCACATCTTGGAGAACGGCAGGGCCGCGTCCGCAACGGCGATGACGGCGAAGACCAGCAGGGCCGTGAAGATGGCCAGGCGGGCGTCGTTGCCGATGACGGTCTGCAGGATGACGTTGAGGATAGAGCCGAACACGATGGCGAAGTTGCACAGCGAGAGGTTCAGCGGGTAGTTCTTGGCGCCGAAACGCTGGCGGCCGAACGCGGAAGCGACGACCGGAACACCGCCGTAGCAGAAGCCGCAGCAGAACGCGCCGATGACGTACAGCACCGGGATGCCCATGGTGAACGCGCCCATGATGCAAGCGCAAGCGGCGATGGCGACGATGCCGTCGACGATCATCGTGACCTTGACGTTGGTCTTGTCGTAGATCATGCCGACGATGACGCGGCCGACGCCGTTAAGGGCGGAGACCAGGCCGACGAGCAGCGATGCGAAGCCGGCATCCCAGCCGACCATCTGGGCGTCGGAGGCGGCGTTGCCGATGGTTGCCAGGCCGATGGCGATGACGATGATGGCCCAAACCCAGTACACGTAGAACAGCGGCGTCTTGAGCGCGGAATCCTCGTCAGCGGGATCGTAGCCAGAGCCGGCGGCCTTCTCGGGAGCCATGAGCTCGACGATGTTGGCAGGCGGGCGCTGAATTATGATGCCTTCGATGACGATGATGATGGCCGAGATGATGCCGAGGCCGATGAACGTGGACACCAGGCCGATGCTCTTGGCAACGTTGACGGCGATGGTGCCGAAGATCAGCGAGCTCAGGCCAAAGCCCATCATGAGGACGCCGGAGGACAGGCCGACCTTGTCGGGGAACCATACGTTGGTGGTGGCGATGACCGAGTTGTAGCCGATGCCGACGCCAGCGCCGCAGATAACGCCATAGAAGATGTAGAGCGCCATGACGTTGCCGTTGGCGAACAGCGCGGTGCCGATGAAGCCGACGGCGAACATGATGGCCGAGATGATGATGGTGATCTTGACGCCGACGCGCTTCTCGATCTGCGAGCCGATGACCGCGCCGATGCAGAACATGATCATCATGATGTTGAACGTGAGGCCTACAGCAGGCTTCTCGAGGCCGAACGTCTCGCACATAGGCGCGGCGAACATCGAGAACGCATAGATGAGACCCAGGAACAGCAGCGATACCGTGGACAGCACCAGGTATACGATGCGCTTGCTGCTAATCTGACTTACTGTCATTTCTCCGGACATGGAACCCCTTTCCCTTTCCTCTTCGTTGCAAGCAACGTGCCCGCGCTTGCGGTTTTGGCGGAACGCTTCGTTGCGCCCTCGCATGACGCAACCTGGAAGTCAGGGATGGTCGCGCAAACTGCGGGCACGAAATCGCGTAACTGGGGAATGATAGCACGCGCAAAGCAAAATGGTTGCTTATGCAGACGTTTTACATCGAAAGAGCCTGTTTGAATTGCTGGAAGGTCCTCGGATTGAGCCGCTGAATTGTTCGCTGGGTCAGGCAGACAGGGCCAATCATCGTGCTTTCCGTCAACTTTTATACATTTGGGGACTGTCCCCAAATGTATAAAAAGCGTCCAGCTCGCTGTTCGCGATGCTGGACGCTTGCGTGGTCGATATATGACGCTTTGTTACTTCTCGAGGGCCTTCTTTACCTCGTCGAGCGACAGTTCGGCGCCGGGCTCGCAGGGATAATGGGTCATCAGGAAGTCGACGGCGTTGGCCTTCATGCCTATGGGCGCGTCAAGTTCGTTGACGATGTAGTCGACGGCCTCTTCGGACAGTTTCGGCGCGGTCTCGATGTCCTCGTACGACTCGATGAACGACTTGACGAGCGCGATGAGGTCGTCGCCCTCGAGCGCTTCGATGGTGACCTCGTCGAATGTCTGCAGCACCGCGTAGAGCTCGGGCTTCTCGTCGGCATAGGCGGAAATGGGCTTGCGCGAGGTGATGACCGTGTCGAACCCGCGGTTGCAGCGCTCTTCGAGCAGCAGCTGGGCGGTGTAGGCGCCGAGCTCCTTGTCAGCGACGAAGCCCTCGAAGTCGTCGAGCAGCAGCACGTTGGTCGTTCCGAGCGCGTCCATGTCCTCGTCGAAGGCGTTCGCGCGGATGGCGTCGATGATGTCGGCGCATTCCTTGTAAGTGACGTGCTTGGTGGACAGCAGGTCGCGTTCGAGCTGGCGGGCGCGCAGGAGCGTGGTCTTGCCGGAGCCGGCCGGCCCGACCAGGAAGATGCGCTGCGGCTCTTCGGCATGCGTCACCTCGATGACGCGCTTGAAGCCTTCGCGGTTGCCGTCAGAGAAAATCATTGCATCCAGTGGCGATCTCATCATGTTGGTTCCCCTCGTGGTTTTGACTCGGTCTATTGTGCATTGCAAAGTGTAGCATCCGTTTGTGCGCGCTGTCGCATTTTCACGAAGACAGGTAATTTCATTGTCGTAGGGGCGGGTGCGCTGTTCAGCGCCGGCGGCGCGACGGCGGGTTTAGCCGATTTGAAATTGGCCTATACTGGGGCAAATGGTCGACGACTGGGCGGAGTAGCGAGAAGGTAGACGGGATGGCGGGAAAGACGTTTCCAAAGCGCGTTGTTGGCGCTGTGCTGGGCGTGGCGGTCGGCGTCGCCTTTGCGCTCTCCTGCCCGGACGTTGGGCTTTCCCAGCAAGGTGTGCGTTGCCTGGCCATTCTGATGGGCGCCATCGTATGGTGGATCGCCGGCGCGTTGCCCGAATACGCGACGGGCATCCTGATGGTCATATTGTTCTACGTGTGCGCTGACGTGGGTGTCGACGTGTCGATGTCGGCGTTCGCTTCGAGCACGTGGTGGCTGCTTGTGGCCGCGTTCTCGCTGGGCGCCAGCATGAAGGCGTGCGGTCTCATGCGACGCATGGCGCTCGCAATCTTGCGCGTGTTTCCTGCAACGTTTCGCGCCCAGACGGCGGGACTTGTCGCCGTCGGCACGCTTTTGGGCCCGCTCATTCCCAGCTTGTCGGCCAAGACGTCCATGATCTCGCCCATTGCGCTGGCCATTGGAGACGCAATGGGGTATGAGCGCAAGGGCAAAAAGATGCAGGGCATGTTCCTGGCCATGTTCACCGGCATCCGCACGATTGGGCCCGCGGTCATCAGTTCCTCGATTATCGGGTATGGACTGCTGGCGCTCTATCCTGCTGACGTTTGCGCGCAGTTCGACATGGCGCATTGGTTCGTCGCGGCGCTGCCATGGTTCCTCATCGTTTCCGTTCTGAATTACGTGGCGCTGCAGGTCGTCTACGGGCGAGATGATGCGGCGCCGTCGTCCGGAAGCCGGGGCGAAATGGGCGCGTCGGCAGTCGAGCGCCCCGGCCCCATGAGCATGCACGAGAAGCAGATGCTCGTCATCATCCTCGTTACCGTTGCGGCTTGGGTGTTGGAGCCCTTGCATGGGATCGCCTCGCATATCGTCGCCATGACGGCGATGGTTGCCACGGCGGCGTGCGGTATCCTGGACAAGCAGACGTTCAAGACGGGCATCAATTGGGAGCCGCTCGTGTTCATGGGCACGGTTTTCGGTTTGAGCAGTGTTTTTGCGCAAGCAGGGATTGGCGAATGGGTAGTTGGCGCATGTGGCCCGGTCTTCGAAATGCTTACGTCCAATTCGTATCTGTTCGTCATCGGAATCGGGCTGTCCACGGTGCTGTTGCGCTTTCTCATCGTGTCGGAAATGGCCTACATCAACATCGTGATGGTGTTTTTGGTGCCGCTCGCCCTGAGCTGCGGCATCAACCCGTGGGTCGTGGGCATGGCCATATTCACGATGGTCAACCCGTGGTTCGCGCTGTACCAGAACCCGGTCTACCTCGCCGGCTTCTACGCCGTCGATGGCGAGATGGGCCGGCACGCCGATATCGCGAAGTACTGCCTGCCCTATACGCTGTTTTGCCTCATCGGCCTCATTGCCAGCGTGCCCTACTGGCAATGGATGGGGCTCCTGCCCTAGATGGGTGCTTGCCGTTGACGAAAGGGGAGGCTTCCCTTTTGTCAGGCGTATAAAAAGGCGCCGCCGTAACGACAGGAACGGGAGTCTCCCTCCGTCCGTCACATTCGTTCCATTCCAGCTTTTGCGGCGGCGACGGCCAGGCGGATGCGGTTCTCGCGGTTGAGGGCCGATGACTCCGGATCGTAATCCAGTATGGTGATGGGCATGCTGGGGTAGCGCGCCGCCAAGCTGTGGGCCGCGCCGCGGGCTTGTACGTGCCCTTTCAGGCAACCGAAGCTCTGCAGGTACAGTACGGCGTCGACGCCCGCAGCGGCAAACGCATCGAGCTGCTCGATATAGCGCACGTCGTCGACGTAGAGGTTTGCAGGGTCGGGCCATACTGGCTCGGCCCCGAGCTCCACGAGCAAGTCGGCTAGGTTTTCGTTCATGTACTCGTCGAAGCAGAGCAGCGGGTTGCCCACGATGCCGACGCGTGCTGCGCGCATGGAGCCCGTCCTCGCTTGCGCGGCGGCCGGCGGGAGGAGCTGGGAGGTTTCGGTGTGTTCCCAGGCGATGGCGGGGACGTAGTCGCAAACGCGTCCTATGAGGTGCGGAAGGGCGTCTATCATGCAGCCTTGGCACACCTGCGGGATGCGGAGGGCTTCGGGGCAGTTCCCGTCGCGGATGAGGTTGACGGCATGCGCGACGAGCGAAGCGGCTGTGAAGCAGATGTCGGCCGGTGCGCTGGACCGCGCGGTGTCGAGGTCGCGATCTGATATGCCTTCGTCGAGGAGGTCCTGCGCGGGGCTGCAATGTGGCGTGGTGCATGGGAAAGCCACCACGCCTGTCGTTTTGGGAGCTGCAACGAGCTCGGCATCCCCAGAGCAACGCGATGCATTGAACGCCGCCGCGTGCTTATCGGCGTCAGCGTGCGCGTCCGAACCCTGAGCAGTGGATTTGTTTGCGTAACCAGGATTCGAATGCGGCTCAGTTGGCAGGTTCTTCGTCTCGTTCAATTGCTCGGACGCACCTGAGCGCTCGCGCCTGCGGCGTGCTTCGATGGCCTCGGCCATGGTGCGCAGCCGGATGCGAATGTGCGCAGTATCGACGATTTCGTCTATCTTGAGCGCCGTGAACGTGCGACCTGCGTCGGTGAGCAATTGGCGCACATCGCCGAGGCTGATGGCGTCGTATCCGCAGTTGAACGACTGCAGCACGACCATGTCGAGGGCTGGATGCGCGATGACGTACTTGGCGAGCTTCAGCAGGTGCTTTGCCGGCTTCCACTCGGCCTGGGCGTCTATGTCGCTCGTCAGCGAGGCGAGGCCGGCGTCCGAAAGGACGGCGAAGCCGAGGCGCTGCACGACGCCATCGATGCCGTGCATCAACGTGGCGTCAACGTGATATGGCCGGCCAGCAATCACGATACCCCCGCGTTCTCCGTTGGCGGCGATCCAGGCGAGCGCTTCTTCCGTTTTGGTGCGCAGGTGGTTCTCGAACGCGTCATGTTCTGCCAGGGCCCGCGCGAACGCTTCGTCGAATTCCGCGCGGGTGACGGGCGCGGCGGGGTCGAGGTCGCGCAGGGATTCGTAGATCGAGGTCACGTTGAGCTCGTTCGCGGCGATGCGCTTGGGGCTGGTGGGTCGTAGCGAGGGTGTCACTGTGCGCACCGACCCGTCCATGAGGAATTCGACGTTATCGAGCAGCGCGTCGGCGTATCCGCACATGACCGGACAGCGGTTGCCGCGTTCGTATCGGGGGAGCAGGACGGCATTGGCGCCCGCCATGCGCACGTCGAACAGCCTTGCGTGCGTGATTTTCGCGGGCTCGCATACGCTTTCGGATGGAACGCTTTCCGCTGCAGCGCTTCGAATCGCTTTCGAACGCGCTTCGTCTGGCACGATGACGCCGAATCCAAGTTCGACGAGCAGGGTGTGCCAGAACGGCGTCTGCTCGTATCCAGCAAGCGTGCAGGGAAGGCCGACGGTCGCGCCGGGGCGCGTGGTTGCCGGTTTGGTGCCGTAAGATGAGATGAGTTGCTGCTCGTACGCCACGACGTTGGGGGGCGTTTCTTTGCTTCGGCCGCCGTCCTCGACGCTTCGGCGTATTGCGCGTTTGCCAGCCCGTTCTTGCGAGATACCGATCGAGGCTCGTTCCGCATCGTTTTCGATATCGTCCTCGGCGTTGCGCGTGGTGCGGTTCAGACAGTACAGATTGGTGAGCGAGACGTGCATCGTCTCGGCCATGTAGTCGAAAGCCGATTTGCCGCCCGTAAACCCGCCGTGCTTGGGTGGGACGATGCGGACTTTGCGGGCGTTTCGGCGCTTTTCCTCGTTTGAGGTGGCGTGTTGGTCGTGGTTGTCCGATTCGTCTTCGTCGCTTTCGCGCAATGGCAGCCCGACCCCGATCATGGTGATGTCGTCTTCGGTTGCCGCATCGTTTGCCTCGAGCCCGTTATCGCGCGTGCCACCCGCAATGCTGTCGCGCGTGGCGTTGATGAGTGGATTGAAGCTGGCTTCCGTTCGGTTTCGGCGTTTGCGGTGTTTGCGCATGCGGGGCAGCGCCATATCGGTCTCCGATACGTTTACATCATTGTTCTCGTCTAGCTTGCGTTCTGCGATATCCTGTCCGTTGTTGCAGCGATTGCCGCTGATGAAATGCCGACCGTCGCCGAAGTCGACGATCGAGAGCATGCAGGCGTTCGGGCAGCCCGCGCATTGCATAGCGGAGTATCGCGGCAAAAGGGCCTTCAGCTCGTTGGCATCCAAAATGTTGCTTTCGACGTAGGCGTTTTCGTCGCCTGCCGAGCGAGCGAGGTCTTCTGCCCGGTCGCGCGCGATGAGCGCCGCGCCGATGGCTCCCATGAGGTGTGCGGTATTGGGGCGCGTGACGTGCGCGCCCGTGATCTTCTCGAATGCGCGGAGCACGGCGTCCGATTTGAAGGCGCCGCCCTGCACCACGACGTCATCGCCCATATCGGCGCTCTTGTCGCGGCCGATGACGCGGTAGAGCGCGTTTTGCACGACCGAATAGGCGATGCCGGCTGCGATGTCGTTCGTGTCGGCTCCGGCCTTTTGGGCGTGGCGGACGCGCGACGTCATGAAAACGGTGCACTTCGTACCAAGGTCGAATGGGGATTTTGCTTCGAGGGCGGCCGTGGAGAACCCTTCGCGCGTCATGTTGAGGGAACGCGCCGTGCCCTCGATGAACGCACCGCATCCGCTCGAGCATGCCTCGTTCAGGATGGCGTCGACAACCTGGCCGTTTTTCACCCACATGGCCTTCATGTCCTGGCCGCCTATGTCGAGCACGAACGTCACGCCGGGACGCATGTGCTGGGCGGCACGCAGGTGGGCGGTTGTTTCGACGACATCGGAGTCGATGCGCAGCGCATGCTTCAGCATCTCGTCGCCGTAACCCACGACGACGGATTGCGCGATGTACACGTCAGCGCTCGGGGGGATGGTGCGGTAGAGCTGGGAGAGCATGACGAGCGCCGTCTCCAGCACGTTGCCGTCGGATGCGCGGTAGCCCGACGACACGAGTTCGCCGCGCTGGTTCAGGAGCGCGTATTTCACGGTGGTTGACCCAGCGTCGAGGCCGAGATACAGAGGACCTGCGCTATCGAAGAAGCGCGCTCGTGGGTAGCGCTCGTCGGCATGGCGTTTTGTGAATGCCCGCCGTTCGTCGGCCGATTCGAACAAGGGCGGCAAGTGCCCCAGATCGTCATCGGGAAAATCACGTTCCACGACGAGCTGTTGCAGCTGGGAGAGCGGCATGGCGTTCGAAGGACGTTGTTCCAACGATTCGTTTTTGCGGTTAGCTTGCTCGTTAGCGGAGAATCGCCCCGCCTCGATGGCAGCGCCGCTTGCCGTGAACAAGTGGGCTTTCGACGGGCGGATGCCCGTTTCCTCGTCAAGCTCGAGCGCGGTGCGGAAGCGGACGGCCAGCTCGGGGATGTATTCGAAGGGGCCGCCCAAAAACACGATCGTGCCGCGCAGGGGGCGCCCGCAGGCGAGGCCGCCGAGCGTTTGTCGCACGACGGCCGAAAGCGCGCTCGCCGCAATATCTTCCTTGCTGACGCCGGCTGCGAGCAGCGGGCGGACGTCGGTCTGCGCGAAGACGGCGCATCTCGATGCGATGGGGTATTCGTGCGTCGATCGCTTCGCCAGCTGGTTCATCTCGATGGCGCGAACGCCGAGCATGCTGGCCATGGTGTCGATGAACCCGCCCGTCCCGCCTGCGCACGTAGCGTTCATGCGTTGTTCCAGCCTGCCGGACAGGTAGACCACCTTTGCGTCTTCGCCGCCGAGCTCGACGATGGCGTCGACGCGTGGATACCGTTCGCGCACGGCGGTCGTCGTGGCGATGACCTCCTGGACGAACGGCAGGCCCAGCATATTGGCCAGCGCGATGCCGGCCGAACCTGTGATGGCGATGGGCCCTTCCAAGCTGTCGTATCGTTCGATGAAAGCTTCGAGCATGCGCGAGAGCGTGCGGCGGATGTTCGACCGATGCCGTTGATACACGTGGTACGCGATGCGCCCCTCGTCGTCGAGGGCGACGAGCTTGATCGTCTTCGAGCCAGCGTCTATTCCAATTCGGTATGACATCGGGCGCTCAGGGGGTCCTTTCGCAATCGCCTGGTCTGCTTTTCGTAATGTTTTATACCGCTAACCGTGATATGCACCCGTTTCTTTGTGGATTTTGCATAAGCGAAACACGTGTACTAGGTGCCGGTACCTCATGTGGCGCCCATCACTGACCAAAGGGGAGTCTCCCTTTCGGTCAGCGACCGTTGGGGGGACTCCCCTTCGGTCGGTGCCGGCGTTTCGCTCGGTTGAGGCTTTGTTGCGTCGGACGCATCAGCGTAAAAGCGTAGTATTCTAGGTTGCGTGCGGCTTGGGGGAGCGACGACTTAGCAGCGAGAGGGATAATCGATTTGCTCAATCAATGGTCTTTGGCCAGAATACCGCGTTCAATTACGTTGAGTGTTTGCGTGGGGGTTGTTCATGAAGCATACGTGCACGGTGACGGTGCTGGACAAGAAGTGTTATGAGGATTTGCAGGCGGAGTACCTGGCGGATCCCGCAAGCGGGCCATGCCCGTGTTTCGAGGTGGGCCAGACCTTTCTGTTCGAGCGCGAGGACGGTAAAGATGATTTCTGGCATTTCGGGCGCGATCGCGATCCGAAGTTCCCGTGCGCCGAAGCGTGGGATTGCATTTCGCGCTACATCTACACGGCGCTCGCCGGTGGCGCCATCATGAAGGGGTGGACCAACGACGAGCGCATCATGGTTGCGTGCTGCAACGATGGCACGCGTCCGGTTATTTTCAAACTGGAGCGCGCCGACGTGCCCGAGACGGACGAGGAGCGCGCCTGGCTCGCCTCGCGCGATTTCTCGCACGGCAAAGACGACGCCTATACGGGAGCTTAAGCGGTCCTTGACGCAAGCGCGTTCGGGTCTGTCTCGTAACTATTCGTTTTGAGAAAAGGAAGCCACATGCTTGACCACCTGTTTTCGCCCCTCAAGGTCGGTACGCTGGAATTGCCGAATCGCATGATCGTTTCAGCAATTGTAACGCGATACTGCGAGGAGAGCGGTTTGCCGGGCGACCAATGGAATGCCTATTATGCGCGCAAGGCGCGTGGTGGATGGGGTCTCATCTTTACCGAGAACTACGGTGTGTGCCCTGAGGCGAACTGCTTCAAGCGGCAGGCGGGTTTGTGGGACGACTCCATGATCGAGCCGCATCGCGCATTCGTCCAGCTCGTGCATGATCAGGGCGCGCTTATCGGATGCCAGATTTATCACGGCGGCCGCCAAGTGCCGTCGGGCGTCTCGGGCGTGCAGCCCGTTGGGCCGTCGGCGATCAAGGAGCCCGCGTGCGCCGATACGCCGCGCGAGCTTTCGCTCGGCGAGATCGAGGAGCTTGTCGAGCAATTTGCCGAAACGGCGCGGCGCGCCAAGGAATGCGGGTTCGACATAATTGAGATTCACGGCGCGCACGGGTACCTGCTCAACACGTTCATGTCGCCAGTGTCGAATGCGCGCACCGATCGATACGGCGGTTCGCTCGAGGGCCGCATGCGTTTCCCGCTCGAAATCGTGGCTGCCGTGCGCGAGCGCGTGGGAGCGGACTTCCCGCTGTCGTTCCGCTTGAGCACGCGCGATTACGTCGAGGGCGGCATCGATCTGGACGAGTCGCCGATCATGGCGCGCATGCTGCAGGACGCGGGCGTCGACGTGATCAACTGCTCGCAGGGCATGTATTCGTCGAAGTTCGCCATCATCCCGCCCGCGAAGATCGAGCCCGGCGGGTTCGTGGAAAACGCTGCAGCGGTGAAGGCCGCCGTCGACATCCCCGTTATCGCAACGGGCCGCATCAACGATCCCGTTTTGGCGGACGAGATCATCGCATCGGGCAAGGCCGAGCTCGTGACCATGGCGCGCGCCTCGCTTGCCGACCCCGACCTGCCGCTGAAGGCCGCCGCGGGTCGTTTGGACGAGATCGTGAAATGCACGGGCTGCGTGCAGCTGTGCACCGGGCCGAAGGTCGGACCCGAAGGCATCCGCTGCACGATGAACCCCTCTCTGGGCCGCGAGTATCTGGAGGGCGAGTAGGGCCGGGTGGCTTGCGCGAATCACTAATCGAGCGTGGCGGGCGAGCTGCTCAATCCAGCAGCTCGCCCGCTCGGATAGAAATCTGGCACCTCGTCGCAGCTCCTGTCAGGTCGCGAACCGCTATTCCAATCCGAGGTCCTTCAGCATGTGATACGGGTACGGCGGACATCCGGGCAGGTAGTGGCCGTATCCTACGAGCTTGCGCGTGCAGCTGCCCACGCGGATGACGCGTTTGTCGCGCGTGCGCTCTTCGGGGAGCTCGCGAACGCTCTGGCCGTACAGGAACACGGTGTCGCGCATGGTCTCCAGCGCATCGCGGCGGTTCAGCATGCCCATGAAGCTTGCGAGCGCATTTGCGCAGCCGCTGCAGGCGTCGCAAGCGACCAGCTCGATGCCCATCTCGGCTAGCAGTTCGGGGTCGATGCTGTTGCGTTTGAAGGGATGGCGTACCTGCTCGATGGGCAGGCCCTCGATTTCGATTTCAGTCAAGTCGGTGCACCCGATGCCCGCTTCGCCCGCCATGCGGATGTAGGGCACCTCGTCGAGCGTGTAACCCATCACTTCGAGGGCCACGGTGTCGGCCGCCACCACGTCCTTCGAAGTCAGGAGCAGGCCTAGGTTCACTGGTTCGCCCGACGTGGGGCCGGCGCCTTCCATGCCCACGGTGCCGTCGATGATCGTCAAGTCGGGCCGTGCGATGTGGTTCAGGTCCACGATCGACTGCGCGAGGCCCCATTTGTGGAAGCGTTTCTTGTCGTTGGTTTGCAGGAGCCCCTTCATGTTCTTCAGGCCCAGCGATACTTCGAGCGAATCGTGCGTTTTTATGACCGGCAGGTCGATGACCACGTTCGATTCGATGAATGCGCGCGGGATACGGATGCGCTTCATCTTTTTGGCCAGCGGATTGACCACGTACTGGAATTCCGATTTCGTGAAGTCGACGAGCTCGGCGCCGGTGCGCGCGGCCACGGCGGTCAGACCGCAGTTTTCGAAAGCCAGCTGCGTGTCGGCGCCGACGCACGAGCCGTCGGCGATTATGATGCGGTGCGCGCCCTTTTCGCGGCAGAGGATTGCGAGTGCTTCGACCAGGTTCGGGTTGGTCGTGGTGCCCGTCTCGTAGGGATAGGGTTGCACGAGGTTGGGCTTCAGCAGTACCGTGTCGCCCGGCATGATGAGCGATTCCAGCCCGCCGACCAGGTCGCATGCCTGACGCACGCAATCGATGATGGCGCCGGCGCTGTCGTACGCGTCGCAACGGACGATTGAAACGACCGGTTTATCGGATTGGGGCATGATGGTTCCTTCTTTCTTCGGCCGTGCGAATCGCCGTTGCTTTTTTGGCTCTGCAAAAGTCCTGCGATCGCAGTCTAGCTGACTCACAATTATAGGTGAAACACTGGTGCCTAGTACCAGTGTTGATGTGGTCGCGTTATAGTGATTTGCGATGGGAATTCGAGGGGGACAAGTCGAGCAGAGGGAGCGTCCGCGATTGTGGACGCCGGTTTTCGTTGCCATTCTGGTGGCCGCCCTCTGTTGCTTCACGGTTGGGCAGGGCATCAACTCGGGAACGTCGGTCTATATCGAGCGCCTCGGGGGCACAGCGACCTTGGCAGGTATCGGTGCGGCGGTTTTCTCGGTTGCGGCTGCGGTTGCGCGCGTCGTGTGCGGCCCGCTTATCGACCTGCGCGGACGCGTTATCGTGATGGGCGCTGGTTCAGTCATTTTCCTCGTCGGCGTTCTGGGTTCGGCGATTGCGGCGAGCTTGGATTTGTTCGTGTTGTGGCGGGTCTTGCAGGGAGTGGGTTTTTCCGCGATGTCGACGGCGGCGGCCACGGCGGCGGCCGACGTGTTGCCCGCCGAACGACTTGGCGAGGGCATCGGCTACTACGGGCTAGGGCAGGCAGTGGGGATGTCGCTCGGGCCTGCGCTGGGGCTGCTCTTCGTGTTGAGCGAGCCTGCGGAAAACCTGTACTGGGGTATGGCGGCTTTCGCGACGGCGGGAATCGTCATCATTGCGTTTTGCCGATACGAGCGCAACGTCGAGCGCTTACCGCAAACGGCTACGTATCGCGTCCGCGTTCGCGATCGAGAAGCGATTGCGCAGGCGGAGCGTGACGGTGGCGGCAATGGCGGGGCAGGCCGCGGTGCTTCGTCCGAACTGGATGGACCGAGCACCGCTGATGCATGTTTAACCGGGGGCGGCGATGTTGGAAACACCGCCGTCCCGAAAGTGAGCCATCGCCTTTCTGCGGCCGAAATCATGGACCACATCATAGAGCCCGGCGCGCTTGCCGGCGCAATACCCATGATGGCCTTATCGCCGGTCATCGGCTTCGTGGTGTTTTTCGCTGGGTTGTTCGGCACGTCGATCGGCGTGGGGAATGCGAGCTTGTTCTACACCGTCGGCGCGGTGACCATGGTGGTTGTCCGCCTGTCATCTGGCTCGTTCATGGATCGCGTGCCCGCGATTCGCATCTTCGGCATCGCCTGCGCATGCGGGCTTGTCGCATACACGATTCTGCTCGTCGTGTCGTTCGGAGTGATCGATGGCGCGGTTCGCGACGCGCTGTATTACGTTGCGGGTGTTCCCTATGGCATATGCCTTGGCGTTGCGATGCCGGTAAACCAATCGATAGCGGTCAAAAACTCGCCGTCAAACCGATGGGGTGCTGCCAACGGCATGTTCCTTTTGCTTTACGATGTGGGCATCGGGACCGGGACGACCATCTGGGGCATCGTCAACGATGCGTTCGGTTTTTCGCTCACCATCGTCTGCATTCTCGTGCTCATCGTGGCATCGTTCGGCTTGGCCCTGCTGACGTATCCCGCTGTCGAGAAGCGATAGCAAATCGAGCATTTTGGGCAGTCTCACAAGGTTATTTAATGTTTAGGCGTAAAGGCCGATTAACACACCCCTTTTTGCCAAAACCAAAAATGATCCGACAAAAGGCCAGGTCGGAAATCTTACTCGGAAAAGGGTACGCTAATCGACCCTGAACTCCGCTTTGCGGATGGTTTTTGGGTATTCAGCTGTTTTCCTGACAGGGGCGCTGTCAATGTATTTGAAGTCGATCAAGGCAAAGAAGAAGATCAAGATGGCTTCGAACGGTCAGATCACGTTGAAGAAGAAGCTCAAGAAGGGCACCTACACGCTGACGGTTGATGTCACCGCGGCCGGCAACGCCAACTACAACGCTGCTACCAAGACCGTGAAGGTGAAGGTCAAGGTGAAGTAACTCGGTGAAATGCCGGTGCCTGGTACTGCTGTTTCACTCGGTGGCCCGTCAGTCTTTCGGCTGGCGGGCCGTTCGTTTGTGCGAGTTGTCGAGTGCTTCTAGAAACTTGTATTGAAGCGTTTCAAAATATGGCAATCGCTCCATAACGCCTACACAATCAAAGAGCATAATACTTAGCTTCACAGTCGCAACTACGTAATGGCTGCGCAGAAGGAATTTCCTTCGGTGCGGTCATCTTTTTTACAGAGCGCGTAATACGGCCGCTGCAAAGCGGATATGGCAGGCTGTTTTCAAGCAGCGAAGGGGGAGGCGTATGGTCATAGGCATACCAAAAGAGCCGCACGAGGGGCAAACGCTCGTTGCGGCGACGCCCGACATCGTGGGCAAGCTGCAAAAGCTCGGATACGACGTCATCGTCGAATCAGGTGCTGGCGACAAGGCGAGCTACTTCGACGAGCAGTATGAGCAGGCGGGCGCGAAAATCGTTTCGAAAGAAGACGCGTGGGGTGCCGACATCGTCGTGTGTTTGGACACGCCGACCGATGCCGAGCTCGCGCTCGTAAAACGCGGTGCCACGCTGATCTCGCGCATGAATCCGTGGACCAACGAGGCGGATATCCAGAAGTTCCACGACATGGGCATCACGGCGCTGGCCATGGATGCCGTGCCGCGCATCTCGCGCGCGCAATCGCTCGACGTGCGCTCGTCGATGATGAACGTGGCGGGCTATCGTGCCGTCGTCGAGGCGGCGAGCGAATTCGGCCGCGTGTTCTGCGGTCAAGTCACTGCGGCAGGCAAGGTGCCACCCGCCAAGGTGTACGTCATCGGCGTGGGCGTGGCGGGTCTGGCGGCCATCGGCACGGCCGGCAGCATGGGCGCGCAGGTCTCGGCGACCGACGTGCGCCCTGAAGTTGCCGACCAGGTGGAGTCGCTCGGTGGCACGTTTGTCGAGATTCCCGTCAAGCAGGAAAGCGCCGACGGCTATGCCAAGGCCCTTGACGAGGAGCAGCAGCGCCTGACGCTCGAGGTATACACCGCCCAGTGCGCCAAGAACGATATCGTCATCACCACGGCGCAGGTGCCCGGACGCCCAGCTCCGTTGCTCATTACCGAAGAGGCTGTCGCCGGCATGAAGCCGGGCTCGGTCATCGTCGACATGGGCGCGTCCCCGCTCGGCGGCAACTGCGCGCTGTCGAAGCCGGGTGAGGTCGTGCATACCGACAACGGCGTGACGATCATCGGCTACACCGATTTGGCTAGCCGCCTGCCCGGTCAGGCGTCGCAGCTGTTCGGACAGAACATCGTCAACTTCCTCAAGCTCGCCACGCCGGCAAAAGATGGCAAGATCGCGCTTGACCTGGACGATGAGGTCCAGCGAGGCGTTACCGTCACGCGCGATGGCGAAATCATGTGGCCGCCTCCGCCGGTAAAGGTTTCTGCCGCTCCGAAGCAGGACGACAAGACGGGCGCTGGCGAGGAGAAGCCGCAGAACTTGCTCGAGAGCAACGACAAGGACTCGCGCGCTGTCCGCGGCATCGCGTGGAAGGCGTTCGCAGGCGCCGCCGTCGTCGCACTCATCGTGGCGGCGCCGGAGACGATGACGGGGCATTTCTTCGTGTTCGTGCTTGCATGCGTTATCGGCTTCTATGTGATCACGGGCGTGTCGCACACGCTGCACACGCCGCTCATGTCGGTTACGAACGCAATCTCGGGCATCATCATCGTGGGCGCGCTCGTGCAGGCGGCAAGCACTAATGACGTGGCCGTGCTCGTCATGGCCGCCATCGCCATCGCCATCGCTTCCATCAACATATTCGGCGGCTTTTTGGTCACGCACCGAATGCTGAAGATGTTCGAAAGGAGCTCCAAATGACGGCGGTTAGCTTCCAGTCCGTCGCTTATTTGCTGGCGGCGCTCATGTTCATCCTCGCCTTGGCCGGGCTTTCCAAGCAGAGCACGGCAAAGCAGGGCAATTTCCTCGGTATCGGCGGCATGGTCATCGCCCTTGCCGCGACGATCGGTCTGGCGCTGCTGCATGCGGACGCCGTGCTCGTGGCTGCAGGTTTGATGGCGGTTGCCATCGTGGCAGGCGGGCTGTTTGGCGTGTACAAGGCGCGCCACGTGCAGATGACCGAAATGCCGCAGCTCGTCGCGCTGCTGCATTGCTTCGTCGGCGCGGCTGCCGTGCTTGTGGGTTTCAACTCGTTCCTCATGTATCCGGGCGGTTACTACACCGGTCAGGAAAATGTCTACCACTTGGGCGAAGTGGGTCTTGCCATTTTCATCGGTGGCGTGACGTTTACGGGCTCCATCGTGGCCAACCTCAAGCTTTCGGCCAAGATTTCGGGCAAGCCATTGACGCTGCCGGGACGAAATTTCATCAACTTACTGATGATTTTGGGCTACATCGCGCTCATCGTGCCGTTCGGTATGTCGACGGGCGTCGAGGCGGGGCTCCCGTACCTCATTGCAATCACGGTCATTTCGCTCGTGCTGGGCGCGCATCTCGTGCTGGCAATCGGCGGCGGCGATATGCCGGTCGTCGTGTCCATGCTCAACTCGTACTCGGGCTGGGCGGCAGCTATGGCCGGCTTCACGTTGGGAAACGATCTGCTGATCATCACCGGCGCGCTCGTGGGCTCGTCGGGCGCGTATCTGTCCTACATCATGTGCCAAGGCATGAACCGGTCGTTCATCAGCGTCATCCTAGGTGGCTTTGGCGATGCACCCAAGGCTGGTTCGGGCGAGGCGCGCGATTACGGCGAGCATACCGAGACGACGCCTGCGGAGGTTGCTCAGTTGCTGCGCGATGCCAAGAGCGTGGTCATCACCCCCGGTTACGGCATGGCGGTCGCGCAAGCGCAGTTCCCCGTCGCCGACCTCACACGCAAGCTGATCGACCGCGGCGTCGATGTGAAGTTCGGCATCCATCCCGTGGCAGGACGCATGCCTGGCCATATGAACGTGCTGTTGGCCGAGGCCAAGGTGCCTTACGACAACGTGTACGAGATGGACGAGATCAACGATGATTTCGGCGACGTCGATGTCGTGCTGGTCATCGGCGCAAACGATACGGTCAACCCCTCGGCCGAGACCGAGCCGGATTCGCCGATTGCGGGCATGCCCGTGCTCCGCGTGTGGGAGGCGAAGAAGGTCATCGCCTTCAAGCGCAAGATGGGCAACGCCGGCTATTCCGGCGTTCAGAATCCGCTGTTCTTCAATGACAATACCGACATGCTGCTTGGTGATGCGAAGGAATCGGTCGATGCCATCATCGCCAATTTGGGTTAACAAGTTGTTCTGGTTTTCGGAATCGGTCGTTCTTCAGCGGTTATTGTTTGCACCGGCCTCTTGGCTGTCCGCCCGGGTCGGTGGCAGGGCGCGCTTGCCTACAGCTGCTCGCGTTTTAGCATGTTTAAGTTTGTAGCTGCGCAAGCGGCTGCGCACCCTGCCGCCGACCTGGGCTGCTGGGGAGCGGGCGGTAACCTTCGGCGACAGTATTGGGGCGTCGCCTGGAGATGTGGACGAATCGTTTAACGCCATATGAGCGCAGATACGGTGATTCGCTCTTGCAGATGCTCGAGTAATTGCAGATGAAACGGGTGCTTGGCGCCCGTTTCCCGTATACTGGCTACGTATTTTTCGTTGAGAACTGGAGGATGCTATGAGCACTGCCGCAATCGTGTTGGCTGCCGGCGCTGGAACGCGCATGAAATCGAAGAAGCCGAAGGTCGCGCACGAGGTCTTGGGCAAGCCGCTCGTGAAGTGGGTTATCGATGCGGCGCACGAAGCCGGAATCGAGCGTATCGCCGCTGTGGTGGGACATGCGCGCGAACAGGTCATTCCGCTCGTCGAGGGCGAGGCGGAAATCGTCGTGCAGGAACAGCAGCGCGGGACGGCCGATGCTGTCAACTCGTGCCGCAAGGCGCTCGAGGGGTTCGAGGGGTCGCTGCTCGTGCTTTCGGGCGATTGCCCGCTGATCACGGCCGATACGATGCGCGAGCTCGTGGCGCTGCGCGAGCGCAATAATGCCGCCGTCGTGGTGCTCACCATGATGATGGACGATCCTACGGGTTATGGGCGGATCATCCGCGATGCAGGCGGTTCGGTGCGTTACATCGTCGAGCAGAAAGACGCGTCACCTGAAGAGGCCGCCGTCAAGGAATGCAATTCTGGTTTCTACTGCTTCGATGCGAAGGCGCTGTTCGAAGCGCTCGAGCAGGTGGGCAGCGACAATGCCCAGGGTGAGTTTTACCTGACCGACGTGCTGCATATCTGCCGTCGTGCGGGGCGCGCGGTGCTGGCGTTGCCGGCGAAGGATGCGAGCGAATGCTTGGGCGTGAACTCGCGCATCCAGCTGGCCGAGGCCACCAAGATCGCGCAGCGGCGCATCAACCAAGCGCATATGGCTGGCGGCGTTACCATGCTCGACCCCGACCAGGTGTGGATTGGCCCCGATGTGGAAATCGCGTCCGACGTCGAGCTGCTGCCGCAGGTGTTCCTGTATGGCGCTACGACAGTCGGCGAAGATAGCGTGATCGGTCCCAACGTGCGGCTCGCCGATTCGGAGGTGAGCGCATCGGCTGTTATCGCCGACATCGTAGCTACGGGACGTAAGATTTAGCGACCGGCCGCTCAGCTTTCAAGGAAGCCGCCTGACATTGTCGGGCGGCTTTTCTCATGAGGTGATTTCGAGGGTTTCGGCTGCTCTTTGGCTTGTGACGCTAGAATCGAAGCGCAAACGCATGAGAAGAAGGGTTAAGCAATCCATGGCAAACCAGGCGACAAACCAAACAGCCGAACAGCCGGCGGCGCAGATTTCGGAAGAACAAGCGGCCCGCAAGCCGATGAAGTATTACATAGATTTCGAGAACGTGCACGGACCGGGTTTGAAAGGCGTCGATGCGCTGAACGAGGACGATCATGTGCTCGTGTTCTACAGCCAAGCGGCCGAAACGTTCCATATCGAGCACGCCATCGACCTGTTGCATAGCAAGGCCAAAATCGAGTTCATCGAGATCGACGGCGGTACGCGCAACTCGCTGGACTTCCAGCTGGTTGCGGCGTTGTTTGGAACGATCAGCGACGAGTACGGCTACGCCATCGTGAGCGGCGACGGCGGTTTTGATGCCGCCATCAAGATGGGGCAGCGGCTGGAACTGCCGGAAGTCGTGCGCGTCGTGAACATCCTGGGAGATACCGAGCTGCCCGCCAAGTCCCGTTCGCGGCGCAGCCGCTCGGCGAAATCGGCGGCCAAAGAGCAGCCGGCGGCTTCTGAGCAAAGCGCAGTTGAGCAGTCGGAGCAGAATACGGCCGATGCGGAAGCGCCGGAGCAGCCCAAACCCGCCCGGCGGTCCAGACGCCGCGGCGGCTCACGTCGAACGGCAGCCGCCAAAGCCGACCAACCCGCCGATGGGCAGGATGAGGCTGTTGTTGGGCAAGCTGAAGAGCGCGCGGAGGATTCCAGTCAAGGGCAAGCGGCAGAGCGTAAGGATGAGTCGATCGAGTCTTCTGCTGCTGACGAGGTGCAGGTCGAGTTGCCCGACCCTGAATCGGAAAACGACGCAAAGGCTGTCACGCAATCCGATTCGGGCCAGCCTGCAAAGCGAGAAAGACGCGCTAGGCGGAAAAGCAAGGGCGAAAACAACGGCGATGATGCCAATGGCGCCGGTGATGATGATGGCGCGGGCAACGGTGGAGACGATAGCGGAGCCGGTAGCGGCAGTCAGGAAAACGATGCCGCCGACAACGGCGATGCCAGCGGCAACGGCGCTGGTGGCGATAGCCACGAGGGCGCCGACGAGGGAGGCAACGGCGGTAACGCCGACGGCCAAAAGGGCAACGGTGGCAGCTCGCGCCGCCGCGGTTCGCGGGGGTCTGGCAAGTCGGGCAAACGTGAAGACGTCGCGGCGCTTCTCGCCAAAAACGGCGTCGAGGTGGACCAGCATCAGCTTTCGACCATCATGCAGGCTCTGAACGGTGCAAAGAAGCGCCAGGACTTTTATCGCAAGATTATCCAGCTTGAGAAACAGGAGAAAGGCCTCGCCCTGTATCGCGAGGTACGCGACTACTACGAGCCCATGCTGGAAATCGTGAAGGCGTAAGACCTAACAGCGTTTGCGTCGTAAAAACGAATCAACGTCATCTCGCTCGTTCCCTTGCGTGGCAATGTGACATGTGGTTGTTCGGGGTGCACTGATGCAGATATCTTGCAAGGGTAGTGCGGATAATGCGCTATTTGTCAAAAGCCCAGATTGAGCTGCTCGTATCCGTGGTTTAATGCACTCGAGACCCAGGCTGCGGGTCCGAAGCGGCGATGCGAGGAGCGTATATGACTACAGGGATGCACAAGACAATGGCGGTTTTTTCCGGATCGGTGAACAAGCCGCTTGCCGATGGAATAGCAGACGAGCTGGGTCAGCCGCTCGGCAACGTCAAGCTCGAGAAGTTCGCTAACGGCGAGATTTACGCTCGTTACCTGGAGAGCGTGCGCGGAGCGGACGTGTTCCTCGTGCAGTCGGTGTGTTCTGGCTCCGGTTGCGACGTCAACGATGCGCTCATGGAGCTGCTCATCATGGCCGATGCCGCGAAGCGTGCTTCGGCGCGTTCGGTTTGCGCCGTTATCTCGCACTACGGCTATGCGCGCCAGGAGCGCAAAGCTGCGCCGCGCGAGCCCATTACCGCGCGTTTAGTCGCCGATCTCATTTCCGTGGCGGGCGTTGACCGCGTTATCGCCATCGACCTTCACCAAGACGCCATCCAGGGCTTCTTCACCGTGCCCGTCAACCACATGACGGCCATGCCGCTGTTCGCCGATTACTACAGGAACAAGGGCTTCGATCCTGAGAAGCTGTGCGTCGTATCGCCCGACGTGGGTCGTGCCAAGGCGGCGAAGAAGTTCCAGACGATGCTCGATGCGGATATCGCCATCATGCACAAGGACCGCCCGCGCCACAACCAATCCGAGATCACGGCGCTCATCGGCGACGTGACGGGCAAAATCTGCATCATCAACGATGACATGATCGACACTGGCGGCACGCTGTGCGCTGCAGCCGACACGCTGCTCGCGCGCGGCGCTGAAAAGGTCTACGTGTGCGCGACGCACGGCCTGTTCAGCGGCCCTGCGTTCGAGCGCATCGAGAACTCCAACATCGAGGAGGTCGTCGTCACCGACGCCGTGCCCGTACCGCTCGAGCGCCAGAACGGCAAGATCAAGGTCATCTCCATCGCCCCGCTCGTAGCGCAGACCATCCAGTGCGTCTACACGAACGGCTCGGTGTCCAAGCTGTTCGACTAGCTTTTGGACATATAGCAAATCGACGCGCGGGCGGAGTTTTCCGCCCGCTTTTTACGTCAAGTGGGACATTGAACCTGGTTGGGTGACCCAAAGGCAAAAGGTGTATAGACACCTTCGCTGATTGCGTTAGAATGTCTTCATCGCAAAGATGAAGATTTTATGAATGCGAACAGGGGGACGAAATGAAGGCGTTAGCGAAGTCGCGTAAAGCGATTGTGGCGTTGGTGATGGCAATTGCGCTCGTTGCGGTGGGGTATGTCGCAGCGCTGCCGAAGAGCGCAGAAGCGCTCACGGCGGGTCAAATCGCCTCATCGCAGCCAATCTCGTATGTGCTGGGTCAGCCGTGGGCACCGTCGTGGCACAACTGCTATAGCACGGCGAAGGGGTGTGCCGTTCTGAAAACGAAGTATGATCAGGATTGCGATATGCACGAGTTCCAGGCTGCACTGGACCCGTCGTTCACCAAAGGGGTGAAATGGCTTACATCCACTCTGGACAATGTTTCGTCGAGGGGCTTGGTGCCTGGCAAGACATACTACATTCGGTTCCGTAACTACGGTGACACGATCAATGGATCGTCTTATGTCGGGGGAAATTTGTGCGGCCCATGGGTCAGCAACTGGAGCGCCACAAAAGCCGTGAAAACCTGCTACTCACCGAAGAAGAAAAACAAGCTTGTGGGGAAGTGGAAGCTCGTTAAGTCCAGTTACAACAACGCGATGGTTAAGTACAACAACCGGCATGGCGGCAAGTTCATCTTGACCTTGAAGAAGAACGGTAAAGGCCTGATGAAAGACTTTGGTCGCAATAGGTACAAAGTTGCGTCATGGGGCATTACGGGCAAGAAGAAGGGAAACCTGTCAGTGCCTTCTTTAGTGATGGGGGGCAGTGCCGCGGAATACGGGACGGCGAAGGTTTCCGGCAAGAAGCTCGTTTTGAAGATGAAGACGAATTCGGGCAAGACGTATTCCATGACGTTCAAGCGGAAGTAGCTCCATCGCAGCGTTTAGGCTGACTAGGCTTTTATGGGACGGGTCACCCAACCAGGTTGCCCGTCCCACGGGCGTTATCCCCTAGAACGCGCTGGCGTAGATGGCGCGGGCGTCGTCCATCGTGAGCGGCTGGAAGGCGCCGAAGGGTTCGCCCTTGTTTTCGCGTAGGGTGGCGATGAGCGGCTCGATGTCGTCGGGCGTCAGGCCGAAATCGGCGAGCGTGGCGGGCATGCCGAGCGAGCGGAAGAACGCCTGCAGCTCGTCGATGGCGGCGGTGACGGCGTCTTCGATGGCTTCGTCGCGCGGGCAGAATTCTTCTTCAACTGGCTCGATGCCGAACACGTCGGCTGCAAAGTCGAGGAAACGTTCGGGGTCGGTGCGCCAGACATGGCGCATCCAGGCGGGCATCACGATTGCGAGTCCGGCGCCGTGCGTGATCTCGGGGTGGTGGGCCGAGAGCTCGTGCTCGAGCGCATGGCTTTCCCAGCCACCGGCGCGCGTAGTAGGGTTGAGGCTGCGTCCGCAACCGGCCAGATCGTTGTGTGCCAGCATGCCAGCCCACATGATGGTGGCGCGCGCATCATAGTCGTTGGGCGCTTCGATGGCGCGCGGCGCAGCGTCGATGAGTGCGTTGACCAGGCCGGTGGCAATGTTGTCGGTGACGGGTACGGCGCCGATTCCGCTGAAGTAGCGTTCGCAGATGTGCGCGATCATGTCGGTCACGCCGGCGGCTGTTTGGTAGGCGGGCAGCGTGAACGTGAGCACTGGATCCATGATGGCGAGCTTGGGGCGGAAGATGTCGCCCGAGGCACCGAGCTTGCGGTTCTCGGCGTCGTTGCTGATGACGCAGCTGGCAGAGCCCTCCGATCCTGCAGCAGGGATGGTAAGCACTACGGCTATGGGCAGGCAGGACTCGATAGGTTGCTTCTTGGCGAAGAAATCCCACACGTCGCCGTCGTAAGGCGTGCCGAAGGCGACCGCTTTGGCGGCGTCGATGGTCGATCCGCCGCCGACAGCCAAGATACCGTCCACGCCTGCTTCGCGAGCGGTGGCGATGGCGCCGCGCACCCAGTTGACCTCGGGGTTGGGGCGAACGCCGCCCGCTTCGACGAACGTGATGCCGGCTGCGGCGAGCGACGCCTTCACGCGGTCAAGCGTGCCGTTGCGCACGACCGAACCCTTTCCGTACACGATGAGCACGTTCCGAAAGCCGGTAGCTGTCATTTCCGCGCCGACCTTGTCAGTCGTATCGCGTCCGAAAACGAATTTGGTGGGTGAGCAGTAGGTGAAATCGTTCATGATGTATCCTTTCCTCGCGATGTGTCCCGGGGACATGCTGAATCGAAATCGTTCTCATGGCGCATTATATAGAATAGCGATGAAACGGGGAGCAGCTAAACGGCGAGTTCTTTGCGCTTGAGGCAGGCTTTGGAGGCAAGGGGCAAGAAGAGGCACCTCCTCGGCGTCATGGTAGAATGAGCCCTGCCGCAGCCTTTCGAACGCATGCAAGGGGGTTACGATGGCGAGCTTCATCTTGATGAACAAAAACACGCCCGTGCTCGCATTCGAGTACGATCTCGAGATGCATGCGGCGACCCGCATCACGCACGTCGAGAACCTCGAGTTCGCGCCCATGGGCATGGCCGACCGGCATGGTGACATCTCCAAGAAAGAGCTCAACTACTGGTGGCGCCATCGCGCCATTCCCGCATCGCGCGCTCAGATCGGCCGTTTGCTCGACAATCTGAAGTTGGAAAGCACGCTCGAGCTCGCGGAGAAGAGCTTCGGGCTGTCGCTTTCGGACTGCTACTGGATAAACGACGAGGCTGATCCCAAGCGTTGGGAGGACATCAACTTCTTCGACAACGAGTTCTCCGACGATCTGGGGTTTCTCACGCTCGGGCAGGACTCGGGCGGCTCGAGTCCCGCATCCCCCGATTACGGCAGCATTAACCTGTCGTCGCCGAACAGCACGCTTGGCGGCGACCTGCTGAAGAAGTGGAAGATCGTCGATGGGAAGCGCGTGCTGCTCAAGGCTGGCGTGGGCGCATTCAACCAGGAGCCTTACAACGAGGTGGCCGCGACCGAGCTGCACGCGCGCCTCATGAACCCAGGAGAGTTCACGCCCTACCGCCTATTTGAGGACACGAGGCGTGTGTACTGCGCGTGCGACAACCTGCTCGGACCCGACGAGGAGCTCGTCTCCGCTTGGGACGTCATCCACAACGTCAAGCAGCCCAACAACCTCTCCGACATGTGCTTCCTGGTGAAACGCTATGTCGACCTGGGGCTTGGCGAAGCCTACGTGCTCGAGCAGCTGGCGAAGATGTTCGCATGCGACTTCGTGCTGGCGAACCGCGATCGCCACTACCGCAACTTCGGCATCGTGCGCAACGTCGAGACGCTCGAAGTCACGCGCATTGCGCCCGTCTTTGACACGGGATCGTGCTTGTGGTCGAACGCCGAGCTGCTCGATGCGCCGATTGATTTCGAGTACTTGGCCAAGCCGTTCAAGCTCAACGGCATGAGGCCCGTCGACCAGGTGAAGCTGTTCGAAGGCTGTTTCGACTGGTTCGACCCGTCGAGCCTCGAGGGCTATCCCGAGCGCGTGGCCGAAATCCTCGCGGTTAATCCCAACATCACCGAACGCCGCATTGCCACCGTGAGCGACCACGTGCGCAAGAACGCTGAGCTGCTCGCGCGCATCGCGAAGTAAGGCCACGGAAGCGGTTGGCCTCAGAATCTCGGCGAAGCGGGCGCCCGCGTTTCTCTATATTGAGTGCGCCCGATAATCGTTTGGCAAGGGGTTTCTGGCAGGTGTCGGCAATGCGACAGGTTCCGTTCTGCAATATTTGTTCACATTGAACAAATGTGCAGCTTTTATGAACGATTTGTGCAGTATGCATAAAGACAATCGAACCTGCTGGGGTCTACCATTTGAACATCGTGGGCGTTTAGCGCCCCATTAGCTGTTTTACAACGAAATATGCGAATGCGAGCGGGGAAGTCGGGTGAAAATCCCGCGCAGTGCCGCTACTGTGAAGGCCCAGGTGCACCGCGAGGTGTTGGGTCAAAGCCAGATTACCGCCGCATTCGTGAAGCAGGCTGCCACGATTCATGGCAAGGGCTTCGAAGCACGCAAACGCGATCGAGCAGGCTACGCTTGTGCGATCGCTAAACGGACTAGCAAAACGAATGCATGCCGTGCTTTGCGACCGCAGGGGTAGCCGCGTCCTTTTGGGTGCGGCTTTTTTGTTTCCTGCGCAGCATGAATCTCCAGTCAACTTCACTTTGGTTGTAGCTGCTGATGGCGGATTTCTCCCAAGGATCCGCTACCTGCAGTGAGACGCGCATCGAGGCATGGTTGCGCAGCATCCATGCGGCTGCGTGGCTCGTTCTAGGGAATGCGAGCGAGCCACGCACACGATTGCGCAGCGTGAAAGTTCGTGCCATGAGCTCGGAAGGGAAGCGGAGAAAGGGGATGAGCATGAGTGCGTATCTGCAACGTACCAGGGCGCTGGCCGCTGCGGCATTGCTGGCATTTGCCGTGTGCTTCGGCCTAGCTTTCGCGACGCAGGCGTACGCCGAGTCAGGTGGAGGAGGTGATACGCAACAGCTCGCTCCCGCGCAGGGCCTGCAGGCGCAAGCGGGAAGCTTGTCTGGTGACGAGGAGATTATCACCATCGGCGAAGGCACAGCCACTTCGAATAAGACGGCACCATTCTATTGTTATAACAATAACAGTGCAACCGAAACGATTTACACTTCTGATGAAATCGGAATAGCGGGCACCATCAATTCCATAGCTTGGCAAGCTGCCAATGATAAAACGCTCACAGTGAACAATCTCAAGGTTTATCTTGGCCATACGTCGGAAAGCTCGTTTTCTGGCTCAGCTATCACGCCTGATGACCTTACGCTTGTTTATACAAGTTCCGAGGATTTCGCAGGAGATGCAGGCTATCGGCAGATAGTGCTCGATACTCCATTCGAATATAACGGAACTGACAATTTACTCGTAGTGGCAGTATGGGCGGGCAAATGGAACAACGCCCCTAGCTTCAACGTCGAATCTAAGAGCGGAATGGTTTGGGTAAAGACAAGTGATTCAAATACTGATAGCTTTGCCGATTGGGAAACCATACGCGATGCTGCGTCGCCCGCCGCCTCATATCCGAGCGAGCGCCCGAACATTCGACTTGCCATCGAAGAAGATGTAAGCGAAGGTGCGCCGGCTATCAAGACCACGAGCCTGCCTTCCGTCAACTTGGGTGAGGCTTATAGCGCTTCGATCAAAGTCAAGGCCAATCCAGCGGCTACCGTTACGGTGAGCGGCCTGCCCGAAGGTCTTTCTTTTGATCCTGAAACGATGACGATTTCGGGGACGCCGACACAAGCTGGCACTTTCCCGGTGGTCATTACGGCTACTAACGGGATCGAACCTGATGCTACGGCCGCCATTGATTTGGCTGTCACCACCGAAGCTCCGGCTATCACGACCGAGAGTCTGCCCAACGGCAAGGTCGGCAAGGCCTACAGCGCCACCATCGAGGCGACCGGCGTTCCAGTGCCCACGATCAGCGTGGCTGGCTTGCCTGCGGGTCTCACGTTTGATACCGCTACCAACACTATTGCTGGAATTCCCACCGAGGCTGGCAAGGCATCGGTGACGGTGACGGCCCACAACGGCTATGGCGACGATGCTGTCGAGACTTACTCCTTTACCATCAAATCCGCCTCGGCTTCCGAGGAGATTGAAGTGGTGGTTGGTACGGGTACCAGTAGTCCCAACGGCGGGAACGGCGTGCCTTTCCACAACTACTTCAGGAATGCGGTTTCTCAGAGCGTGTACCTCAGCAGCGAGATTGTAAATGAGGGCGAGGCTATCGAGGAAGGCGCCATCAACGCTATTTCCTACTATGTAGGAACGCCTTTGAGCGGCGGCATTAACAACACTCTGCTGGATATTTATTTGGGATACACCTCCGCCGCCGAAGCTGGCAGCACGGGCTTGACGGTGACTGACCGAACCTTGGTCTACTCAAATTCCTCCGGCATAAACACTGGCTCTGTCGAGGGCTGGGAGGCCTTCGAGTTGGATGAGCCATTTGAGTACGATAGTTCCAAGGGTAACCTTATCGTCACCATCGTTCGCACTGCAAGCAATGACAGCAGTAATCCGGCTTACCAGGCTTCTGAAGGAAAGACCGGTCTTTTCAAGAATGACACCACCTCCTATACAGATGTGGATGAGGGCATATCCCATATCGATACGGTGAAGAACTACCGCGCCAACATCAAGTTGAGCATGGAAGTTGGCGGTGCTGCTCCGAAGTTCTCCGCTCAGCCGGAGGGCTTCACCTACAAGGCGGGCGACCCGCAGGGCACTGCGCTTTCTGCAACTGCAACATCCAAGGTGGGCGTGCCGAGCTTCGTTTGGTACAAGTCTGATAACGGCACCCTGGCCGATGCCGCTGCGGTTGCCGCAAGCGCCACTCCCGTTACCGAATCTGCGGAGGGGACGGCTGCTGATGGCGCCTACGTTTCCACCTACACGCCTGCTGCCAGCGACCTGACGGCCACCGGCACGGTCTACTATTACTGTGTTGCCGCTGATTCCGTGGGTTCCACGGCAAGCAAGCCTGCGGCCGTGCAGATCTACGACCAGGATGCTCAGGCTCCTGTGGGCACCTTCGTCATCGCTTCTGAGCCTGCAGCTGAAGACGGTGTCGTTACCGCCGGCGAAACCACCACGGTGAGCTTCACTGCGAGCGGCGTCGAGCCTGCTGTTGCGGGTGACCCGCTCTATTATCAGTGGTACAAGAAGGGCGCTGGTGATACCGATTTCGTCGAGATCGATGGCGCTACTGCGGATGCTTACGACGCCATGGTCGTGGTGGGCGAGACTGCCTATCAATGCCGTGTACACGCATCCCACCAAATCGAATCGAATGTCTCCGAGGATGTGGTCAGCAACGTCATCACGATCAACGGAACTGCGCTCACCATTACCTCTGCTGAAGGGCTGGCGGATTTCCGCGATGCGGTCAATGCAGGCGACAACTTCGTTGGCCGCACTGTGCTCATTGGCGAAGACATCGACGTTTCGAACGTTGAAGGCGGTTGGACGCCTATCGGTGCCTCGCAGTCCGCGAAACGGTTCGCCGGCACGTTCGATGGCCAAGGCCATACTATAAAGATTGGCTCATTTGCTGAAGGTGTTACTAGTCCGGCCCTGTTCGGCTACGTGCGCGGAGAGGCTGCCATCAAGAATCTCACGGTATCCGGCACCATTGAGAGTGCGCAATACAGCGTCTCGGCTGTTGCCAATACGAGCTACGGCGCGACCTTCGAGAATGTGCGCAATCTGGCAAGTGTTTCTACATCCGATTCGAGCGGCAGGGCTGCCGGCATCGTCGCAGGCGTTGGAGCCGGTGGATCAGACGACCCCACGGTTTTCCTGAATTGCACGAACAAGGGGAGCATCAGCACTGGCGGAAGCAGCGGGTATGCGAGCGGCATCGCGAATCTTGGCGCAACGAGTTCTGGCTGCATCGCCACGTTCGAGAATTGCTACAACACGGGCACGATCAGCGGCGTGGCCACAATGTATGGCGATTGCTACATCTGTGGCATCGTCTCCGTAAACAAGAACAACAACAACGCTAACACGCTGACCAACTGCTACAATGCTGGCGCGTTAAGTGGCGGCGAATACGAGCGCGGCTACGGGCTGGCCAGCAAGGCCACCCTCGTCGGTGCCAATTATTACCTAGCAGGCGCCCCCGATGGCGGCGTCGGCACCCCCTCTGGCGAGGGCACTGCGGTCTCAAAGACGGCAGACGAAATGGCTGCTGCTGAATTCGTCACATTGCTTGGTGAAAGCTACGTTGCCGGTTCTGCGCTCAGTCCAGCTCAGGCGACCCCGGCGCTTGCTTGGGAAAACTCGGTGGCTAACACGCCGCCGACACTTGCCCAGGGCGTGGAGCCTGAAGTCGAAGCGAAGCAATTTGCCGGGCTTGAGTGGACGTGCGACCTGTCGGCGATCTTCGTGGATGCCGAGAGCGACGTGCTCGCCTATACGGTGGCAATAAATGGTGAAGATTCGGTTGCGACCGAGGCTGACTTCAGCTACACGGTGCCTGAGGAGGGCGCTACGACGCTGGTCTTCACTGCAAGTGACGGCCAGGAGGACTCGCCCACCTACACTGTTACCCTCACCCAGCGCGAGGTTGTAACGGCCAGCATTGACTTCACGTCGCAGATGTCCGGCGGATTCCTGCATGCGCCACAGTTCGGCGTCGAGGTCTCCAACGACAAGGCAGAGCGATATGGCTATACCGATGCCGTCGAAGGCGTTTCCGCGCTCGACGTGCTCGTGGCGGCGCATGAGCAAACGTTTGGCGCTGATGATTTTGCTGAAGACCCGGCTTCGTATCTCGTGATCAACGAGTCGAATTTTGTTACGACAGTATTTGGCGAGAGCACAAGCAACTTCAGCTTCGTCTTGAATGGCGAGTGCCCAGCCGACAAGACCACAACCTTTGACAGCTACAGCTATGACGGTCAGGACTACCTCGGCCTGGACATCGCGAGCGCTCCAATTACGACAGACGATTTCGTAGAATTCTTCGTCTACCAGAGCAGTTACGTTATGGATTATTATGCGTGGTTTGCTGATAGCGAAGGCCGCGTGGACGCTGTCGATGCGGTTGCGGGCGAGCCCCTTTCGCTTGCTGTAAGGGGCTACCAGTACGCTTGGTACGGGCTGACGGTTGACCCGTCTTACCATGATGGTAGTGCAATCGTTGAGGATGAGGCTTGCGAGGATTTGCCCATCGTCATGGTCGATGAAAATGGTGGCTTTGAACCGCTCGACCCCGCGATTGCCGTTGGTGAAGACGGTGAGTTCGCTGTCACGTTTGCCAAGCCCGGCGTCTACATGTTGGCAATCCAGGGCGATGAGTACACCGACGTCGTGACCTCGCTCGTAAGGGTGACAGTCAAAGGTCCCATCACCGCGACGGTCTCCATCAGCAAGTACGGCCAGTTCGTGAACGGCAAGGACGGCGAGCCGGTCGTGCAGGTGCCCGTCACGCTCACCGGCAAGGCCTCCTACACCATCGACGACGCGCTGCGCGCCGTTCACGAGGCGTGCTACGAGGGCGGGGCCGACGCCGGCTACGCGACGTACACCAGCCAGTGGGGGCCCGGGGTCGCCATGCTCTGGGGCGACACGAGCTACAACTTCGGCTACCAGCTGAATTACGGCGACGCCTACGTCATGGGCCCCTCCGACGCCATCAGCGACGGCGATGCCCTTGACGCGTACATCCTGACCAGCAGCTACGAGAACTACTCGACCTTCGACGAGGCGACCGCCACCGTTGCGGCGGGCGAGCCTCTCGAGCTCACGCTGAACGAGTGGACCTACGGGCCCGCCCCGGACTACGCGTTCGGCAAGGCCCCGCTCGAGGGTGCCTCCGTGCACGTGAACGGCCAGCCCGCCGAGGGCGCTCCCGTGACCGTGACCGACGCGGATGGCAAGGCCACGCTGTCCTTCGACGAGCCTGGCACCTACATCGTCACCGCCACGAAGACCAAGGTCGTCGGCGAGGAGACGGTGACGGCCATCACGGCTCCGGCCTGCGTGGTTACGGTAACCGACACCATCACCGCGACGGTCTCCATCAGCAAGTACGGCCAGTTCGTGAACGGCAAGGACGGCGAGCCGGTCGTGCAGGTGCCCGTCACGCTCACCGGCAAGGCCTCCTACACCATCGACGACGCGCTGCGCGCCGTTCACGAGGCGTGCTACGAGGGCGGGGCCGACGCCGGCTACGCGACGTACACCAGCCAGTGGGGGCCCGGGGTCGCCATGCTCTGGGGCGACACGAGCTACAACTTCGGCTACCAGCTGAATTACGGCGACGCCTACGTCATGGGCCCCTCCGACGCCATCAGCGACGGCGATGCCCTTGACGCGTACATCCTGACCAGCAGCTACGAGAACTACTCGACCTTCGACGAGGCGACCGCCACCGTTGCGGCGGGCGAGCCTCTCGAGCTCACGCTGAACGAGTGGACCTACGGGCCCGCCCCGGACTACGCGTTCGGCAAGGCCCCGCTCGAGGGTGCCTCCGTGCACGTGAACGGCCAGCCCGCCGAGGGCGCTCCCGTGACCGTGACCGACGCGGATGGCAAGGCCACGCTGTCCTTCGACGAGCCTGGCACCTACATCGTCACCGCCACGAAGACCAAGGTCGTCGGCGAGGAGACGGTGACGGCCATCACGGCTCCGGCCTGCGTGGTTACGGTTGTGACCATGAAAGAGGCGCTGCAAAGCTTGGTTGACGAAGCGGAAAAGGCAGATGTTTCCGATGCGGGCGATGAGACGAAAGCGGCGCTCAACGAGGCGATCCAGAGTGCGGTCAGCCTGTTGAATCAAGATCCGTCGGCAACCGATGAGCAATTAGCGCAGGCCAAGAAGGCGCTTTCCGACGCCTTGGAGCAAGCGCTCGACGAGCATGCGGCCAATGGCGGGCAAGCTGCGTCCGACCTCGAAAAGGCAATCGCCGACGCTGAAGCCGCAAACGTGTCTAATGCGTCCGACGCGACCAAGGCTGGACTTGCCGCAGCCCTTGAGGCCGCTAAGGGAGTTGCGGCTAATCCGAATGCCACCACGGCAGAAAAAATCGCTGCGACAAAGGCCCTGACCGATGCCTTGAAGAAGGCAAATGAAGAGCAAGCTGCGGCCGGCAAGATGAACAACGGCCTGCCGGTCGGCGCCACCTTCACGGTGAAGGACGCAAACGGCACCTGGACCTACAAGGTGACGGCAGCCAAGCAGGTCATGCTGACCAAGGCCGCCAAGACCAAGAAGAAGGGCAAGGCGACCATCAACACGGTGGCCTACCAGGGCGTGACCTACGGCGTTACGGCCATCGGCGCGAAGGCGCTTTCGGGCTCCAAGCTGAAGGCGATCACCGTCGGCGACAACGTGACGTCCATCGGCGCGCAGGCGTTCGCGAAGAGCAAGCTGCTCAAGAAATTCACGGTTGGCAAGAACGTCGCCAAGATCGGCGCCAAGGCTTTCGCCAAGGCCAAGAAGCTCAAGAAGATCACGGTGAAGAGCGCCAAGCTCACGACGCCGGCGTCCGTGAAGGGCGCGCTGAAGGGCTCGAAGGTCAAGAAAGTCAAGCTCTCCGGCGTGAAGGGTGCTGCCAAGAAGCAGACCAAGAAGGCCTTCAAGAAGGCCGGCAAGAAGGGCGTGAAAGTGAAATAACCCTTCCCGCAGCGGGCGGCTCCTTCCAGCCCAAATAATCCGCCCGCGCACTCGAAAGCCGGGAGGCGATGCGCAAGCTTCGCCTCCCGGCAACAGCATTGCCGCCCAGCCTGCGCCCTCTGCGAAGGACGCAGGCTCGGTTGCAATACGGGGAACGAGACAGGGAGGTTCGTCATGAAGGGCAGCCAGGCGTCGAAACGCCAGCTCGAGCTGGCGCAGCGAATTCGAAACGCCGCGATTGCGCTGGCGGCGGCCATGCTCGCCATGTGCATGGCCGCCGCATTGCCCGGTGCGGGCATGGGCGCGCAGGGTCGCGCATGGGCGGACGATGCGGCAGAAACGCCGGCCTTGGCGGCGGCGGGCCTATCGCCCGCCTCGGCGACCGTCGAGCTGTACCGGGTGCAGGTCTCGGGCGGCATCGGGGGCGCCGTGGGCGTCGGCGACACGTTGACGGCAACCGCTTCGAAGCTGAGGGCCGTGCAAGGCTCCACGTCCACCGTCGAGGTGGCGGTCGAGGCCGATGACGAAGTCGCGTATCAGTGGCAGTATGCCAACACGTCGACGACCCTCGATTCGGCGTTTTCCGACATCGAGGGCGCGACCGCGGCAACTTACACGATTGCGGCCGACATGCAGGGCAAGTACTTGCGCGTGAAGGCGCAAAGCCAGAACACGGTCGTGTCCACGAAGAAGCCCTTCTACGGCAGCACGCAGAGCGTAAGCCCCTTGGGTCCCGTGCAGGCTGCCGCCGGTGCCGTCCAGCTGGACAGCGTCTCGATCGTGTCCACGCTGTCGAACAGCATGTGGGTGGGCGCCACGGTCACGCCCACGGCGAAGTACCTGCCGTCTGGCAGCTACGTTTCCACGCCGGTTCCGCAGGACGCCGCGGTCACGTACACGTGGAAGGTGGCCGATTCCGCATCCGGCCCCTTCGAGGCGTTCGATGCGGCCAGTTTCCCAAAAAGCTCGGTCTCGGCGTCGGGCGAGCTCTCGGTAGGCACCGACCTCGCGGGCAAGTACGTGTGCGTGGAGGCCAACGCGCTCGTCAACACGGTGCGCAGCCTGACCTGGCAGGTTCTGCCCCAGGGCGTGTACGACCTCATGCGCATCACGTTCGGGTTCGACACCCTGTACACGGGCGGCACCATAGTCACGACGCTGCAGGCCAAGACGCTCGAATACGAGAACGACTACAGTTTCGGCACCACGGTGCCCATCGACGACCCGAACACGTCCTACCAGTGGTACAGCACCTCCGACGAGCCGCGCGCGACAGGCGACGAGCTGGACTTCTCGGACTGCACCTGGACGCCCGTCGAGGGCGCGACCGGGGCCGACCTGGACATTCCCGATTCTGCGAAAGGCTGTTACGTGAAGGTGGTGGCCACTTCGGCCAAGGATGGCATCGGCACGAGCGTCGAGCGCGCGAGCACCACGCGCGTGCTCGTCGGCGGCGGCCTCCAGCAGGCGCTCGAGAAGCTGGAGTTCTTCCACCCCACGCCCAAGTGGGGCACGGCCACCAACATGAACGACATCGTGGCCGAGAAGCTCGCGTCGATCGGATACGCGGACGTCGCGGTGAAGACGAAGTCGTTCGAGCGCACGGTAGACGCGGACAAGGCCCATCTGGGAGTGTCGGCGGCAGACGACGCGACCAACGGCGACGTGACGTTTTTCAGCTACGACGATGCAGCTAGCTCGTCGTATCACAATTTCGCGGTGTACCATCAGGCGAAAGTGACGTTCGAGCTCTCCCGCGAAGGGGAGTCCCCGGTCGATTTCGAGGTCGTGACCAACATCCCCTGGGATTTGGACGCCGCGCAGGCGATATTCGACGCGCAGGCAGAGGGCTTGGCCATCGGGTTTGCCGAGGGCGACAGCGCCGATGCCGTGACGCAGGACATGACGTTGCCGTGCAAGGCGGGTATTCTGTGGGTGACCTGGACGAGCAGCAACGAAGATGCAGTCATCGTGCATCGCGATGAGGGCTCGGCGAGCGCCCTGTGGGACCCGTACACGGGAATCGTGCGGCGTGGCGCGGACGACGCGCCGGTCGTGGTCACGGCGGTCGTTGACGCGACGCTCATCGACTCGGCCGACGATACGCTGGAGGCCCTTTCGCGGCACATCGAGTTCCCGGTTACGGTAAAGGGCGATACGGAGACGATAATCCGCATGAACGAGGCCCTGGCGGGGGCGATCGACGCGAGCTTCGCCTACGCCAACGTGAAAGACTCTGCGACGGGGGCCGCGATAGACAAGGACGCCGTCGTGGCCGACCTCCAGTTGCCGACGACCCGCACGCTGTTCGGCGGAAGCGTCCTGAGCAGCAGTGACTATCGCGTGACGTATGCCAGCGACGATGACGGCACGATACGGGTCAATGGGTATCGGGCAACCGTGATGCGCCCGCTTCCCGGCGCGGACGCAGCCGAGGCGAGTATCACGGTCACCGTGACGCACAAGACGATGCCCGCGGTCACGTATTCGAAGGCGCTCTCGTTTAGGGTTTCCCCGCTTGTCGAGTCGGAGGTAGACGCCGATATCGGCTATATGGAACAAGTCAAGGAGTCGGTGTTCGCCGGCTATGGCGAGGGCCTCCAGGAGCAGGACGCGATCACTGCCGACCTGCATCCGTTCCAGCGGGCGTATTTCACGGATGACGGCCAGCTGCATTGGAAGTACGCGACAAGCGACATGTCCGATGCGGCGTGCACTATCGGCTTTACGCCTGGGACGGTCGACGACCGCCCGAGCAGCGACGCGTCCTATGAGCGGTTCGTGTCTTCGCATCCGGGCGTCATCGCCGACGGCTCGCTGCGCGTCACCCGCGCGACGCGCGACATCGGCGTCAGCGTGACGTGCTGCCTGACCAGCGACCGCTTCGGAGCGTACTACGAGCGCTACAAAGGCGATCCTGCATGTCCCGAGGAGCTGAAGGAGAAGTTCGCCAAGCTGTACCGCCAGAAGGTGACGGTCGCCATGACGGTCAAGGGAATCCAGGTGTCCGCCGCGGTCCTGGAAGCGCTTGGCAAAGCGGCAGATGACGCGGAGGCCCTGGCCGAAAGCGTGTCCGTGAGCGAGGACGGATCGGACGTGATGCAGGACGCCGAATGGGTCGATGCCGCCACCATGGGCGCGCTTACGGACGCCATCACGCGGGCGCGGGCGGTTGCGGCGAAGGACAACGCTACTGACGCAGACGTGGCCGACGCGCAGCAGGCGATCGAAGAGGCGCTGGAATCATTCAACGCCGCCCGCAGGCCGGGCACATACGTGTTCGTGGCCGCCGACGATGCCCAGAAGGCCGATTTGGCATCTGCAGCTGATGCCGTCGAAGCGCTGTTGGACACCGTGTACACGAGCGTCGACGGCTCGGATATCGCTGCGGGAAAGAGCTGGGCGCCTGCGGAGGTGGTCGATCGCCTGTCCGAGGCCATAGCGAAAGCGCGGGCGCTGGCCGCATCGCGCACCGCTTCGGAGGGCGATGTGCGAGAGGCGATTGGGGAGCTCGCGCTTGCTCGCGCCGCTTTCGAGCGCAGCATGAGGAGCGGGTTGCTGCCGGCTTCCGCCGGCGTCGCGAAGGCGGGCGAGAGCTACGCAGCGGGAAGCGGTGCTTCGGCGGCGAGCTATCTCGTGAAGACCACCGCGACCGCATCTGCGCAGGGAACGGTGTGGTTTGCGGCGTCCATGGCTCCGAAGACGGCGAAATCGGTCATCGTGCCCGCGACTGTCCGGATCAAGGGCGCGACGTATCGCGTGGTCGGCGTGTCGAGCGGCGCCTTCAAGAACATGAAGAAGCTGAAGAAGGCGACCATCGGCGAGAATGTGGCCAAGATCGCGAAATCCGCCTTCAAGAACACGCCCAAGCTGAACAAGATCGTGGTCAAGGGCGCATCGCTTTGCAAGAAGGCCAGCGTGAAGGGCGCGCTCAAAGGCAGCAAGGCCGGCAAGGTAACGGTCAAGGTGCCCAAGAAGGCCAGGAAAGCCGCGAAGAAGGCGTTCACGAAGAAGAACCTGAAGGCTCGCAAGGCGGTGAAGGTGAAATGAGGGAGAACGACATGAAACGCATGAGGGCGCAAGCCCTGGCTGCGGTCGCCGCGGCGGTCCTGGCGGTTTCGCTCGCGCCGGCTGCCGCTTTTGCCCACGACGCGGGCGGGGCGGGCGGACGGGCGGGGGCCATCGACTTCGCGCCCGCTTCCACCCAGGAGGCTGCCGACGAGGCGGACGCGTCGGGCGGGGCGCATGGCGATGGGGATGCGGCCTATGTGGAAGGCGAGATCCTGGTGACATTCGACGAGGGCGTGGGCGCCCGCGAGGCGGCGGCGTCGATCGCCGGGCTTCCGCAGGCAGACGAGCGGGCGACGGCGGCCTCTGTCGACCTCGAGGCGCTCGAGGGCGCCGAGGGCGAGCCTATCGTCGTGAAGCTGGAAAAAGGCGCCGACGAGCAGAGTGCCGTGCGGGCCGCCGAGGCGCAGCCGAACGTGGCGTCGGCCCAGCTGAACTACCGCTACCAGCTGCTCGACGATCCCACGCGCGGCGCGCGGCCGGGAATCGGGGCCGCTGCCGTCGACGATGCGCTGACCAACGATCCCGCGCTTGCCAGCTACGATGCCGCCGCTGACGAGAACGCCTGGCATCTCGAGGCCATCGACATCGAGTCGGCCTGGTCGCAGGTGAAATGCGACGGCGCCGTCACGGTTGCCGTGCTGGATACGGGCTGCGACATGGCGCACGAGGACCTCGCTGCCAACGTGCTGGCCGACTACGCGTGGAACGCTTACAAAAACGAACCTTTGAACTGCGATTACTACGGTCATGGCACGCATGTTGCCGGTTGCATCGCCGCGACGGCCAACAATGGCGCGGGTACGGCAGGCTCGAGCTACAACGCGAAGGTCTTGCCGATCAACGTGTTCGACGCCTATGGGTCCGACCAGTGGTCGTCCACGACCAAGGCGCTCATCTCAGCTTATGATTACCTGTTCGAGTTCGATGACCGGCATCCCGAGTACAACCTGCACGTGGTCAACATGAGCCTGGGCGGTTACGGCAACGCGTCTGCTGACGACCTGGCGCTCCAGGGCCGCATCAAGCAGGCCAGGGAGCGCGATATCGTCAGCGTCTGCGCCGGCGGCAACGGCGTGAACGGCGTGCCCCAGACCGATGGACACTATCCGTCTGACTACGAGGACTGCGTGGCCGTGACGGCATTGTCCACGGACGGATACCATCCCACCTCCTGGTGCGATTACAATGCGGCGAAAGACATCTGCGTTCCGGGCGAGAGCATCTACTCGACGGTTCCGCTGTACTGCAAGATGGAGGGGAACGCCAACTGGTGGGCCTACAGCGCGGTCAGCGGCACGTCCATGGCCACCCCGATCACGGCGGGCGTGTTCGCGCTGCTGTGGGCGGCGCGCCCTGACCTGACGGTGGACGACGCGGTGGCGGCGATCAAGGAGAGCGCGAGCGATCGCCTGCAGATTCCCGATGACTGGTACACCCAGGGGCGCGATCCCTCGATGTACGGAGCGGGCATCCTGAGCGCCGGCAACGCAGTGGGATACGCGCTGAACAGGGTCGGACCGAACGACAACACGCGTGCGATGCTTGCGGACGCGGCGGACGAGGCGGCGGCGCTGCTCGCCGAGACGCGCGTGAGCGTCGATGGGACCGACGTGCCGATGACGCGCACGTGGGTGTCGCAAGCGGTTCGCGACCAGCTGGACGCCGCAGTCACGGCCGCCCGCAACGCGGCGGTGGCCGCGACCACGTATGCTGAGGCGGCGAGCGCGGCCGAATCGCTGTCGCGGGCGCGCGAGGCTTTCGAGGCCGACATGCAAGGGGGGGCCATGGCGCTCGCCGGCGCTTTGGCCAAGACCGAGCTTCGCCATCTGGCCCGCAACGCCAAGGTGGACATGAACGGCATCGTGACCAGCGCCGACGGCGCAGGCCTTCCCGTCGGCACGCGATGGGCGCCGGCCGTTCTGGCAAAACGCCTGCTGAACGCCATCGACGCAGGCGCCGCCCTCGCTGCCGAGGAAGAGGCGGGGGCCCAGGCCGTCTCGGCGGCGATGGCCGAGTTGAAGGCCGCTCGCCAAGCGTACAACGACGGCGTTCGGACGGCCGCCGCGAGCGCGGTTCCGAGCAAGGAGGTCGTCCTGAACAAGGCGACCGTGAACGCCAAGTCGGTCGAGGACGCCCTGGCGGCCGCGAACAACGCCGGCGCCACGAGCATCACCCTGGGCGCGAAGGTCAAGAAGATCGCTGCGAAGGCGTTTGCCAAGACGAAGGTCAAGACCTTGGTCCTGAAGACGAAGAAGCTCAAGAAGAAATCCGTCAAGGGTTGCCTGAAGGGCTCGAAGGTCTCGAAAGTCATCGTTAACGTGGGCTCGGTAAAGGCGAGCAAGAAGCTGGCCAAGAAGTACAGGAGGCTGTTCGTGAAGAAGGTCGCCGGCAAGAAGGCGTCCGTGAAATAGGAGATGGGAGCTGTGCCGGGACCTTCTCCGGCCAAAAGAACGGACTGGTTTTTCAAATAGTCTATGTTAAACCAGCGTTGGACATGGGCCTGGTCAGGCGGGGGCTTATCGCTTGGCTTCGGCTAACCTATGAGTAGTTTTTGAAGTTTGTGCCTGCAGAATCGCTCATGCCCCCACCTGACCAGGCCCATGTCCAACGCTGGTTTAACATAGACTTCAAATATGGCCCAAAAGCCGACTTGCGCGAGGTTTTTGCAAAGACTGTCCGTCAATTGATGCGGAGGCGGCTCCCGATGCAGCTTCATCCTGGAGGTGGTTGGATGCGCAAACGAATGATGGCGCTCGCGGTGGCGCTGCTGTGCGTTTTCGCGCCTGCGGCGGCGTTTGCAGGTGACGGCGGACTGGCTGTCTCGGCGATCGGCCCCGCCGCAACGCAACCGACGGTTTTGGTGACCTACCCGTATGCCGACGAGGACGGCGATGGCGCGAACGACTACGCGGTGGAAGTCGGGCAGGTCGCGAACCACTTCAAGGCGACCTATGCGACGCCGACGAGCGTGAGCGAGCCGGCGGACGGCGCGGTGACGGCGACGTTCAAGGTTCCCCAGTCGAAGTACTGCTTCTACCGCGTGTCCAATGCGGTCAGCGCCGATGCGGTGACGTACGGCGGCTACGTGTACTCGTCGGCTGATCGCGCGGTGACCGTGTCGGCCGCAGACATGCGCGTGGGCGATGCGTCCTTCGACAAGGGCACGGTCGTGGGCGATTTCTCGCGCAACGCATACGATACGGGCGATCTGTACCTCAACGCCGGTCCGACGGGGCACGTGCAGCTGGCGGTGGGCGAGACGTTTAGCCTGTATCCCTTGCGCAGCTGGTTTCCCATCGAGGGGACGAACAACCAGGAGCCGTTGCATCCCGACTACTACGTCCGGGTCGTCAACCTCGACGCGGCGGGGGCTGTGACTGCGGTTGAGCGCACGACGGCGGATTCGGGCAAGCACAAGTGGGTGATAACGGGCAAGAAGGCCGGCACCGCGCTCGTCATGGTGACCTACAATGCGCTCGTGCATGCGGGGGGCATGGGCGGCCGCACTGACTTCGGTGCCATCTGGCCCGAGAACACGGGGCTGTTCGTCGTCACGGTGGGCAAGTCGTGTGACGTCGCGGGCAACTTCACGCTGAACGCGCAGAGAAACGACGCGTACGAGCAGGCCAACGCCGGCAAGCAGTATTACGGGACCGCCGCCAAGCTCGCGGGCAACGCGCTCGACGCCGAGCTGGACGTCTTGTACTACGCGGGCGACGAGGGCGCTCGCTACGCGTTCTCGCCCGAGGCGGGAGCCCAGGTGTCGGTGGCGCGCGGATCCGTCGCAGACGGCACGTTGCTGGTCGGCGAGTTCACCGACGAAGGCGTCGAAGTCGCAGACGACGGCACCGTCACCGTCGGCGGGCTGACGACGGGCAAGCACGTCATACGGGTGCAGAAGGGCGAAAATGTCGCCTATCAGGTGATTCGGGCAAAGGCTGTGGGCTACAAGGTGTTCGCCGGCGACGGCGTCGACGACGTGGGCAGGTTGGTGTGCGATTCCGCGAGCGGCTCCGTGAACGCGTACACGAATGGCACGGCGTCCATCACGCGGGCGGTTTACGACGAGCTCTCCGAGCCCGAGAAGAGCGCGTACGAGCCGCTCGTGCAGCCGGGCGGCAAGGTGACGGTCGTGTTCGACAGGCTGTACCATCCCGCCAACAAGCTGCAGCACTGCTACAACATGACGCCTGCCATTTCGCTTGCGGGAGCCGACGGGGCTGCGTACGGGCAGGCGATTTCGGAATACGGCGGGACTGGCCAGTACCTTTTCGCCAGCACCGAGGATTGCCAGAAGATAGCGCTCGCCCTTTCCGACGAGGTCGGCGGCGGCGCGTATGCGCTTTCCGGGGCGCTGCTGTCTCTGGGCTACGGATACGGCGGCTATGGGGCGCACCGCGCCATTACCTACGAGGACGGCATCGCCGACACCACGCCGATTGCGCCGCTGTATGCAGCGTATTTCGGTCAGCTGCCCGAAATCGTCCTCGATATCGTGGGCCCCGAGGGCGCAGACGATCCCGGTCCGGGTGGAGATGACGACGCGGCCAAGCGGGCTGCCGAAGCGTTCGAGGGACTGGTCGACGCCATCGGCGAAGTGGACCTGGATGCGGCCGGGCGCATCGCGGAGGCGCGCGAGGCCTACGACAGCCTTTCGGAAGCGGCGCTCGCGCTCGTCGAGCCCGATGCGGTCGCACGCTTGCAGCAAGCCGAAGAGCAGCTGATCGCCTTGCAGCGCGCGCATTTCGAGCCGGCCGACATCGCCGAGGGCTGCGTTCGCGTGGTCATCGAGAACACGACCTGGCCCGAATCCGCCGGCGCTCCTTGGGAGGGCGTGCTGCTCGACGAGCAGGTGGCAATCGACTCGATTCAAGACAACATGCGCACGTTGGCCGACAAGGCGCTCGAGCAGGCGGGCATGCTGGGTTCCGGCGGCACGGTCGCGTACCTGAACGCGATCGAGGGTTTGGGGGATCCCGAGAGCGGGGCTGCCTGTTACGGCGATAAGGCCGGTTGGATGGTCACGTTGAACGGCTGGTTCATCAACGAGGGGATGAACGCGTTCGAGGGCCGTTACGGCAAGGTGCGGGAAGGCGACGAGATCCGCCTGGTCTACTCCTGCGACGGCGGGCCGGATGTGGGGTCGTACCCGAATCGAGGCACCAAGGAACTTGCCAGCTTGGCCACGGGCCAGGGCACGCTGTCGCCCGCGTTCGGCGCCGATGTCGCCGAATACGAGCTGCTGCTGCCCGCCGGGACAACGCATGTGCACGTGAAGGCCACTCCCAAAAACCAGAACTTCCAGGCGCGCACGTATTTGGGTGATGCCGACCCCTACGAGGCGGGCTATCGGCTCAACGACGCCATTCCCGTGCAGGACGACTCGGTCATCACCGTGATGGTGGGCTACGTCGATTCGATAGACAGCCTGTCGTGGCCCAGCATGAACGCGAGCACGCAGCCTGCAAAGACGTATCGGATTACGGTGCGCATCGAGCAGGAGGGCCCCGACCCGGTCGTGCCCGACGATTCTGCTGACGAGAAGGTTGCGGCCGACGAGAAGGCGGCATCCGACGCGACGGCCGCCATCGTCAAGCTGCCCGAGGCGGCTTCGGTGACGGACGCCGATGCCGCAGCGGTGCGGAAGGCGCGCGCGGCTTACGATGCGCTGACCGACGACCAGAAAGCGCTCGTGCCGACGGGCGCGCTGGCCAAGCTGGTCGCCGCGGAGAAAGCCGTGGCCACCACCATCACGCTGAATACGGCCAAAGTCACGAAAACATCCCTGGCCAAGGCATGCAGGAAAGCGGGCAAAACGCCGGCGGCGCTGGGCAAGGTGGTGCTCGGCAAGAAGGTCAAGCGCATCGCCAAGCGCACCTTCTCCGCCTGCAGGAACGCCAGGACGCTCGTCGTGCAGACGAAGAAGCTCAAGAAGTCCTCGGTGAAGGGCGCGCTCAAGGGCTCCGCCGTGCAGTCCGTGCAGGTGAAGGTGGGCTCGGCCAAGGCCAACAAGAAGTACGTCAAGAAGTACCGCAAGCTGTTCAAGAAGAAGGTGTGCGGCAGGAAGTGCTCCGTTTCGTGACAAAGGGGTCTGACCCCCTTGTCACATTTTCGCCCGCGCTACTGCCCAAAAGCGTGACAAAGGGGTCTGACCCCTTTGTCACATTCCGTGTTGTAAAGCCAGGTCGTTTGTTGTCTGGCAGCACCGTTGTGCATTATGCATGAAAAGGGAAAAGTTTGGCTGAATCGTGCGCGAGCAGCGCGCTTCCAATGGCTGCGAGTCGCTATTATGAGTGAAGAATGGGTGAATAGCGCCCATCGCCACTTTACAATCGATAGGTGGATGCAGGCGGGGAAGCCGGGTGAAATTCCCGCGCAGTGCCGCTACTGTGAAGGTCGTCCGCGACGGGCGCGTCGGCCGAAGCCAGAACACCGCTGCATTCGCAGGAGCAGGCTGCCACGACGCATGGCATGGGCTTCGGAGCGCGAACGTGCTTGCAGCGAAACACAGCGCTTTGCAACCTCAGAGCAGCCGAAACGTGACAAAGGGGTCTGACCCCTTTGTCACATCCTGGCGGGAGGCGATGGGCCTGATAGAAGAAGAGGGCGTTGACCGGGCGGAATCGTTCGAGGCGAAGGCGGTGGTGCGCAATGGGTGCGATGCATGGGAAAAAAGCGGTTCCTGCGAGTGGGCGCAGCGTTGGCAAGTACGTCATCGTGGTCGTGGCCATAATCGCGGCCATCGCGTGCTGCGTCGTGTTGCTCACGGTGTTGCCGGGCTGTGGCGGCGACATGTTGGCCACGACGACGCAGGCGCAGGGGAGCGGGTCGGCTTCGAGTGCTGCGGCTTCGACTTCGGCCGAAACTTCGGCGGCGTCCGAAAACGCGCCGGCTGCTGGTGAGATTCAGGTCTCCATCGAGATCGATTGCTCCAATGCGCATGCCTACAACGCCAAGTTCCCCGAATCGCTGGGCTCGTTCACGGTGAACATCCCCAAGGAGGGCACGGTGTTCGACGCCCTCGTGGCGACCGGGGTCGAATACGGCATGCGTGGCAAAGATTACGTGGCGTCGATCGGCGGCATCGAGGACAAGGCTTGCGGACGCGATAGCGGCTGGCTGTACCTCGTCGACGGCGAGCGCCCGCTCAAGACGTCGACGGAATACAAGCTGTCCGGCGGCGAGCAGGTGCGCTGGGCCTATACGGTCACGGAAGGGGACGTGGAAATAGCGGGTTAACGTAACGGGAGGTCGCTCAAAACCCCTCGATTCCATCCTGAGTCGAAAGCGAAGGGTCCCCGCGATGCGGGCATTTGAGCGGTCCCAAAGAACGGGTTCCAAGATAGAAGCATGAAGAACGGGCGCACCACATATCGCGCAATGGCGGCAGGGCTGCTGGTCTTGATAGCAGCCCTGGCGGCTTTCGTCGTACTCGGTGGGCAGAAGGACGTGCCCAGCCGCGATATCTCCACGCCCGCGCCGGCGTTCGCGGCGGACACGATGTACGTGGCTCCCGGCGATACGGGCGAGCAGAACGGCGGCGAAGATGACGCCGAAAACGAGAGCGACGTCCAAAGCGAGAACGTGACGCAGGACCAGCAGGAATCCGAGGAAGCGCAATCGGAAGGCGATCGCGCGAAACAGGGCGATGGCTCCGGGCAAAACGGCAGGACGCCGGGCGGTACCGGGCAAGGCGATCAGCAAGACCCGCAGGATCCCTCAACTCCCAACAATCCCAGCAACCCGACCAAAAAAGACGATCCGACACCTGGCCCGACGATGCCCGGCATCGCCACCAACTTGGGCAAATTTCGCTCCATAAACGCGAATACTCCCGCGCCGAACGGCGTGGCGATTACGCTTGATGGTAAGTCGGGGTTATCGCGCAACAATCGATTGCTATATTTCTACGCGATACCGGATGACGCTTCGAGCGGCTATGACGTGCTTGTGGAATACGCCAACAGCAGCACGGGTTGGAAGAAATCGGCGCTTTTGGGCGCAGGTGGGTTGTACGGGCTTCCCGTGGTGCTTTCGGATGGGGCGCATACCGACGTCACGCTCACGCTCGTTGACAAAAAGGGCAATCCGACGAACCGGACTGCTAACTACCGCATCACCTACGAGGGCCGTAAGGGGCCAAGCATCACGCTCAATATCAAAGACGGCCAACGCATCGCCATATCGCCGTTCGCGCTTACCGTTTCGGCGCGGGACGCCGATGGAGCGCGCATATACTCGGATCATATTGACGTGAAGGTTGCGGGTGCCGGACGGGAATACAGCGCCGCTTTGCAGAGTTCGGGTGATCCATGCGAGTATAAACTCGACTTTGCGAACTACCTGCTGGAAGGCGACGACACCACGTTTGCGGTGACCGTTAAGGCTTGGGACACGAGCATCGAGCAGGCTTCAACGACCGTAACGCGCCAGGTGGTTTATGAGCATCATTCGCAAGGCGAGAAAGTGGGCGAAGCGACCGTCGTCGTCGACGCGACACCGGTTGGTCTTGGCGTGGTGACCAGTTTCAACATCGATCTGCATCAGGGATACCCCTTCCCGCAGGACCTCATCGAGGGTCTGAACGCAGCCGGCATGAGGCCGAACTATTCGGGTACCTTCGGGCGGTCGTTCTACCTGAGCGGCATCGTAGCTGGCGGGGCGTTTTCGGGTCAGTCGATTCCAGAGGAGCTTCGACACAAGATCGATCAGGACAAGATCACCTTCAGCGGGTCTCACAGCAACGACGCGCTTTCGGATCACGATTACACGAACACGTCGGGATGGCTGTACAACGTGAACGATAGCTGGTGGCCGTCGGTGAGTTTGGACGGCTATACGCCCACGCCGGGCGACGTGATCTATCTCATCTTCTCGGTCGCGGGCGGCAAGGACGTTGGCAGCCCGAATGGCGGCACGGGCGGTGCGCTTTCGTCGTACTGCGGCATTTGGCGCAATGGCACGTATACCGAGCAGCACGACTTGACGAATTACACGATCATCGAAGAGCCCACCTGCGCAAAGCCGGGGCGAGCGCGGTACGTATGCAGCGTGCCGGGCTGCGGGGCCTGGGGTTCGCAGCAGGGTTCGCATGCCGATGGTCAAGAGATCGCGATTCCAGCGACCGGTCAGCACAACTACCAGCTTGACCCGCTCAACTCCGAGGCGCCGGCCGAAGGCATGGACGGGTTCCGCCATTACGTCTGCACGGCTTGTGGTGCCTCGTACGACGAAGTGTGGCCCTGGGAGGGCACGTGGCCGCCCGACGACCCCGGCCCCAGCGGTGGTGGCGAGGACCCGAGCGGGGGATCGGAAGATCCGAGCGGCGGCAGCGTCGACCCCGGTGGTGGCGACGAGCCGGGAGGTGACGAGCCCGGTGGCGGAGATGAGCCCGGTGGCGACGAGCCGGGCGGCGATGAGCCCGGTGGTGACGACTCCGGTGGCGATGACTCCGGCGGAGGCGATGAATCTACGGTGACCACCCAGGCAACGCGCGCGATCATGCGGCTGCTGTCCCTGTTCGATTAAGCTGCCGTATGAGTGCCTGGAGCGCCTGATGCCCGATTCCGCAACCAACAAACCCAAGTACAGCCAAGAGCGTGCGGGAGCGTGCTCGCCTTGCGGCGCGCAGAATGCGCGCTTTTCGGAAATTAACGTACATTACTTTGCTTCTGAAAAATGCGACCTGGGGTTTTGTGAGGCGCCGGCAAAGAAATGTACACTAATTTCGGAATCGACGCATGGAGTTGCTTCCACTAGGCTGCGCGCGACGCTCTTATCGGGCAGTGTCTTGGCCATGGCCATGATGCTGTGCCTGCTGCTCATCATGCCGCACGGGCGTGCCTTTGCAGAAGACGCGAGCAGCTCATCGGGCCAATCTGCGGATTCGAGCCCCGCGACCGTGCAGGGCAACGAGGAGCGGCCCACCGCGAAGCGGGCTCAGGAGGCGGTTGGTGCATGCATCGCCGGCCTTTTCGCGGGCTGGGGCGTGGAGGATCCCACTACCTTCTACGGTAGCGATGCGCTGTTGATCGACGATGGCTCGTGCGTGTGGCTCGCGTTCGACGTGTATCGCGCGGGAGCGACCGACGGCTCCAAGGCGTTTCTCGAACGGCTGGAGAACTACGTGACCGAGTCGTATGCGGGCGATCAGCATGGCCTGGACGCGTACTCGCCTACGACCTGGGCGCGAACGGCGATCGTGTCTGGCGCGATGGGGGCCAACCCGCGCAAGTTCGGGACGAATGCTGCCGGCCAGCCAGCTGACCTGCTTTCCGATGGACTGTACAACTGGTCCTATACCGAGAACCTGTCCAATCAGGGGTCCAACGCGCTCGTCTATGCCCTGCAGGCAATCGACGCCTTGCAGGTCGCCGTGCCGGCCGACGCGAAGTACAGCGCTGCATACGTGCTTGAAAGCCTCCTGGATTGTCAGGCAGAGGACGGCAGCTTCGCGCTGTCGTCGGGGTCGCGAACGGGCAGCGTCGACTTGACCGGCATGGCGCTTGCAGCGCTCGCACCCTATCGCGACATGCCCGAGGTCAGCGACGCAGTCGATGCGGCTATCGAGTACCTTTCGGCGCAGCAGTCGCCTGACGGCGGGTTCTCCGCCGAGGGCGAGGCGACGAGCGAGTCGTGCGCCATGGTCATCATCGGCTTATCGGCATGCGGAATCGACGCGACCATCGACAAGCGCTTCGTCAAAGAGCGCGGCACGCCGCTCGACGCACTGCTGAAATTCCAGAAGACCGATGGCACATTCGCGCACCTGGTGGGCGATTTGTCCGAGGAAAAGGTGAAGGACCTGCCGACCGAGCAGGCGCTGCGGGCGCTCGTGGCTTTCGCCGAGCTGCAGCAGGGCGGCGACGGCAACGTGTACACGAGCGATATCGAGCTCGACGTGTGGCGCGCGCCCGATGACGAAGGTTTGGCCGAGCCGGGTGCCGCCGGCGACGGGGCGTTCCTCGATACGGGCTGGGTGCCGTACCTGATATCGATTTTCGTCGGCGCGGGCATTGCGCTCGTGGTCGTGGCAGCGATATGGTTCGTGAGAAAGATTCGGAGAAAGGCAAGGCGATGAGGGAAAACGTCGCGGCTGCTCTGCAGCAGGTGAAGCAGGTCATCCTGGGCAAGGATGACGTGATCGAGAAGGTGTTCATGGCCGTGCTCGCGCAAGGCCACGTGTTGCTCGACGACGTGCCGGGCGTGGGCAAGACCACCATGGCGCTCGCTTTTGCAAAATCGCTCGGGTTGATGTGCAAGCGCGTGCAGTTCACGTCCGATACCATGCCGTCCGACATCATCGGTTTCTCCGTGTACAACCGCGACACGTCGTCGCTGGAGTACAAGCCGGGCGCCATCATGTGTAACTTGCTGCTCGCCGATGAGATTAACCGCACCTCGGCCAAGACGCAGTCGGCCCTGCTCGAGGCCATGGAGGAGCGTCGCGTGACCATCGATGGCATCACGCATGACTTGCCCGCGCCGTTCCTGGTGCTGGCCACCGAGAACCCGGTCGGCTCGGCGGGTACGCAGATGCTGCCCAACTCGCAGCTCGACCGTTTCGCCATTCGCCTTTCCATGGGCTATCCGGCGGTCGAGGCTCAGATGAACATCCTGAAGGCGCGCCATGCGGACAACCCGCTCGACCATGTGAAGCCCACGCTTACCACCGAGCAGCTTCTGAAAATGGTCGACGAGGCCAGCCGCGTGTTCATTGCCGATTCGGTGTACCGCTACATCAGCGAGCTCGTGGAGGCGACGCGCCATGACGAGAACGTCGAGCTGGGCGTCAGCCCCCGCGGCGCGCTGGCGCTCACGCGCATGTCGCAGGCGCATGCCTACGTGCAGGGTGCCGATTACGTGCAGCCGTCCGACGTGCTCGCGGTGTTCGGCAACGTGTGCGAGCACCGTCTGATGCTGAACGCCAAAGCGCGCTTGAACGAGGTGGATGCTTCGGAGGTGCTCGTGCGCATCGCGCAACAGGTGCGCATTCCGCAGCTTTCGACCGACAATCCGCTGGATCGCTAAGGGAAGGGAAACGATGCGTCATTCGGCTTGACATCTCGGCGGTGTCCCTGCCAGGAAACCTGACGGGGACACCGCCGAGATGTCGGGCCGGGTGATGGGGAAATGGTGCCATCGATGCGAGTCGTTCGCTTCATAGCATGGGTTGCCGTCGCGCTGCTGTGCGGCGTTGCCTTCGTGTGCACGGGAAGCGCGCTGCTGCTCGGCATTGCCATTGCCGCCGTCGTGTTGCCCCTTGCCGGTTGGCTGGCCGTCGTGCTCGCGTCGCGGGGGGTTGGCGTGCAGCTGGGTTCGCGCACGTCGGCAACCAAGGGCTCTGCGGTCGCTCTGCAAGTAACGTTTGCCAACGAGTCCCGTTTTCCGGTGCCCCACGCCCGCGCGATGGTGCGGGTTCGCAATCTGCTGACTGGCGAAGCTGCCGACGTGCCCGTTTCGGCGTCGCTGCCGCCTCGCTCGACCGTGTCGGTTCCTGTCGAGCTGTCCAGCGCACTGTGCGGCCGCCTGGAATGCTCGGTGGACCGGATGCGGCTATTCGAAGTGTTCCGCCTGTTCTCGCGCGGGGTCGCATGCCAAGCCGAGCGGCGCCTCACCGTGATGCCCAACCTTCACGAAGCGCGCTTGCGCGATGTCTATGCGGCCTCGCCGCTGAGCGACACGACCGTGTTTTCGCCGTATGTGCGCGGGTCTGACCTTTCCGAGACGTTCGGGCTGCGCGAATACGAGCAAGGCGACGAGCTGAAGCGCATCCACTGGAAGCTTTCCGAGAAAATCGACAAGATGATCGTGCGCGACGCCTCCTTGCCGCTGGACAACGCGCTCATGATGTTTTGGGATAAGGGCGTGTCTACCAGGTCGGAGGATAGCGCGCTTGCCGCCGACACGATGGCCGAGGTGGTTCTCGCGCTCATGGAGCAGCTGGTGCATGCGGGCGTCACGTTCGAGATTTCGTCGAACGACATCCCCGCCAGTCGATGCGTGCGCGCGTTCGTGACCGATGAGAACGACATCTACGAGGTGATCGGCCAGCTGCTCTCGGCGCCGTTTGTGCCTGCGGCAGAGTCGGGCCTTGCCGAATACCTGCGGTTTTACGGTGACCTTACGTGCTCTCGGCTGCTGTACGTCTGCGCCGAGCGGCCGCACAATCTGGAAAACCTCATCGGGCAGCGCGAGGCCGTGTTGCTCGTATGCGACGGCGGGTCGGATATGATGACGCGGGCCCAGGTCGCAGAAGTTCATTTCCCGCCAGGCGATGCGCGCATCGCCCTCGACATGATGGGGGCGATGTAGATGAGCGGGCTGCAGATGAAGGTGGCACGTTCTGTGAGTCTCGCGCCTGTGGGACGTGCATTGGCGGCCGCAGGGGCGCTGTTGTTGTTCGCGGGCCTGGCGGGTTGTCTGGTCGCGCTGACAGGCGTGCAGTTGCCGGTCTCTGCCGTGGCGGCGGGGCTGGCGGGCGCCCTGGTGGCTATCGCGCTCGGGTGCCTGGTCGCCGGCAAGGAGCATACCGAGTTGCGGGCGTATCTGGGCGCTGCAGCGGTCGTCGCCATCGCGTTCGTCGGCCTGGGACTGGCGGGAGGCGGGGTGCTAGAAGGCGGCGCCCGGTTCGTCAACGCCCTGCTCGTGCGCATTGGCGAGCATACACTTGATTATGCGCTGCCGTACCGGGCGGGCGATGATGGGGCGCTCGTCGCGTTTTGCGCGCTGGCGGGCGCGGCAGGCGGGCTGGCGTGCAGCCTGTTCGCCCAACGGGGCGTGGTTGCGCCGGTACTCGCGTTGGCGGCGTGCGCGCTGGTGGGCGCTCTAACGGGATGGGTGCCCGTCGGCTGGTGGGCGCTCTTGTTGGCTGCCGGCGTCGTGATGTGTCTGGCTTCCCAGTCGTCGCTCGTCAACGATGCGGGCACGCGCTCGTCGTCTGCGTGGGCGCTGGCGTGCGCGCTTGCGGCATGCGCGCTGGTCGGCTGCGGCGTGGGCGTGGCGACCCAGGGCAACCAGGTCGATACCTCGCAGCCAAACGGCGCCATCGAGCGCATGTTGTGGAACGTGGAGTACGGCGACGCGACCTTCGCCATGCCCGATGGGCGGCTCGAAGGGCTCGGCCCCCTGAAGAAGAGCAACCAGCCCGCCATGGACGTGACGGTCGATGTTCCGACATACGAGTACCTGCGCGGTTTCGTGGGGGCGTCGTATCAGGGCGATGCGTGGGCTCCGCTCGGGTCTGATGCCGTTATGGGCAACCGCAGCCTGCTGTATTGGCTCGACCGTGATGGCTTGGTGGGAAGCTCCCAGCTCGCTACCGCAAATCAGCTCGTCGAGCTTGACGACGTGACGGATGCCCAGCTTCAGCAGACGCTGCGTTCGGTGCGCAAGCCGTACGCGTACCTTCCCTATGGCTATGCTAGGGGGTCGGCGGCGCATGCGACGACCGACCTTTCCCAGATGCGCATCGAAGGCTCGTCGGCTAAGTCGCTGTCGTTCAATCCGAGCATCGTGCGCAGGGCGTACCTGCTGCAGGATGCGATCGACGGGGCGCAAGCTGACGTGGACAAACGCGCTGCAGTTGAGACGGGCGATGGAGCCGCCGGCTCTGACGCAGATGGCGGGTCGTCGACGGACGAGCAAGCTGCCCAGTTGCGCACGTATCTCGATGATAACGCGGCGTATCGCGAGTTCGCGAAGGCGCAGTACTGCGAGGTCCCCGAGAACGTGGCCCAGGTGTTCGGCAAGTTGTACGGCCCTCCGGTCGAGCTCACAACCGAGCAGGCCAAGATTCAGGTGCTCTCGTTGCTCGACGATACGGTGGCTTATTCGGACGATCCCCAGATGCCCGATGACGAGGGTGCTGCGGAGGGTGCGTCGGATTCGAGCGCCGCCGCTTCCGGGGATTCATCAGATGAGGCTGCATTTACGCAAGCGCTGCAGGATACGGACGATTTTGTAACGCGGTTCCTCGCAGGGACCCACGCGGGGTATTCGGTCCATTACGCTACGGCGGCAGCGTTGCTCATGCGCTATTACGGCGTGCCGACACGATATGTGGAAGGCTACGTGTTCAACACGGCGGCGCTCGACCGCATTGCGGCAAACGGCGGCGAAGACGAGGCCGAGGAAGGCGAGCGGGCCGTGGCGAGGGGCGGCGGGTCGACGGAAGCCTCTTCAGGCAACGGCGAAGACGGGGCCGCGCCATTCTTGGGATCTTACACGTTGACGGAGCGGCAGGCCCATGCGTGGGTCGAGTACTACCTCGATGGAGTGGGCTGGGTGCCCTTCGACGTGACGCCCGGCTGGCGCAATGCGGGTTTCTACGAGACGACCGATAACGCGCAGCTGGTGGATGATTCGCAGAATTGGAGCGTGGGCGAAGCCGACGAGGACACGGTTTGGACGCCGCCCGAGCCCGAAGAGGAGCAGGCGGAAGAAGAGATGAACGAACCGGCGCCCCTGTTCGGGGAGATGGAGTTCATCTTCGTATTGTGGCCGTGGGTGCTTGCCGGCTTCTTGCTGACGATGTACCTGGCGTTCTTCGTACGTGGATCCATCCTGCGCGCTCGCCTGCGCCGGTTCCTGGCGCAGGCGTCCGACGAGTCGGTCGATCCTGCCGATGCGGTGCCGGCGCTGTTCTCGTATCTGATCCTGCTTGTGCAGGCGTGCGGCGGAGCGCCGCTCGCGAACGCGCCCTATGCCGAGCAGGGAGCTGCGCTCGAGGCCGCTGGTCTCTGCCCGGCTGAGCAGTTCGAGCGCGCGGCGCGGGCGAACGACCGCGTCTTGTTCGGCGATGGCGATGCGCGGGTCGACCGCGAGGACGCCCTCGCCGTGCTCGAGTGCGTGAAATCGGTGCGTGCGGGACTGAAGAACCAGGTCAGCCCCTTGCGCCGCTTCTGGCAGCGCGACGTCAAATGCCTGTGGTAGGGGCGACTATACATTTGGGGACAGTCCCCAAATGTATAAACGAAATGGGGTACATTTGGGGACTGTCCCCAAATGTACCCTAAGGTTGGAAGACTTGGGGCGGTTCGTTTTGGCTTGCGTGTTGGATAGGGTGAGAGCATGATCGGCAAGGACAAGACGGTGGTGAGGCGGACGCTGGCGCGCTACTGGGCCACCACGCGCGCGCATGGCGGCTTGTTCGCGGCCGACGTCGTGGCGTCGATTGCGCTGTGCGGGCTCGTATCGTTCGGCAATCCGTACGTCATGGCGGGCATCATCGATCGCATCTCGGCCGGGCCCGTTGCGACCGACGAGGTCCTGCCAGTGTTCGGGATGGCGGTCGCTGCGCTCGTCGTCATCAACGTCGTCGGGCAAGCGTGCAGCAAGTTCCAGGACTACGCTACGTGGAAGCTGCAAATCCACGCGAACTTCGATTTGGCCACCCTGTGCTTTGACACGTTGTCCAACCAGTCGATGACGTTTCATTCCGAACGCTATGGGGGCGCGCTCGTCAGCCAGACGACGAAGTTCATGAACGCGTACGCCATGGTGCTCGAGAGTTTGATCTACACCATCATTCCCATTACGTGTTCGGCAATTTTCACCGTGGCGATACTCGGGCCGGTCGTGCCGGTGTTCGTGGCTATATTGGCGGTGCTTCTGGCCGCGTACGTGGTTGTGGCGTATCGCATGTACATGAGCATCTTGCCGCTCAACACCGAAGCGGCCAAATCGTACAATCGCCTGTTCGGCCGGCTTTCCGACAGCGTGACCAACATCATGGCCGTCAAGACGTACGGGCGCGAGCTTCACGAACGCAATCTGTTCGCGCACGCCAATGCCGACGTGTTGTCGACCGATTCGCGACGCATGCGCGCGTCGACACTGCGCAGCGTGGGCGTTTCGTCGGTCATCGTGGCCATGACGGTGCTGCTGGCCGTGTTCGCGACCGGGGGCAATGCGTGGTTCGGCATCGCGCCGGGTACGTTGGTCATGATGTTCACGTACACCTACACGCTGACCACGCAGTTCGACCGCATCGGGCTCATGCTGCAGCAGCTCAACCGCTCGTTTGGCGATGCGCATGAGATGACGGTCATCCTCGACGAGCCGCGTCTGGTCGAGGACGCGTCCGATGCTAGCGAATTGGTCGTGCGCGAGGGCGCCATCGATTTCGAGGGGATTGGGTTCTCGTACGGTGCGGTGCGCGGCGCCGCCGCTGCCCCTCGCGCTGCGGCGTCCGAGAGCGCCGGCGATGCAACCAGCACCCCTGACTCCGCGGGCAAAGCCGCGACGGACAAGCTGTTCGACGGATTCAGCTTGCATATTCCCGCCGGACAGCGCATCGGCCTCGTAGGCAGGTCTGGTGCGGGCAAGACGACGCTCACGGCGTTGCTGCTGCGGCTGTCCGACATCCAGGAAGGACAGATCCTGGTGGACGGCCAGGACATTTCGCGCTGCACGCAGGAGAGCTTGCGCCACAGTATCGCCTATGTGCCGCAGGAGGCCATGCTGTTTCATCGCAGCATCCGCGAGAACATAGCCTATGGCCACCCCGAGGCGACCGATGCCGAAGTGGAGGAGGCGGCTCGGCTCGCGTGCGCGCTCGATTTCATCCGCGAGCTGCCTGACGGGCTGGATACCGAGGTGGGCGAACGCGGCATCACGCTTTCGGGCGGGCAGCGCCAGCGCATCGCCATCGCACGCGCCATCTTGGCGGATGCGCCCATCCTGGTGCTCGACGAGGCCACGAGCGCGCTCGATTCCGAAAACGAGCGCCTGGTGCAGGAGGCGCTTTCCAACCTCATGCGCGGGCGGACGTCCATCGTCGTGGCTCATCGGCTGTCCACGGTGGCTGATTTGGACCGCATCGTCGTGCTCGATCATGGCTGCATCGTCGAGGACGGTACGCACGATGAGCTTTCGGCCGCGGACGGCATCTACGCCACGCTGTGGAACTACCAGACCGGCCTGGCGAAGTGATTGTATACATTTGGGGACAGTCCCCAAATGTATACTAGGAGAGGGACTGCATGAAGCGTATCGCAATATATGGCAAAGGCGGCATCGGCAAGTCGACGATGGGCGCGAACGTGTCGGCGGCGTTGGCGGTTGCGGGGCAATCGGTCGTGCAGATCGGCTGCGATCCCAAGCATGATTCTACGCGGCAGCTGCTCGGGGGGACCCGCATTACCACCGTGCTCGACTATCTGCGCGAGGCGCGGCCAGACAACTACGATATCGGCGCGGTGCTGCACGAGGGCTTCGCGGGCGTGGGCTGCGTCGAAGCGGGCGGTCCCAAGCCGGGCGTTGGGTGCGCTGGACGCGGCATCATTTCGACGTTCGACCTGCTAGCGCAGTTCAGACTGGAAGACCATTACGATATCGCGCTTTACGACGTTCTCGGCGACGTGGTATGCGGTGGTTTCGCCGTGCCGATTCGGCGCGAGTATGCCGATACGATTTTGGTTGTGACATCGGGCGAGTTCATGTCGCTCTATGCTGCGAACAACATTTTGCGCGGCATCCGCAACTACGACGGCGACGAGCTGCGCCGGGTGGCGGGGCTCGTATTCAATCGGCGCAATGTCGCCGGCGAAGAGGAGCGCGTGCGGCGTTTCGCCCGCGCTGTTGGCCTGCCGGTGTTCTTGGACGTGCCCCGCTCGGATGCGTTTGCTCGTGCGGAGCGGGCGCATGCTACGGTCATGGAACTTGGCGAGGACGCTTTGCTTTGCGAGCTGTTCTCCGATGCCGCGCGTCGGCTCGTCGCGGACGACGTGCCGTTGCATGCGGCCAATCCTCTGAGCGACGAGGATTTGGAAACAACCGTGCTCGGCCACCATGAATGTGCGACGACGCAACCAAGTTCCCCTGGGGAAAATGGTTTCGTCCGCGAAGAACCGCCCATCCCCGGGGTCGACGGGGCCGCTATCGACGAACCGTTTTCCCGCGGGGAAAACGGTCGCGGATCCGGGCCGGATGTCGCCGCGAAATCGGTTTCCTCTGAGGAGCGTGGCGGGGGTTCAAGTGCCAAGGCTCCTGCATCCACGGCGGCCATCGAGCGGACAGCGGCCATCGACCTCACTGACCCCAATCGCTATCTGTCCAAAACGCTCATCGTGGGCGAACCGCTACATGGGTGCGCGTTCAACGGCGCCATTGCCGCTGCGCTCAACGTGGGCGATGCCGTGGTCGTCGCGCATGCGCCGCGCAGTTGCGCCAACCTTTCGCTCGCCACGTTCAATTCAACGGGACGGCGCGCGCTCTACGAGCGCGGCGAGTTGATGCCGCATTCGCTGGCGCCGAATCTCGAGTGCACCGACATGGACGAGCCGCAGATCGTGTTCGGCGGAACCGACGCGCTGCTCGCCAAGGTGCGCGAGGTGAAACAGCGTCCCCTACCGGGGCGAGGGGGCCAGCGTCCGCGGGCGATCGTCGTGATCAGCTCGTGCCCGGCGGGCATCATCGGCGATGACCTCGATCGAGTTGCCGAGCTGTCCGATGACGCGTGCACGGTGCTTCCCATCAAGACCGACGGCAACATGACGGGCGATTTCCTGCAGGGCCAGCTGGCGGCGCATTTGGCTATCGCGCGCACGTTCATCGACCGTGACGTACCAGTTCGCCCGCGTACGGCCAACATTTTCGCCGAGAAGCCGGCGGTTACCAACACGCAGCGCAACTTTCGCGTGATCAGCGAGTTTTTGGAGCAGATGGGCGTTACGGTGAATTGCCGGTTCCTCAATTCCACGACGACCGAGCAGCTGCGCGGCTTTTGCGCGGGACAGCTGAACATCCCAGCGTATGGCGACTATACGGCCAAGCTGTTGGGCAAATTGATCTCCGAGGAGTTCGGCGGCCGCGTGCTGGGTCGTGGCTTCCCCATCGGCTTCGACGAAACGGTCGCTTGGCTCGAGGAAGTGGCGGAATTCTTCGACGCACGCGATGCGGTGCCGCGCATCGTCGCCGAACAGCAAACGCTCTACGATGCGGAAATCGCGCGCCTGCGACCGGTCCTGCGCGGTAAGAAACTGATGGTCATCACCTACAATTGCGAGCTCGATTGGATTTTGCGCACGGCGCTTGACTTGGAGATGGAGATCGCCCGCATCGGCATTCTGAACTACTCGCAGGATGCCGGCTTCCGCACGCGAATCGATGCCGATTTCCCCGTTGTCGAGAACTACGATCGGTTTGACCGGGCAAACGAGATTGCCAAGATCGCGCCCGATGTCTTGCTGACGAACTATGCCACGGCCATCGCCGACGCGGTTCCCGTGGCAGATACGATTCCGATGTGCCCCGACGTTGGGTTCATGTCGTCGATCGCGCTTGCGCGCCGTTGGGCGCGCTTGCTCCGCTTGCAGCTGAAAGGAGGCTGGAAGAATGACGGACTGCTCTTCGAGGAGGCCTTCCTCTAATTTGGCTGACATGCCATTTGGGTCGGCTGCATTCGGGCAACCGATGGCGATCGAACCCGATAGCCTGCAAGGCGTCGTCTTTGCCTGCGAAGGCGTGGAGGGCGCTACCGTGCTGCTCAACGGGCCGACGGGTTGCAAGTATTATCATTCGTCGATCTCGGATAGCCAGACGTTTCGGCAGATGGAATTCGATCCGCTGAACTTCCCGATGACGTGGTATTTCGGGCAGCCGCGCGTGCCGTGCACCTATCTCGACAACAGCGATTACGTGTATGGCAGCGAGAAGAAGCTCGTCGAAGCGCTCGAGTACTTCCGCGATGCGCCTGGTGTCGAGCTGCTGTGCATCGTCAACTCGCCGGGAGCGGCGCTCATCGGGGACGACTTATGCGGCATCGCCGAGCGCCATCTGGGCGGCCGGCCGTTCATGACCATCGAGACGCCGGGCTTCTCGGAAGGGATGTGCGCGGGCCACGAAAAGGCGGCTTGCGCTATCGTGGATCATCTGATTCCCGAGATGGCGAGCGAAGAGGTCGCGCCTTGTCATTCGGGGTCGGAAGCGAAGAATCTCCGCGAAATGGATTGTTCGACTGGTCGTGCCGTGGGAGAAGCTGCGTCGAGCGCAGTCGAAGAGCGCCGCGTGAACGTACTGGGACTTTCTCTGTATCAGCGACACTATACGGGAGATGTGGCGGAGATACGCCGCTTGCTGGAGGCGATGGGCCTCACGGTAGGGTGCGTGCTGTGCGCCGGCGGAAGCGTCGACGACGTGCGAGAGCTGCCGCGCGCCGCGCTCAACGTGGTGGTCAATCCCGAATTCGGCCTGCAGACGGCGCGTCATTTGCAGGAGCGTTTCGGCACGCCGTATTACGTGTGCGGCCCGCTGCCCATCGGATTTGACGCCACCGAGCGCATGGCGCGTGAAGTGGCCGCTCGTGTTGGCGGCGACGCTGCTCCCGTGCTCGCCGAGTGCCGCGAGGCGCGCAAGCGGGCGTTCTCTTACATATCGCGTCTGAATTCGCTGACGGGCTTGCCGACCGGGGTTCCGTTTGCCGCTGAAGGAACCTATGCGCAGCTGAACGCCTACGTCGAGTTCTTTACACGCTACCTGGCCTTGGTGCCGGTGGCGTTGGCGCCCGCCTTCCCCCAGGCCGACTACGCGCGCGACGCGTTGGTCGATCTGCTCGACGAACTCGGATTTGCCGATGCGCTGGGTCGCGATCCGATTGATGGGCGCTCGATTGGCGGAGTGTCGCACGGTGGTAATTTGGCGGGCGAAGATGCCAAGGCGTCTGGCTGCGTGGCGACGGATGGCGGCATTCGCGACGCCGAGTGCCTCGATGGGCCTGACGTCGATTTCACGCCGCCCGAGCTGTTCTTCGGCAGCGGCGCGACCATCGGCCGCATGCGGCTCGCCGGCCTGCGTTTCAGCGGCGTCGAGACCATGCTGCCCTCGCTCGGCTATCTTGACGTCGTCCCAAAAACCCACTATGGCCCCCGTGGTGCCCTGCAACTGGTGGAGTCCGTCCTCAACGGCTTGGTGTTCTAGGATGAAACGGGCCTTCAGGGCGGGTAACTGTTTCATACGGACCGAAAGGGAGTCTCCCTTTCGGTCTGGGACCGTTGGGGAGACTCCCTTTCGGTCCGTGCGTCGGAGAGGCGCGCCTGGCGATGCGAGGCTGAATGCCAGATCGAGGGAGATAAAGGCCGCACGATGTGTCGACTGAAGGTGCAATGATTGCCTGAACCCGCCCAGTTACCCTGGAGGCCCGTTTCACTCGAGGTGGTGGTATCGAAGCATGAACAACGTTGAATTCTGCAAATCGCTTTCCGATAGGATTACGCCCGAGGAATGGCGGGCCTTGGAATGCGCCGAAAACGAGCTGCTCATCAACGACCATAATCGTCTGGCGCTGTTGGAAATGCGTGAGGTGGGTCGCGGGCTAATTGGGATGGGTTCGACTTTGCGTACGGCGCCCGGTGGTGCGGGAGGAACGGATGCGGGCATCGACGCCTTCGGCGTGGCCGCGCTCGAGGATGCGCTGCAGGCTTTTCTCGACGAGCATATGGCGGAAGCGCCCGAGGGGCACAAATGGATCGTCATCGCCAGCCTGTACTTAACCTACGTTGCCAAACGGCCCATGCATCCCATCGAGCGCGCCGGCGTGGTGGTGGAAGAACGCGACGGCCAAACAACCAATCTCTGTCCCAGCAAGGTGCCTGGCGACAACCCCATCTGCGATGCCTGCGTCTGCGTGCCCGCGCCGTCTATCGGGTAAACTGAAGCAGGTATCCAAGGTAACTGTTTCTCAAGGAGCGTATTATGAAGATCACCGTGCTGAGCGAAAACACGACGCAGAGACCGATGTATCGTCCGGAGTTCGGGTTGAGCCTGCATGTCGAATGCGGTTCGACCTCGATTCTGTTCGATGCCGGCATGAGCGGCAATTTCGCTCGCAATGCCGAGGCGTTGGGGATTGACCTGGCCAAGGTGGACGTTGCGGTGCTGTCTCACGGGCATTTCGACCACGCGAACGGGTTTGCCGAGTTCCTGCGAATCAACGACCATGCTCCGATTTACGCTCATGTCGGCTTCGACGGCGAGCAGTACAAGGAACCCCGCGAATACATCGGAATCGCGCCCGAGCTCAAGGGAAACCCGCGGTTTGTAGCGGTTGACGGCAAGCGCGAGATCGGGGAGGGCTTGACGCTCCTAAGCTACGAAAGTGCTAGCGCACCATATCCCATGGCGTCCGAGGGCATGTTGACGCTCGTCGACGGCGAGCTGGTGCCCGACGACTTTTCGCATGAACATTACCTGCTTGCGACCGAGGGAGATGCGCGCTTGCTAATCAGCGGTTGTTCCCATCGGGGCATCGCCAACATTATGCATTGGACGAAGGACGAGCGCATTACGCACATGGCTGGCGGCTTCCACCTCTCTGCGACCAAGCCGCAGGATTTCTCGCGCCTCGATGACTTGGCGCAAGAGCTGCTGGGCTACGATGTCGAATACTTCACCGGCCATTGCACCGGAATCGAGCAGTACGCGCGTCTCAAGGCTTCCATGGGCAGTCGCGTTAGCTATTTGTGCACCGGACGGATTATCGAGCTGTAAGCCCAATTGGGATTTGGAACGTGCTCCCGAAGTCGTTCAAACCCCTTACGCCGCGTCTTGTCGTTCGTAAGCAAAAGCATCCTGCGAGGCATTTTCCCCAGGTGAGCGCTTTTCGCAAAGCATACTATCCTTTCAAAAGGATGAATATGGTGTATTCCGAGTTGCAATTCCATCGATGTGCCCCTTGATTTGTGCTGAGTGAACAAAGTGCAAATGCTGTTCCCAGTTACGTGCAAACCCCCGTTGACACGTGTGTTTATCAGGGGTTATGCTGCGAATGCATCTGCGATAGCGGATGCATGCTGCTGTGGCTTTGCGGTCTGTTTGAGCGGCGTGCGTGCGTCTTGGGGCAACGAGCTTAACTGCTGTTTTCCTGGTCTGCGCATCTGCCGACAATCAGCCCGCACGGCTTAACAAGGGAACCGGGTGAGAACCCCGGGCGGGGACCGACACTGTATGCGTGGGTCCGCATCCGTCGGCTGAAGGGCCGGTCATTGGGAAGCGATTCCCGAGAAGGCAGGATGTGGGCAGTGGATCTGAGACCAAAGGGGAGTCTCCCCAATGGTCTAAGGTGCGCAACCGCGTGAGCCAGGAGACCTACAGGGAAGCATTCAAACGGGGCATGTCGGCCAAAAGGACAGCCGGCGTTGCGGAGGCAGGGCTTCTGGCCTCCGTTGGCGCGCTGTACCTTTGTTCGGCGTGCCCCGTTTGCTTTTGAAGGAAAGCTCGATGCTTCCCGCCATGAGAGCGAGGCGGGATTGTGAAGCGATATGAGACGGCCGAAATCGGCGCGCAAGAACGGGTAAATTCTGCGCGATTGGGCCTCCGAAATGTATTAATGCTGGTTGCATTATGCGCGATGTTCGCATGTGCGTGCGCGTTTTCGGCGCCATCGGCATATGCGGACGAGCTGGGCGATTCGTTTATGGTGGCGGCTGCTCAGCAAGATGGCACGTACGTGCTCGAGCCCACGAGCGTTTCCTATCGCGAGGGCGACACGGTGCAAGAGGCGCTCGAGCGCGCCGATGTGGGAATGGAGTTCACCCAAGCGGGAACTATCGAGCGCATCGCGGGCGTGAAGCCCACCGCGGGCATGTACTTGTATTCGTTCACCGACTACGATAGCCGCGAAAGCGTCATGCTGAACGACGTTGCAGCGAGCAGCATAACGGCGCTGTTCGTTTCGTCGGCCGATGTGGACGGTATCGGGCAGGGGCATGTCGACCTGCTGAACTGCATGCGCACCTATCTCGTGCGCACCGACGGGCTGCGAAACTATCCCGATGCCAAATCGGCCTACGAGCGCGCCCGCGACAGCCTTCCAGGGGCGACGAACGCGCAGGCTGCGGTCATCGCGGCCGACTTTACGCAGGCCATCGAGGCATACGATGCCTATATGGCCTGTCCCAAGAACACCGTGACGTTCAAGGTGACGCGCGCGGGCAAAGCCGTCGACGATGCGCAGATCGCCATGATCGACCTGTACGGCAACATGACGAAAGCCAAGCGGACGGGGTCGGGCACGTATAAAGCCGATGTCGTGCCTGGCTTGTATGCGTATCAGGCGATGGCGGCTAACGGGCTTGATGGCGTGCGCAACACGATGATGGGTGTTACCGGCGACGCGCAAGAGACCGTCGAGTTGCCCGATGAAGAATGGTTCGACACGGTCACGTTGCGCGTGAAGAACGACGATCCCGATAAGGATTGCCCTACGGGCAAGACGTCGGCTGCCGACCGTGTGGTGGAAAACATCGTGCCCGATGCGGCGCTTTCGGAAGCCGATGTCGCGGTGTACGCGGTGCCGGCCGACGCCATCTACAACGATAGGGCATCGTACCCGCTGTACACGGTCTATACCGGCACCGATGGGGAAGACCGCACCGAGCAAATCGCGTATCTGAGCAAGACGTTCAGGCCGCCGTACCTGATAGATCCGGGCACGGGCGGTGCGGAATACACGTACGAGGTGCGCCACAGCGTCGGTTCGTCGCTCCTCAAGTACCAGGTGGAAATCTGCCAGGCGTCCATCGTGCGCTCGCCGACGCTATCGGGGCTGTCGGTGCGGGATGGCGCTATGGAGTTGATTTCGGATTTCGGCCCGTACGTGAAGACGTACGAGATCGATACGTCGGCTGACGAGCTGGTCTTTGCGCCCGAGCCGCGCGGCGCAGAGGACGAGGGTTACATCGCGCAGGTCGACGGCACGACTGCTTCTGCCGACAGCCCGGTCATGATTGCCGTGAACGACGGTGCGCGTACCACGCCGCAGATTGTGTGCGTTCGCGTTGCGCTTGACGGGCGCGTGAGCTGGTACCAGGTCAAGATCAACAAGGTCGACGCCTCGACGGTCACGATCGCCCACGATGCGGATGTTTCGGTGGAAGTGCGCAACGAAGCGGGCACGATCGTGGCATCTATGCCGACGAGCGAGCCGACTGAAGACGCGTACAAGCTGCTCGCCGGCCACACCTACACGTATGTTGCAACAAAGGGCGAGTACTTCCACGCTACGGGTTCGTTCACTGCGGCAAATGGCTCTACGGTGCAAGCGGCTACGCCCCCGACGGTGGACGCAATCGAGTCGTTTAAGCTCGGCCAGGACAACCTGTGGGGCAACGCCCCCACGGCAAAACCGCTGTTCGAGCAAGCGGAGGGCTCGACCGTTCACGACCAGCGTTTCCTCGTTCCCGACAGTTGGTCGAGCCAATCATGGCTGCGGGCGTATCCAGTAGACGCGTCAAAGGCGGAAGGCTATTCCTACCAGGCGAAGTACGCGCGGCAAGACACGGGGGCCTCTGTGACGTCGGCAGCCACGTCGTTCAAGCCGACGTTGGCAAAGGAAAACGGCGCAAACGTGCTGCGCATCTCGGGCGGTCTGCAAGGATTCACCACCGAGAGCGGATACTCCAACACGGCTGCCTTCACGGTGACGACCGGCATCGATCCGGCGACGGGCACGGTGCTGACGCAGGATTACTCGATTACGGCGGTGCGCGTTCTCACGCTCCCTGCGATTTCCGTGAGCGATGGCAAGAACACGTTGAAAATGGCTCAAGGCGAAACGGCTGATTCCGATAGCCCGACATATGGGTTCGATCGCAACGTGCGCGATTACACGATCGCGGTGGCGGAAGGCACCGAATCGCTGCAGGTGAGATTCACGTTCTCGCGGCCGATATCCGACAAGGCGCTGGGCGCAGGCGGCTACGCGGCGGTCATCGATGGCAAGGAAACGGCTTATGAGGCAGGTGCCACGAAGGTACAGGAAGTGGAGCTCGATCCCGACCAGCACGAGCAGGTGATCCCCGTCATCGTGCGCCATGCCGACCCGACGACACCCGACCAGTCGTATCGTTTGAAGGTGCGGCTCATGCCCAAGGTGCCGGTCAAGTTCGATGTCACGCCCGCCGATGCAAGCGTGACGGTGACCGATCCGGTGACGGGCCTGCGCCTCAACGCTGGCGAGGACGGCGCGTTCGATTTGATTTCGGGATACGAATACGACTACACCGTGGCGGCGCGCGGGTATGTGGGCCAGCATGGAACGTTCATGGCGCATGACGGGCTGGAAACCAAGGTCGTTCTGACGGCTGCCCCGATCAATCCCACGATCGATACGGGGCTCACGTCGCACTGGCCGTATTTCCGCGCCGACGCCGACAACAATGGTGTCATCGACGCAAAGACGCCCATACCCGGTACGGGCAAAACGGCTGGTGCAAGCGGCGAGTCTGGCACCGCGCTCGGCACGGCGAGCGTGCAGGGAGCCGACGATTCCGACAAGTCGCACGACGCATCCGAGGCGGGCTCTGCCCAAAAGGATACCGACGGTGCAATAGCAGCTTCGAGCAAGGAAGACGATGCCGATGGAGGCGCATCGTACAAGATGTCTGCTACGGGCGCCGCGGCGAGCGTATCGGGTTCGGGCCTGACGGCGGCCGTCCCCAAATTGAGCGCGCAGGCCGTGGATTCCGAGGTGTCCGACGAGCCGCTGTTGTACTGGGCCTCCCAGCTTGGCGAGGGCTACGATTCGGGTGCAGCGGGTTGCCCCATTTTGGTGGACGGTTACCTGTACACCTATGCGGGCGATAAGATTTACCGCGTCGACACCGTGACCGGCGAGACCGTGGCCAGCAGCACGATGGTGGGCACGTCGAGCTTTGCCATCACGCCCATGACGTACGCCGAGGGCATGGTGTTCGTCGCGCTTTCCAACGGGCGCGTGGAGGCGTTCAATGCAGCCACGTTGGAATCGCTGTGGGTCTACACCTCGCCGAACGGTGGGCAGCCCAACAGCCCGATTACTTATCATGACGGCTGCATCTACACGGGCTTCTGGAACTGGTCCAACATCTGCGACTTCGTGTGCCTGTCTGTAACCGACGAAGACCCGACCTCGCCCGGCAGCGCCGTGGTGGACGACCCCGACCATCCTGGCCGCACGAAATCGGCCGTGCTCGACGCCAAGGTGGCGCTGTGGAGCATGCAGCACGAAGGCGGTTTCTACTGGGCGGGCGCTTGGGCTGGCGATGATTACGTGATCGTGGGCTCGGACAACGCGGGCATTTCGGCGGGTCTCGATGTGGACCAGGAGGGCAATGCGACGGGAACGCTGTTCTCGATCGACCCGATTACGGGCGAGGTCATCGACACGCTGAACCAATACAAGGGCGCGACGAACATCGGCAATATCCGCTCGACGGTCGTGCGCGATGCCGAGACGGGCAAATTCTACTTCTGCGGGCGCGCGGGTTACCTTTGCGAGGTGTCCGTGAACGCTGACGGCACGTTCGACAAGGGTAGCGCTCGGGCCATCAAGCTGAAGAACGACGCGTCGGATGGCGCCATCTCGGCTACGTCGACACCGGTCGTGTACAACGGGCGCGCGTACGTGGGGGCCGACCATGGCTCGTACAACGCTTATGATGGCCAGTGCATCGACGTCGTCGACCTGGCGACCGGATCGGTGGCCTATACCGTGCAGATGCAGGGCCGCGCTCAGACGTCAGGCCTGTTGACGACGGGGTACCTCGATGATGACGGATACGTGTACATCTACTATTTCGACAACTATTATCCGGGCAAGTTGCGTTGCTTCAAGGACAAGCCGGGGCAGACGAGCGCGGTTGACACGTCGACCGAAACGGACGATCGGAATAACACGTACTCCAACATGGCCAACGTCGTGTTCTGCCCGAAGGGAGCTCAGGCCCAGTATTGTATCTGCAGCCCCATCGCCGATGAGTACGGCACGATCTACTTCAAGAACGACTCGTCGTACACGATGGCGCTCGGATCGCCCATCACCAAGCTCGAGGTGGTCGACCCGCCCACGGTGATGCAGTACGGCGTGGGCGAGGTGTTCGAGCCCGCCGGCATGAAGGTCGTGGCCACGTACGCGAACGGCGCGACGCGCGACGTGACCGACTACGTCGAGGTCACTGACGAAGCCTTCGAGGCAAAGGGCGACGTGGATGTGCCGGTCGTGTTCCCCTACACGATGTACCAATCGGGGCCGGATACGGACGACATCGGTGCGGCACCCGACTACAACTTCCCCAAGCCGTCGACCACGGTGCGCGTGACCGTGGGGTCCGAAGTGCCTCCGCGGCTGACGGCGACCGAGCTGCCGCATGCAGTGGTGGCGCCCGATATTTCGACCGATCCGATCGTGCCCTATGAGGTCACGCTGACGGCGACGGGCGCGCCGCGCGATTTTGCCTGGACGTGCGAGGGCTCGCTGCCTGCGGGATTGACGTTCGCGACGAACGAGGACGGCACGGCCACGATTTCCGGCGAGCCCGCGAAGGGCTCGGGTGGAGCATATCCGCTAAAGGTGAAGTGCGCGAACAGCGTCGGGTCTGCGGAGGCCGACCTGACGTTGGAGGTTTACGAGATTCCCAAGGTCACGGCAACGAGCAGCGTACTGCCAGCTGTGACGGGCCAGCCGTTCAGTTATCAGGTGCAAGCGAGCGGGTATCCCCAGCCGATCGTGTATGCCCTGTATGAAGGGTATACACATCCCGTGCAGGGCTGGAAGTCGCATACGCCCGAGGGCCTGTCGATCGATGCGGACACAGGACTTATATCGGGCACGCCGCTTGAGCCCATCGATCCTGCGCAATACCGCACGCGCGTGTACGCTAGCAATGCAGCAGGTATCGGCGTCCCGGTCAACCTGCGCATATCGGTGACTGGTGAATCGATGATCTATCCCGGCGCGCCCGAGATCGTCACCGAGACGGTAGGCCATGCGCTTGCCGAGGCGGAAACGGGTTATGTCACGGTCGGCGAGCAAGTGTCGATTCCCGTTGAGGTTACGGGAGATCCCGCTCCAACCGTGACTGTCGAGGGCCTGCCCGATGGGCTTGCGTATGACGCCGATGCTGGAGCCGTCGTGGGCGCGGCGGCCTTGGTCGACGAGGGCGGAGCGAAGGTTACAGTGCACGCCGACAACGGCCAGGGACCTGCGGTGGAGCGCACCTACGCCCTTTACGTATACGAACCGCCCGCTACGAGCGTGGACGAATGGGCGGGCGCGCTGTACAACGAGCCGTACGAGCAGCAGCTCAACGTGACGGGCACGCCGGCTCCCAACGTGATCGTTACGGGTCTGGCGAGCGGCTTGCATTACGACAAGGCCGAGGGCAAGGTCTATGGCACGCCCAAGATGAAAGGCACGTTCAAGGTTTCGGTCACGGCCACGAACGCTGCGGGCTCCTTCACGAAGACGTATCAGCTGGTGGTAGGTGCCGCGCCCGCCATTGGCGTGTATGCGCTGCCGGATGCGCTCGAAGACGCGGCTTACACGGCGCCGCTCAAGGTGTCGGGCGAGCCCGCCCCCGAGGTGATGGTGGAAGGCTTGCCCGCGGGGCTCGCCTACGATGCGACGAACGGCGTCATCGGTGGCACGACGAGCGAGGTCGGCGCGCATGAGGTGCGCGTGGTTGCGAGCAACGGCGTGGGCGAGGATGCGGAAAAGACGTTCACGCTGGTCGTGCGCGAGAGCTTCGAAATGCTTACTGAAGAACTGCCGATTGCTATTTGCGGTGAGGAATACTCGCAAGTCCTCGAGTTCAGCAAGCCGTTCGAAAGCGCGGCAAGCGCGACTGTCGAAGGATTGCCCACCGAGCTGGAATCCGCGGTGGATGCAGAAGCTGGCACGATAACCATCAGCGGCACGCCGTCGGTCGCGAACGAAACGGGCTATACGCTGGCCGTGAGCGCTACGTCAGCGGGTGGTACGTCGCTGAGCAAGGAACTCGTGCTCGTGGTGGAGCCGGCCGAGAAGGCCGTCTCGATGCGCGAGTCGGCTACTCTGATTCCCTGGGAAAAGGATGCCCAGAACAGCGTGGATCTTGCTAAGGAACTGCAGGTCACGGGACGCCCAAGCGCGTTTGACTGGAAGGTCGGCGAAGGCTCGCTTCCCGCGGGCGTGGCGCTTTCGAGCGAGGGCGTGCTTTCCGGCGTGCCGACGGCGGCGGGAGCGTACACGTTCCAGGTGGTGTGCAGCAACGACCTGCCGTCGTCTGCCCAAGCGCTCGTAAGCCTGCTGGTCAGCGGCTCGCCTTCATACGGCGAGCTCTCGATGCCGGTCGGAAAGGTGGGCTCGGCGTACTCGGCCAGCGTGGCGACCGCCTATGCGCATCCTTCGCCGACGTATTCGTGGCGGGCGGTTTCCGGCTCGACGCTTCCGCCGGGGTTGACGCTCAGCTCAAGCACGGGGGTCATTTCTGGTACGTGCACGCAACGCGGCGTTTTCGACGTCGAAGTGATCGCCGAAAACGAAGGCGGCATAGCGAGCGAACGTGTCGCCATCGTGGTAAAGCAGGACATCGCCGACGCTGCATTCGGCGACGTGGCCGGGCAGGTCTACGATGGGAGCGCCCACGAGCCTGCAGTCGTCGTCTACGCGCCGGAGCAAGGCGGCTCGGGTGCCGCGGCGGGCGAGCTGGCGGCGGGTTCTGCCAGGCAGGAACTCGTTTTGGGCGTTGACTACACGCTTTCGTATTCGAACAACGTGAACGCCGGCACCGCTACGGTCACCGTGAACGGCGCGGGGCTTTACACTGGCTCGGTCGTGCGGGAGTTCACCATCGCGAAGGCCGCGCAGCCGCTTTCCGTGAGCGCCAAGGCGGCCAAGGTGAAGTACAAGAAGGTCAAGAAGAAGGCGCAGAAGCTCGCGGTGGGCAAGGCGCTCGTGGTGCGCGGCGCGCAGGGCAAGGTGACCTGCAAGCTTTCGAAGATAAAGACGAAGAAGAAGCTGGCCAAGCAGGCGAAGAAGAAGATCAAGCTCGCCGCTAACGGCGCGATTACGCTGAAGAAGAAGCTGAAGAAAGGCACGTACAAGCTGACAGTGCAGGTCACGGCCGCCGGCGACGCCAATTACAACGCCGGTTCGAAGTCCGTCGTCGTGAAGGTGGTCGTGAAGTAACTATACATTTGGGGACTGTCCCCAAATGTATAACGAGGAAGGAGGCTGCCGGGGAAAGGCAGGGCGTTGTCCAGGCAGATCAACTTGTCATTCTTCGCTGACGTTCGGGATGACATCCCAAGCTTTTGGACGGCGCTGGCGCGCGCGTCGACAATTCCGCTCGGGTCCCAGTGAGCACAAACATGCGCAATCCGTTTTCGACATATCATCCGCTGGTGGCGTTCCTGTACCTGGCGATCGCGATCTGCTTTTCGATGATCGCGTTTCACCCGGTGTACGTGGGGCTGTCGTTCGCAGGTGCGCTGGCAACATCGCTCGCGTGCCGGGGCGTGCGGCGGACGGCGCGCAGCTTGTGGTTCCTGCTGGTGATGTGGGCCATTGTAGCAGTGGCCAACTGCGCGTTCTCGTCGGCGGGCGACACCGAGCTGTTCGCGCTGTTCGGGCATTCGTTCAAGCTGGAGGCGCTGTGCTACGGCTTGACCACCGGCTGCATGCTGGCGTGCGTGCTGCTGTGGTTCATGACGTACACGGCAGTCATGGACAGCGAGGCGTCGGCGGCGGTGTTCGGGTCGGTGCTTCCCACGGTGTCGCTCATGATTTCACAGGTGCTGCGGTTGGTTCCGCAGTTCATCCGCCGCGGCCAGGCGGTGGGCGCGGTGCAAAACGCCATGTCGGCCGCTCGGGCCAAGTCGCGGGGCGAGGCGGCAGCCGACAACGCGCGGTTGCTGTCGGTTCTGATGGGCTGGGGCATGGAAGATGGCTTGCAGCGCAGCGACGCCATGCGGGCGCGGGGGTATGGATGCGGGGTCAAGCGCACGCGCTATCGGCGCCAACGCTTCGCCGCAACCGACGCGGTGCTCACGGCGATCGTGGTGGCGCTGGCTGGGCTCAACGCGTTTCTCGCCTCGGTGGCTTGCTCGCAATTCAGCTTTTATCCCTATATGGATACGCTGGTCATGTGGTGGGGCTACATTCCGTACGTGCTGCTGATGCTCGTGCCGGCTGCCCTGGCTGGAAGGGAGCGCCTGTTATGGCGATGATCGAAGCCCGTGATTTTTCGTTCGCGTATCCGCCTGCCGCTGGCGAGCAGCCTCGCATGGCGGTGGGGCCGCTCTCGTTTTCTATCGAAGAAGGAGCGTTTTGCCTGCTTACGGGTCTGACTGGATGCGGCAAGACCACGCTTCTGCGCGCCATGAAGCCCGAGTTGGCCATTCGCGGGACCTATGGCGGCACGCTGGACGTGTGCGGCGTGCGGCTCGTCGACGGCGGCAGGCAGACCGGCGCGCTTTCGCAACGGGATTCGGCGGCGAACATCGGGTTCGTCATGCAAAACCCCGACACGCAGATCGTATGCGACACGGTGTGGCACGAGATGGCCTTCGGTCTGGAGAATATCGGGATCGAGCCTCATAACATGCGCCGCCGCGTGGCGGAGGTTTCGCATTATTTCGGCATCGCCCCCTGGGTGCACAAGAAGACGACCGACCTTTCGGGCGGGCAGAAGCAGCTGCTCAACTTGGCGGCGGTGCTCGCGTTGCGCCCGCGGCTCATCTTGCTTGACGAGCCCACGGCGCAGTTGGACCCATCGGCCAAGCGCGAGTTCGCCTTCATGATCGCGCGCGTGCAGCGCGAGCTCGGCATCACCGTGGTCATGGCCACGCACATGCCCGAGGACATGGCCGAGTTCGCCACGCAGACCATCCAGCTTTCCGACATCGGCACCGAAGCCACCCTCGCCGATGCCCGCATCGCCAACGATGTGGCAAAGGGGTCAGACCCCTCTGTCACATTTTCATTCTCGCGCGCGCCAAGTGTGACAAAGGGGTCTGACCCTTTTGTCACGTCGCTGGCGGTGAAGGTGAAGGACGTGTTCGTGCGGCATAATCCAGACGATCCGTGGGTGCTCCATGGGTTGGACCTGGAGGTGCGGCGTGGCACGGTGCATGCGGTCGTGGGCGGAAACGGCTCGGGCAAGACGACGCTCCTCCGCACGGTTGCCGGCGACATGAAACCGCGCCGCGGGAAGGTGGACAACCGCTGCCGCGCGCATCAGGCGTACCTTCCCCAGGACCCGAAGGCCGTGTTCGTGTGCGACAGCATCGACGAGGAGCTGCGCGAATGGCAAGGCCGGGTCGGCTACGATGACGATGCCGTTGCGGCGGTGAAGCGCCGGTTCGGCTTGGAAGGCATGGACGGGCGGCATCCGTACGACCTGTCGGGTGGTCAGCAGCAGAACCTCGCCTTCGCGAAGGCGCTGCTGTGCAAGCCCGAGCTCATGTTGCTCGACGAGCCGACGAAGGGCCTCGATGCGCGGGCGTGCGCGCGCGTGGTGGAGACGTTGCGCGAGCTCGCGGCCGAGGGCGTGACCGTCGTGTTGTCGACCCATGACCTGGATGTCGCGGCCGCATGCGCCGACGAGGCGACACTCGTGTTCGATGGCCAGGCCATCTGCACCCAGGAGGTGCCCGCGTTCTTCAAGGACAACCTGATCTGGCGCCCACATGAGAAGGCCCGTTTGTACGGCGCCCTCGCCAACGCCCAGAGTATACATTTGGGGACTGTCCCCAAATGTATAGAGGTGGAGTAGCCATGATGCGTGCGGAGGACAATTTGCAGCAGGAGCGAGAATGGGCTTTCGGAGTCGGGCGTGCGCCAAGGGGGGAGAAAGGTCCCGGCGTGAAAGCTGATGGCCCCGCAGATGAAAATGGCGTCTTGGAGCCGGCGCTGGCCATGGCCGGTGTTTCGGCTGCTCCGGCTGCCTCGGCTGCTAGTTCGGGTTCGCCTGGCCTCGTCGAGCCGCCGGCGCGTCGCGTCGCATCGCGCGCGTTCGAGGCGATCGCGCTCGTATTGTTGCCGGTGGTCATGGCGGTTTCGGTTGCGTTCGGCATCGACCAAGGCGGCGCGTCGGGAATCATCGCTTCGGCGGCGTCGCTGGCGTTGTTCTTCCTGAGCTACGAATGGGGCATGCCGACGCTGCGCGAGACGATGCCCGTCGTGGTCATGGCGGCGCTGGCGGCTGCAGGACGCATCATCTTCGCATTCATCCCCAGCGTGCAGCCGATGACGGCGATCATCATCATGACGGGAGCCTTGTTCGGGCGGCGCAGCGGGTTCATGACCGGCGCGCTGGGCGGGCTGGTGTCCGCATTGTTCCTGGGCATGGGCGCGTGGACGCCGTGGCAGATGTATTCGTGGGGCTTGATCGGCTGGGTGTCGGGCGTGCTGTTTGCCGCGGGCGCCTTCGAGCGGCCGTGGGCCGTGTATGTGTTCGGGTTTGTGGCCGGCCTGATGTACGGGCTGGTCATGAACATCTGGAGCATGGTGGCCTTCTACCATCCCGAGTCGCTGGCCCAGATGCTCGTGGTATGGGCGCCGGCGATTCCGCTCGATTCCATCCACGGCGCGTCTACCGTGGTGTTCCTCGTGTTGCTGTGGGCGCCATGGCGGCGCAAGCTGCAGCGGCTGAAGCGCATGTACGCGTTGGGCGACGGATCTGGGAAATAACCAAAAAGGGACTGTCCCTTTTTGGTTTTTGATAAGGAGTGTGAATATGAAGCAGGTAACGAACTTCCCGCTGTTCAACGGGTGCACGAAGGACTACGGCGGCATGGCGGGCGTCATGCGCGACTTCTGCGACGACATCGGGCTGGACGGGCTCGAGGTCATTTGGGACCACATGCCCTATACCGAGGAGCTTCCGCCGGTCGACAAGGTGGTGGGATACCACCTGATGTTCTGGTCGAATTGGGTCGATTTCTGGAAGCAAGACGAACAGGCGCTCATCGACGAGTTCGGCAGTCTTGATTTCCTGGACGAGTACTATCACGGCCGCACGCGCGAGGATATGGTGCGCCAGTACCAGGTCGATCTGCAGCGCGCGATCGACCTCAAGGCCGAATACGTCGTGTTCCACGTGTCGGAAGTCGCGATGGCCGAATGCTTCACCTACGACTTCAAGTACGGCGACGAGGAAGTGGTCGATGCGTCGATCGAGCTCATCAACGAGATCCTTCGCGGCACGGAGTACACGGGCGCCTTCCTGATGGAAAACCAGTGGTGGCCGGGCCTCACGTTCACGCGGCCCGAGGTGACGCGCCGTCTGCTCGACGGCGTGGAGTACGCCAACAAAGGCATCATGCTGGACACGGGCCACCTGATGAGCACCAACACCAAGCTGCGCACGCAGCAGCAAGCAGCCGACTACGTGTGCCAGATGTTCGACGAGCACGGCGATTTGGGCGAATACGTGCGCGCGCTGCATCTGCACAAGTCGCTCTCGGGCGAGTACGTAGAAGATTGGGGCTATCGCATTCCCGACGACTACACGGGCAGCTATTGGGATAAGTATTCGCGTACGTACAAGCACATCCTGCAGATCGACCGCCACGAACCGTGGGACGATCCCGCCGTCGGGCGCATGGTGCGCAATCTGGACCCGCAGTGGATCAACCACGAGCTGTCCGCCTGGCCGCGCGAGCCGCACATGGCTGCCCTGCGCACCCAACGCGACGCCCTGCGCGCTGGTGGGGTGGAATAGCGCGTTTACGCTTTCGCACTAACACCACGCCCCCATGGGGTTCGCTTATGATTGGGGCGTGCGGGTTGGCGTAAGAAACTGGTCAATTGCTGGCTATTGCGTTTCTCGCAAGAGCGGGCCTTTTTCGTGCGAGGGGAGTGAAAATGCGGCGGTCGCTCTGACAAGCTGCCTACATCGGGGCAGCTTTAGGTCATTCCTGCCCGTTCGATCGGCCTGATGGCTTTCTCGCAAGTAACAATATCACGTTTGGGACAACTATTCCTCAGATACAATCAACTATCTTTCTCATAAGATTATGTTGCGGTATTGTGCCGCTGATATGCGGGAAAGGTCAGCTCCATGACAAAGAGGCAGGGGAGCGCGAACGATGAGGCCATCTATGACAACGTGGCCTACCGCAGCATGCGCGACGTCCAGCGCGAGCCTCATGAGCAGAAGCTCCTCGTGATGCAGAAGCTCGAGCTGGGGTTGCAGTTCATCCTGGACAACCTCGGCAACCCCAATATCCCGCTCGAAGACGTAGCCGCGCATGCCGGTTACAGCCCCAGCTATTTCAAGCTGCTGTTCAGCGAGCACTTCGAGATGCCGTTTGCGCAGTTCGTCATGAAGCTGCGCATGCGCAAGGCGGCTTTGGAAATCCAAGAGAAGCACTATCCGAAAGGCATCTGGTCGCAGTACGGGTTCGCGACGGCTGCCAGTTTCTCCAAGGCGTTCCGCCGCGAGATCGGCATCTCCCCGCGGCAGTTCTACAAGGGCAACTACGCCGTTCCCGATATGCCTTTGCGCAAGCGGCTCAACGGCGTGCCCATCACCTTGGAATACACGATCGAGCAGGCGCTTTTGGTCTGCGGATCAACGGCCCCTCCTCCTCAAGGGGCCGAAACGTACCTTATGGACGCCTTGGCGCTTCCGTTCACGGGGACCTATCCCCAATTCGAGAGCACGCCGGGCGAGCAAATCGGCTTGTGGTACTACGAGCCCGAGACGGGGATGGAATACGTATTCGGGCCCGTCGAGGAGCGCTTCGATTCCATATCGGTTCTTGACCAGCAATCGGAGGCGAAACGCGGTAAGCGTCGCGTTGTCGTGCAGGGCGGCCGATATGCCGTGTTTTCGTATCCGCGGCCAGCTGACGAGCGCGCGATACCCCTCATGCAGCGGATTCTTTCTCGCTTCATCTTTCAGGAATGGGTCCCCATGAACCGCAAGGTCACCAATACCATGGGATTCACCTACGAGCGATTCACACCCGAGCGCGTGTATTTGTACCTGCCCGTGCAAAGCGGCATGGACAACGATAGCGAATTGCACGAGCAGCGGTGGGGGCTGGCGCATTGGGCACACCATATCGACGAGCTCATCAGCATCGATCTGACCGTCGATGCACTTGCCAGCTTGGAAGGGTACAGCGCCAAGAATTACGTGGACATCTTCAGCATGTACTACGGGATGACGCCGTCTGCTTATATCCGCAGGCGCAGGCTGTATCTGGCGAGCGAGGAAATGCGCGCGGATGCGACAGGCGACCATCGTGATGAAATACTTGCGAAGTACCGGTTTTCGTCGCACGAGCAGTTCTGCCTTATGAGCGAAAGGGAGTTTGGAAACGGGGCGGGTGACGACGCCGGCGATGCGGGCGGCGGCGCCGGTGTCGGTGCCGGAGAAACTCGCGGTGTTGCGGACGAGGGCAATAGTGGCGGTGTCGGCACCGCTACCGCGAACGGCCCCTTCGACGACGTGGGCAAAACAGGGGTCTTCCCCGACTTGGAGACGTATTACGAATCCAACAAGGAACGGGTCGTCTATGCAGTGCGCAAGCTGCCTGATATCCAGATATTCGGCCACTCCATCGAGGAGTCGCATGACGGCCACCACCCAAGTGATTTGATAGGGCGCGTGCTTTATTGGTTTACGCGGACGTTTCCAGGTTTCGAGCGCTTGGAAGGGTGTTTCACGTCCGATGGCGCCAAGGTGTTTATCTGGGCCGACGCGTCGCAGCTTGGGCTCGAGGAGGAGGGCGGCAACGAAGCGGTGCCAAGTCGCTACTACGTCGCTCGTGTAATACGGGGAAGCATAGATCTTCACGAGCAGGCGGACCTCGATGCCGTTCGCGCAACGGCCGGCGCGCATCGCGAAACCATCCCAGGAGGCTATTATGCGATGTTCGCGACGGCCGACAATTTGGAACGCTATTCCCTCGAGGACGCATTTCGCCTGTTGACGCGCTGCGCATTTGGTGGCTGGATACGCGACAACCGCTGGCGCGCCGACTTGTCCCGCCGCACCTTCGTCGTGTGGTACGACGAGCGCTTCTATTTCCTGGTCCCGACCATCGGCTGATCGGGGTAGTTGGGCGATTGGCGAGCTCGAGCCGCCGGTCCCCTTAGTGCATTTCGCCAAACGCTTATGACCTGGTGAAACGCGAAGATATCACGTTTGGGATAACCATTCCTCAACGACAAAATCGCGCTATCTCCGTAACATTGACCATAACCGTTCGCGATGCGCGTTTCTTCGATTGCGTCGAAACGTAGCGGTGGACTTGCCAGCGTCGGATTGGAAGGGGGTTTCTCTCGAACGGAATGCAGTCGGTGCGCCTTTCAAGGCGCAAATCAAGATGACAGGTGCGAAGAAGTGAAAGGACAAAACGTGAGAGGAAAGAGATTTCCCAAGCTTGCGGCAGCGATGTTAATGCTTGCGCTCGTGTTCTCGGCTGCATTAGCCGTGCCGGCGTTTGCGGATGAGCTCGCCACAGGGACCAGGTCGACGGTCTCGCAGACGTACATGACCGATACGGCCGGCTGGTATACCCAGGGCGCCGAATCGACTTATTCGACCACGTCGGCGGTTAACGTGACGGTTACTATCGAGGACAAGGTGTCGTCATCGGCCGCTATCGATTACGTGCAAATTCCCGTAACGTTGCCCGCTGTGTCTGCTGGTAAGGCATACACAGTGCGCGACGCGCTCATGGCGGTCAACAACAATCAGAGTACGTACAAATTCTTAGATATCCACGGTGACGAGATCGACACGAGCGATCATTACTTCGAAACCGTGCGTTATTATACAAGCTCGACAGCCTATACAGACTACGGTCCGTCGAGCAGTACCGTGAACTATGATGGCTGGTGCTTCCGCATTGACGGCAAGATGCCGTTGGAGTCCGGTACCGCAAGCAGCGATCCGCGCGGAGCTGCAATCAGCAATGCTTACATCAAGAATGGCCAGCAGGTTAACGTGTATTTCGACGATTTGTACGATGGTTTAAAGGAAGATCGTTTTACCAAAATAAGTGATGCGACATACACAGGTAGCAGCATGACGGTTCACGTGATGTATACGTATGACTGGTTTACGCCGGTCAGCTATACATGGCATCTTTACAACTATCTAGATTACGGCAATAACGACATAACCGTAAAGCTCCTGAATCCCGATGGTACGGAAAAAGCAAGCGGAAAAACTAACAGTGATGGCGATGTCTCGTTCAGCGTAAGTGATCTATCGGGAACATATACGATTTACGCAGTTGGCCAACATGCCTCGTTACTTGGTGGGCATGCTCAAACATCTGATAAAGTCAGCTTTACCGTTTAGTGGTGATCTCATGAAACGGATTACATTCAAAACGCTTTCTGTGGTGGCTCTTTCGGTAGTGATGACTGCCTGCATGGGGTCGGTTGCGTTTGCTGACGTAACAACGAGCATACCGACAGAGTCGATTACGGCTAAGACAACGCAGGCGAGTTTCGACGACGAGAGTTTCCCGCTAGATATTTCGTTTGCAGACCAGAATGGAACCAATCTATCTGCAACGTTAGAGGAAATTGTTGACGAGACTTACGGAAGCTACTTTGGGGATAAGGCATTCGTTGCGAATGTTATCGTCCCGCGTGGCGCTGAGGTCAACATGAATGTTGACAATTTTGTCAAAGGCGCTGAGTATCCTATACAGTCTTATGGCGAAACGTACGTGAAAGCAAATGAAAAATTTACCGTGGCGGGAACCATGAGGTGGTATGCCCGTAAATCAACAATACGGGCAGGCCTGCTTGAAAGTGGAGACCCTAATTATTTGGCCGCTTACTTGAGCGATGGGTCTACCCTGTTGACGGATGCAATGAGCTCCCATCAGAGTGACTGGTACCAGACGGAAGAGTTTTTTGGCGAGTCATATGTCTATAAGCTGGCAGTTGAGGATAGAACGAGTTTCGATTCTGCTTATATGATAGAGAATCAAAACGAGCCAATAAATATGGGAATTTGGCGCGTCTACGTCTACTTCACCTACGCTGAGGACAAGGATGCTGCTGACAAGATCAAGGCGCTGCCCGATGCTGCTGACGTGACGCTCGAAAGTGCCGAGCAGATTGCCGCCGCGCGTGCGGCGTATGACCTGCTTGCCCAATGGGAAGGCGCTCAGGGTGCCATCGACGCGACGAAGCTGGTGGACGCCGAAGCCAAGCTTGCCGAGCTGCAAAAAGCAGCGGCGACGACCGAGCTCGAGCAGGCAATCGCCGAAGCCGAGAAGGTCGACACCTCCAAGCTGACCGACGAGCAGAAGAAGGCACTGCAGGATGCCATCGACATCGCCAAGGCCGCCCTGGCGAACGGCGAGTTGGCGGCCGGCGCGATCGTCGATGCCAAGGATGCGATTGCGGCCGCAACGTCGACTGCCCAGGGTCAAGTCGCAGAGGCTGTCAAGGCAGCAGAAGAAGCCGCGAAGGCCAAGACCGAGCTCAAGGCCAACCCGATGAAGGTCAAGGCCAAGACTGTGAAGGCGAAGGCCAAGAAGAAGACCGTCATCAAGAAGGCCAAGGCGTTCGTGATCAAGGGCGCTCAGGGCAAGGTAACCTTCAAGAAGATGTCGGGCAACAAGAAGATCAAGGTTTCCAAGGCCGGCAAGGTAACTGTGAAGAAGGGTCTGAAGAAAGGCAAGACCTATAAGGTTAAGGTGTTGGTAAGCGCTGCGGGCAACGCTCAGTACAAGCCGATGGCGAAGACCGTGACCCTGAAGGTCAAGATCAAGTAATGCGATAGCTTCCGTTTGCGCGGGCTATCGCCGAGCGTTGCTGTTCCTTTCCTGCTGGAGGGGCGCCTGTGTTGCGCCTCTCCAGCTGGCGCGTTATAGCTGATCTTGGAATCGCGATTCTCCCATTGGCTTATTGGTAAGCAATCAGGATTCTAAGGGCAGCTGTCCCGTGAGTGTTTGCATGTCATGCGTATTGGAGCGACGACCATCGAGGGGGAGGGTTATGATCTCCATGAAGAAGGTATGCGCGTTTGCGTTGGCGCTTTGCGCCCTTTTGTGTTTTGGGCCTGTAGTTGCGGTGGCAGACGAAGGCCCGAATAGCCAGCTCGCTGTTGGCGTGCAGGATTCTGCAGCAAGCATCGATTCGGTTATCGCTACCAACTGGGGCAGCTATGAGGGCTGTACGCAGTGGTTGGGTGTGAATGCCGAAGTAAGCGGGGCAGAGGGTTCAGACGAGCTCACGTTCTTCCTTACCGATTCAGAGGGTGGCACCGAGACTGATGTGGCAGGCGATGGCCTAAGTTGCAGCTGCACCGTGGCCGACCTGCCCGAGCGCAAGGCCGGTGTGCACAACGCGGGCTACCAAGGAGTCGGTTTCCTTGTATCGGGGCTGTCTGCCGGGCAGTATTGGCTTGGCTGTAAGTTGACCTCGGGTGGGATGGTGACGTATGCGCCGAATCCGCGTAGCTTCATCGTGTACGAATCGCTTCCGGCCTTTGCCGATGCCGCGCTCGAGCGCTTGCTCGCCTGCTCGCGGCATAGCGGCCTCATCAGCGATGGTGCTGATGGGCGTACCGTCAAATTGGGAGCGGGCGGCGATTACGGCGACGATTGGGAAGCGTGGATGCTGCCTGCACTCGTTTCGGGCGGGAAGGACCCGTTGTTTGCGAACCTTGATTCTACGGCGTACCTCAACAGCGTCGAAACTTATTTCAATCGCGTTGAATCCGGTGAATTGGGCGTTGGGCTTACGCTCAAAGACTGTTTTCGCTACGTGACCGCGCTGAGCGCCTTGGGCGAGAACCCGCGCGATTTCAGGGGCCACAACGTGGTGGCCACCATGATGGAAACGGCCTATCAGACGGGTATAGTCGCGAATGCCAAGCGGACCGATCCGCTGTTTCTCTCGTATTTCCTCTTCGCCTGCAAAATTGCCAGCGTGACCGCTGACGAAGGATTCTCGATTGCCGACGAGGTGGCCTGTTATGAAGCGTTGCTCGGATTTCATGCTCAGACTGCTGGTACGGGCAACGTGAACAAGTTCATGATGAGCGACAACTACGCCATGATGATGTTGCCGCTGTGTTTGCCTGTGTATGGTGATGCTGATTTGCAGGCACGGGTGGACGTGGCCAAGCAGCAGATGCTCGATGCGTATGCGAGCTATTACCAGTACGGTAACGGTGCAATCATGTACGGTCGGCCTGCGGCCGACAACAGCGGATTCGAACAGCCCAATGCCAACTCGTCGGCCGTGTTTGTGAACACGTTCGTATTCATGGGGCTTGGCGATGACGATCTGGCGAGTCCGCGTTGGCAGAAGCCGTATGGTTCGCTTATGTCGTCGTGGATGTCGCAGATGAACGATAACGGATGGATGACCTATGCGGGCAATCCTGCCGATAACGAGATGGCAACCTACCAGACGCTCGGTGCGCTCGTGGACCTGCATAATGGAAAGAGCTGCTTTGCCATTGCGCGTGAGCGGTATCTGGATGCGCATCCCGAGTATGCCGCGCGCCGCGTAGACGATCTGATTGCATTGCTGCCGGAACAGCCGGGGATTGCCGATGAGGACGCCGTCTTGAGTGTGCGCGATGCGTACAACTCGTTAACGGCTGCTCAGCAGGGTTTGGTTACAGGCTTGGACGCACTTGCCGCGGCGGAGCGGTCCGTTGCCGATGCGAAAGCGGCAGTAGAAGCGCAGAAAGACAAATATCGCCAGCTAACAGGAACCGTGTATCTGAGCGTTTCGCACGATAGCGAGTTCGTGATGTCGGATGGCAGCGTTTCGGGCCAGTATTTAGCTCATGTGCCCATAGACCTTGCCGAAGTGTCGAAAATCGACTTGGACGACTATGGGCAGGACCGCTTGAAGTGCGATGCCGAATCGGAAGACGCGGGTTACCTGTACGAAACGACCTTGTTGCAGCTGTTCATCTATGTCCATGAGACGCGCTATTCCGGAGGAGTTGACGGTCTACGGGTAACCGGCAACAAGGGGTCGGCGTACCTGAAGTCGTTCTTCGGCTTTGACGAGAACTTGCTGTATTACGTCAATGGTCGCTATCCTTTGGCAAGTGCTGGATGGGGTGCGACTTGCGAGTCGATTCCGCTTGCTGACGGCGATTGCGTTGACGTCGCACATTTCACAGATTGGAGCTTTTATACCGATTCGCTCGCCGGATTCCGCTACTTCACCCAAGATGACAGCGTAGCGCGAGATATAACCGTGAAACAAGGCGAGAGTTTCGATCTCGGATGCGTGCGCGCCAATGCCGACGGTGCAGGGGGTTACGAGACGACGTTCGAGCCCGATGGCGGCACGTTGCATTATGCATCCGAGCTCTATGCCGGCGATGCGGCTACTGTTGAAGTGCCTGTTGGCGGAACGGCTTCGCTTACCTTCGACAAAGAGGGCGATTATTATATATGGCTTGATGGCGGTCGTAGCGATTCGGCTGGCAGCGTGGTTTCGTCACCTGCTGTTGCTGTCGTGCATGTAGCGGCGAACTCCGTCGACGACGAACCTCAAAAGGTCGCCGAGGCCAAGGCCAACCCGATGAAGGCCAAGGCCAAGACCGTCAAGGTCAAAGCCAAGAAACTCAAGAAGAAGGGCCGAAACGTGCAGGCCGTTGCCGTCACGGGTGCCCAGGGTGCTGTGACCTACAAGTTGGTCAAGGTTAAGGCCAAGAAAAAGCTTCTCAAACAGGCCAAGAAGAAGATCAAGCTGGCAGCAGGCGGCAAGCTGAAGCTCGGCAAGAAGCTGAAGAAGGGCACGTACAAGGTCACGGTGCGCGTCAGCGTCGCGGGCAACGCTTCTTACAAGCCCGCGACGCAGGACGTCGTCGTGAAGCTGAAGGTCAAGTAAGCCTCCAAAAGGGGATTGTCCCCTTTTGGAGGACGAGCGATAGTTCATCTCATCCCGATGAACCGTTCGAGCACGGCGACGCGCGGCGCCGCGGTCTCCAAGATGCGGGTCATGGCCGCTTGCAGCGCCTCGCCTGCGCCGACGGCGTCAGGGGGTGAGATGCCGTCGACAATCTGCCGAATAGCGGCGTCCCAATCGTCGAGGCTCACGCCCAGATCCAAAGCGGCAGCCAAAAGGTCGCGCTCGTCGATTTCGGAAAGCTCCCGGTGCTCGCCGATTGCGAAGGACATCCTTGTCGAGTAGCCCGTCAGCGGGATGCACGTTACGTCATAGAGGGGCGCGAGCCGTCGGGCGGTCCACCCGACGTTGTAGAGCAAGGAGCTGTTCTTCAGGTGCGCATCTGAGTTGCCCACTGCGTAGTTGAACGCGAGCCGCTTGGCGAACTCGATTGTGTCGCTGCGCGGGTTCGACGACGCGCTTCCTATGAGGTCCGCGATGTATGTGAGGTACTCGCCCTCGCCGCTGTCGGGCTGATACTTCAGGTAAGGCGGGAAGCCGAGCGCTTGGCAGAAGTCCTCTTGGTGAAGGCGGGCAAGGCAGCGCTCGTTTCCCACGTCGACGAAAGTCCTATCGTAGCGTTCGACTGCGATTGCGCTTGGAATGTCCGGAAGCGGGGTCACTCGTGCGACCGAGATGCCGCACGCGCTCGCCAGCAGGGCGCAGGCATGCTCGTTGAGAGCGAGCTCCTCTTCCCCCTTGCGGGCGATCTTTACGATGTGGGTCGAGGGCGCGGTGCCTCGGGGGACAAGCCAGTCCGCTGTCCCAGCATGGTCCGGGTTGAGCCCCTCGGGCAGGTACCATGCGACTTTTGACTGGGCCCCTGACAAGGACAGGCGGGTCGAGCTTGTCTCCCTGGTGGCCGCCCTCACGGGGTTTTGCCTGATCTCTTCCACCAGCTCTTCCGAGAGCGCTTCGTAACGTGGCTCGTATTCGCCGGGCTCGACGCCTTCGGAGACGAAAGTGAGGGCGCCGATGCTCTCGCAGCCGAGCTGCTCCAGAACCGAGAGGTAGTCGCTGCGGGGGACCTGGTACATTTGGACAAGGTTGCCGTACACCTCGCCCTCGGGGAGCAGCCCGCGGAAAAACGGCGCCATCTCTTCTGCCGCATAGGCTTCGTCGCTCAGGGGAAGACGCTCGGATATGCCGAGCTCGCCTTTGGACCGAGCATTTTCCAAGTAAGAGTGGTCGTAGGTAAATGACGCCGACCCCCCTGGCTCGAAGTCGATCGTGCCGACCAGGTCTCTTGCGCATTCGCGGTCGCGGTACACGCGCAGCCTCATTCGTCTCACCCTCTCATCGGAAGTGGATCTTGACGGCGGGGATGCACGTCACGCTCCCCGCACATTCGCGTACAGATCGATGCCAATCTCGCGGCAGACGGCGATGACTTGCTTGATGTTGCCGCCGGCCACGCCGCGCTCCAGCTCTCCGATGAATCGGGGCGAGCAACCGCACGATTTCGCGAGCTGGATCTGTGTGAGGCCGAGCTGTTTGCGGCGCTCGCGGATGGTGTCGCCAAGGTCGGCCGCGTCGCGTATCCTGCCGTCGACCCTGCGCGGCTTCGTGGGCGGGAGGAACTCCATGGACAACCCCGTTCTTCCGAAATCTTCCTGTTCGGGATTGTAGCAAAGGAAAAGGAAAAAATCATCCCAAACGGGATTATTGATCCAGTAAGGGCTGAAATCATCCCGCATGGGAAGATTGTAAATTCAGGGCGGTATTTGCAGGCACATCGGCTCCTCCGGTGGCGGAGCCGTCCGCCGGCCCCAACCGACTTAGACCAAGTGTCCAGGGCTGTCAGATGAACCCCGCGCAGCTCGTTGCGAATTCGCCGAATCGCGGTAACGTGAGCTTCGAGCATTCGTGCCGCTCGCACCTTGCGAGGCCTACCATCAGCAGGAAGACGTCATGACCCCACCTCATGAATATCTAGTGGCTCGCGAACTCGTGCACGTGGGCGTTGGAAATGGCAGACTACAACTGGAACATGTGTTCTCCGACTCGTTCACGCGTCATACCGTCATACATTCCACTATAATACTGTATGACAGAAAGGAGAAAGCCATGGATGCCATGGTATCTGCGCGCGTTCCCGTCGAAATCAAGAAGCAGGGCGATCAAAAGCTGAAGGAAATCGGCTCGTCTGTGACCGAGCTCGTCAACTCGGCATACGATTACCTGCTAGAACACGGAAGGCTACCGAAGGAAGAGCCTCGCAAAGTTGCAGGCGCTCCGCAGGTCAAAACGCTTTCGGGCGCCAAGGCCCTGTCGTTCCAAGAGCAGTGGGACAAGCGCGCGGTGCTCACCGCAAGCTCCTACGACGGCCGCAACTTCAAGGAGCTTCTCGACCAGGCCCGGGAGGAATACTATGCGCGCTTTGCTTGATACGAACATCGTATACGACATCCTGCGCAAGCGTCCATTCGACGAGGACGGCCTGCTGCAGCTTAAGATCATGCATGCGTTCGGCGACGTCGAGCTGTGGGCCTCGGCGAAATCGTTCACCGACCTTTTCTATCTCACGCGCCAGGAGCTGGAAAGCCCGGCGGCGAACGACCTTCTCGAGGATTCCTTATCCTGGCTCAAGGCGTGTTCGGTCGATGAGGGCGACATCAAGCAGGCCTTGAAGGCGTGCTGGCACGATTTTGAGGACAGCCTGGTAAACGTTTGCGCCGAAAAGGTGAAAGCCGACTACCTGATCACGCGCGACGAGAAGGGCTTTCGCGACGCGTCTGTCCCGCACGGGACGGCGAGCGAGTTCATGGAGTTCGTCTTCGAGAAGACCAACGTGCGCTATGCGATAGAAAAGAGCATGTAACGAACTCGCCCCGCGGGGTTGTCCAAAAAAGCTCTCGATGCCATCCTTCGCCTTCGGCTCAGAATGACAGGTCGCGCGCAACAGGGGGCGGTGGTTAGTCGCCAACAGGTTTCCCCGTCGTATTCGTAGTACGTCCGATGGCGACAAACCACCCCCTGTCTCGTTATTGACAAATAGGAAAAAAAGGAAAAAATAGGAAAAAAAGGAAAACAGCTAAGCAGGGGGCCACCATGAGGGACGAAATCTTCTCGCCGGCGTTTGGCAATAGGCCTAGCAGGCTTGTTGGCCGTGACGCCCTTGTCGATTCCCTGACGCAGGGGCTGTCGAGCAAACCCGGGAGCAAGGAGCGAGCTACCGTCTTGCTCGGTCAAAGGGGCATGGGCAAGACCGTCCTGCTCTGGGAGCTAGCCGACAGGGCGCGCGAGATGGGGTTCGTGGTGGCTTCTCCGACCGTTGTGTCGGAATCGATGCTCGACCGCATTATCGAGAAAGTGCAAGATGATGGCGAGCGGTACGTTAAGGCTGGACGCGGCAAGATCGTTGGCGGCAACATCGGGGCCCTCGGTTTCTCCGCCGGCCTTCAGTTCAGCGATCCTGTTGGAGAAGCGAAAAGCTTCGGACACAAGATACTCAGTCTGTCACGCCGCCTGGGGGAGCGGGGCCACGGGCTGCTCGTCCTTGTGGACGAGCTCCAGGCGAACTCGCCCCAGCTCAAGCAGCTCCTCATTTCTTATGCTGAGCTGGTGGGCGAACGCCAGAACGTCGCGTTGGTGCTCGCCGGGTTGCCTGGCAGCGTCTCGGCGGTGCTCAACGATCGAGTTCTGACGTTTTTGAACCGGGCTAACAAGGTGGAGCTCGGCCCGCTCGCCCTCGGCGACGTCGACGCGTTCTACGCCCGCGCGTTCGAAGAGATCGGATTGGCTATCGACCCGGATTTGCGTAGAAGCGCAGCTCGCGCCACGGAGGGGTCGCCCTACATGTTGCAGCTCGTGGGCCATAACCTGGTGCAGTATGCCGGGGAGGACGGCATGGTCACGCCGCTGATTGCCGACGACGCGCTGCGCTCGTCGCGAAGCACGTTCATGGTGGATGTTTGCCAAACCACGTTGGCCTCGCTGTCGGGTCGAGATGTCGATTTCCTGCGCGCGATGGCGATTGACGAAGGGCCGAGCCGTATCTCAGCTGTTGCGAAACGCATGGCCGTGAGCGATGACTATGCGCAAAAATACAGGAAGCGGCTCATCGATGGAGGGGTTATCGCGGTGCCGCGGCGCGGATGCGTCGAATTCGCCGTGCCTTATCTGGCGGACTATCTGCGCGACGAAGGGCAGGCAGCTGGCGTATAGCGCGCATCGCATGCGTGTCGTACGCAATCCGTTCGATGGTGACAAGCCACCCCCGTCACATTAACGTGTCAGGTCTGGCGTATACTGCTACGGGACAAGATTACCGCGAGCGAGTCGGGAGAAGGTAGTGGATCAGTACCTGATAGTGGGCCTGGGCAATCCAGGCGAGGAATATGCCGAGACGCGGCACAATGCGGGGTTTCGGACGGTCGACATCCTGGCCGACGAGATGCGCGTGCGCTACTGGAAAAACGAATGCGGCGCGCTGACTGGCAAGGGCGTCTACCACGACAATGACATCGTGTTCGCCAAGCCGCAGAGCTTCATGAACGTGTCGGGCGGGCCGGTGAAGAAGCTGCTCGACGCGTACGGCATCGCGCCAGATCACCTGATCGTCATCCACGACGAGCTCGACATCGACCCGGGTACCGTGCGCGTGAAGTTCGGCGGCGGGCATGCGGGACACAACGGCTTGCGCTCGATCTGCGACAAGCTGGGCACGCGCGACTGGTTCCGCGTGCGCTGCGGCATTGGTCGCCCTCCCGGACGCATGGACGTGGCTGACTTCGTGCTGAGCGTTCCCAAGAAGGATGCGGCCGATGATTTCGCCTATGCGATTGATCGCGCCGCCCAGGCCACGCTTTCGCTGCTCGATCACGGCCTCGAGCGCACGCAGCAGGATTTCAACCACTGATGATACATTACCTCTGAGGTAATGTATCATTCGATTGGGAGTTGGCTATGCGAACAAAGCTGCCGGGCAGGACTTGGATCGTCATCGTGCTCCTTGCGCTTATGGGGCAGGTTGCCTGGGCGGTCGAGAACAATTTCTTCAACCTGTTCATCCAGGACGCGTTCGGCGCAAGGAGCGCGTATCGTGAGACGCCGACGCCACATCTTTGCAACAGCCGACCTGGTCGGCTGTTGCAAGCATTTGGATAAAACAAGTGGGCCTGGCGCCGGCGTTTCGCTGTAGAATACGGAGCGGAAAGTTATTTGGTCATCAAAGAGAGAGTGTTGTATGACGGGGTTTCAAGCGACAGCTAAGCTAACGGGGATATGCGCCATGATTGCGATTGCGATCGCATGCGCGCTTTGTATGGCGCCGAGCGCTTTCGCAGATGCGGGCGGCAATTTGGCAGTGGGCGTTCAGGCGGGTGACGACACGGCAGCCGACCAGACCGCGGCCGGAGATTCGTCGCAGTTGCAACCTGGAGGCACCTCAACCAAGCTCTTCACTGGCAAGGGCATGTACAACATCGTGCTGAAGGCGAACGCCAAGCGCGTGGTCGGCACGAAGAAGAACGACCGCACCAACGACGCGCTGGTCGCCGTGGCCAAGAAGAAGAACACGAACCTGGTGAAGTTTTCGCTCATCCCCACAAGCGCCGGCCAGTACTACGTGAAGAACGTCGCAACGGGCCGGTTCCTCTGCGGATACACCGACGACAAGATCACGAAAAAGGTGTTCATGAGCTCCGACGAGGAGGCGCGGTACCTTAAGTGGAAAATAGAGGTGAACAGCGACAATTCGGTCAGCTTCACCAACGCGGCCAGCAATTTGCGCCTGGGCATGAGCGGCGGGAAATCAGCGGCAGGTGCGCTTCTCGGCCTCAGCGCGGCGTCCAACTCGAATGCACAGAAGTTCAAGCTGGTCAGGACCAAGAAGAACAAGAAGGAAGTCGTGAAGCTCAAGGTGCCGTGCTACATGCAGAACCCGCAGCTTCCGACCGGCTGCGAGTCGGTGGCTCTTACGAACGCATTGCGCTATTGGGGCTTCGACCTGAAGAAGACGACGATCGCGAAGAAGTTCATGCCCTATGGCGGCAATGGCGTGTACAACTTCATTGGGAGCCCTTACAACAGCAGCGGCTGGATCATCTGCGCGCCGGGCATCAAGAAGACCGCCGAAAAGTACCTGGATACACAGGACGCTGATGTCGAGGTCAAGGTCGTGAAGGGCAAATCCCTCAAGAGCCTGCGCAAATACCTCGACAAGGGTTGTCCCGTCGTCGTGTGGACCACCATCGGCATGGGCAGCCCGGGCAGCGTGCAGGCGGTCAAGAGCGGCTATCCGCTGCGTTCGAACAACCATGCCGTCGTGCTTTCGGGCTACAACCCCAAGAACGGCAAGTACTACGTCTCGGATTCGCTGGCCGGCAAGAAATGGCGCAACGGCAAGGCGTTCAAGCGCCTGTTCAACGCCATGGGCAAGCAGGGCGTCGTGATTTACGACTAATCTTCGGGGGGTGGGTTGAACAGGGGACGTGTTCCTGTTCAACCCGCAGAAGGTCAACTTGGCTGTTAGCGCCCCTGCGGGGCTGAACAGGAACACGTCCCCTGTTCAGACGATGCGAATTGCGGAGATACCTTGCAGAGGGCTCAAAGAGTGGTATCATAGGCAAGCTGTTACACAAGCGAAGGCGATAGGCCTTCCACCTGTTTCGGCGCCGCAAGGCAGCTGATGGGTTTGCGAATACGTATGCATGGGGCTTTTGCCCGTGTGTTTTCGTGGCCCGCCAGCGTGCGGGTTTTTTGTTGGCAGCGCCGCAAGGCGCCTAGGAGAAAGTAGGTGAGCGCAATAGCTGCTCAGGAGCCCAGGCTCAACGAACAGATCACCGTGCGCGAGTGCCGGTTGATCGGGTACGACGGTAACCAGATGGGTATCTATCCCACCGTGCAGGCTCGCCGCATTGCGGACGACCAAGGGTATGACCTGGTTGAGATCGCGCCGAACGCCGATCCTCCCGTCTGCCGCATCATGGATTACGGTAAGTACAAGTACGACCAAGCCATCAAGGCCAAGCAAGCGCGCAAAAACCAGAGCAAGATCGAGACCAAGGAAATGAAGTTCCGCCCGAAGATCGATGTGGGCGACTACACCACCAAGAAGAAGCACGTGCTGCGTTTCTTGGGCCAGGGCAACAAGGTCAAGATCACCATCATGTTCAGGGGTCGCGAGATGTCGCATCCCGATCAGGGTTTGTCTATCCTCGAACGACTTGCAGACGACCTGAAGGACGTTGCAGTCATCGAGAGTCCGCCGAAGATGGAAGGGCGCAACATGCACATGCTCATCGCGCCTCTGCCCGCCTCGGCGAAGAAAAAGAAAGAAGCAGAGTCGAAAGACGAAGGAAAGGACAAGTAACATGCCTAAGATGAAGACGCACCGCGGATCTGCAAAGCGCTTCCGCGTCACGGGTTCTGGCAAGATCATGCGTGCAAAGGCCTACAAGAGCCACATCTTGACCAAGAAGAGCCCCAAGCGCAAGCGCAACTTCCGCAAGGAAACCGAGCTTGCCGAGGCGGATCGTCGAGTAGTAGCCCGCAACCTGGGCCTTCGTTAATGTCAACTGACGAAGTCGCCCCAGGCAGCTTCGTGGAATCAAAGGAGAATCATCATGGCACGTGTAAAGCGTTCAGTTAACGCCCGCAAGAAGCGTCGCACAACCCTCGAGCGCGCAAAGGGTTACTACGGTGCGAAATCGCGCACATACACCAAGGCGAAGGAGCAGGTCCAGCATTCGCTGCAGTACGCCTACCGCGATCGCCGCAACAAGAAGCGCGAGATCCGCAAGCTCTGGATCGCCCGCATCAACGCCGGCGCCCGTCAGAACGGCATGTCCTACTCCGTGTTCATGAACGGCCTGAAGAAGGCCGGCGTCGAGCTCGACCGCAAGGTGCTTTCCGACATGGCCATCAACGATCCTGCGGCCTTTGCCCAGCTCGTTGAGATCGCCAGGACTGCTCTGGCTGCCTAGTCATCTTTCGACAAGCGATGGAAAAGCCCCGTACATGGGGCTTTTCTCATAACTGGATGATACGCTACCTCAGAGGCACTGTATCATCACAATGATACAGTGCCTCTGAGGTAGCGTATCATCGAGAAGCAATTGGGAGATATGCAAGCAAAGTCGTCGAACATAACGCGAGCGTTGCTCTGGGTTGCAATGATGGTTGCGCCGCTTGTTTCCATGCTCGTGGTTGGCTTGGCAAGCGGAACCAGCGTGTTCGCGATCGACGCATGGAACACCGAGTGGAACGACGAGCGCCACTACTTCTGGACGGTCCAGCAGATGCATCTGTTCGGCGAGCCGCAGGGCGTGGCCGGATACAACGAGGTCATGGCGGCGCGGCCCTCGTATGGGCCGTACAGCGTCGTGACGTACGTGCCGTATTACCTCGGCGCGTTCCTCACGGGCGTGGGCGGCCATAACTACGTCTACGCGATCAACGTCGGTCTGAGCGTCATTGCAGCAGGCGTGATCGTTCTCGTGTTGCGCCCCGACGTGCGCCAAGCCGCCTTTTGCGCCGTGTTCTTCTTGACGCAATTCATCATCGAGCGCTACGCATGCTCGGGCATGACCGAGGAAAGCTACGTGCTGTTCGCGACCATCGTGGGAAGCTGCGTGGTGTGGTTGGGCGTTCGCGGGGGCGAAAGCCCTGCTCGCTGGAAGCTTGTGCTCGCGTTCGTGGCCTCGATAGCGGCAATCGGTCTTTGGGGCGCCATGAGGCCGTTCCTGCTCGCCTTCGTCATCGCGCCATGCGCCCTGCTCGTTTGGGGCCGTATCGACTTGAGCCGTCCCGCGCGCGTGGCGCTGTTCGCGTTCGCGCTCGTCGTGTCGGCGGCTGCCTTGGGCTCGTATGTCTACGTTGCCAAATACTATGCGACGCCGTATTTCGGTGATTCGTCGACGCTCGATTTGCTCGCGAACTTGATCAACGGCGGGCTTCCCGAGTTTGCGCGGTTGCATGGCCGGTTCATTCTCTCGGTTGGCAAATCGTTCGTGACGCTCAACTGGGCGGGCATCTTGACGTTCTTGTTCGTCGTCGCCTGGGTGGTGTTGCTCGTATTGGCCGTCAAGTTGCAAAGGGCCGAAAAGGGCGGTTCTTCTGAGACGCGCGGCAGGCACGCAACGCCTTCTTCCAGTCTCGTATTGGGCCGAGCGCCGTTCGTGGTGGCTGTGTCGCTGCTGGTTGCAGGTGCGCTCATGTTCGAGGCGAACATCCTGCTCTACTCGGCCGCGCGCATTCACCGCATGCTCATAGCGGTCGACGTCGTGTACTTCATCGCCATCGTGTGGTTTGGCGCGTGCGCCGTGCGGCAGTTTGCCGTGACGTGGCGATTGGGGTATCAGGTGCTCGTCACCGTGCTCTGCGCAGCGTCGCTGTTCGCGAATCCTGGGTCGTTCGCGTATCCGCAGGCTTCGGATTCGCTCGATGCCTCGTCCGAAAAACAGGCCGTCGAGGCGCTTGCCGCCGCAATGCCGCGCGAGGCAAATGCCTGGGACAACACCGTGGCACATCCCGTGGAAAGCAAGGGGCTGCAAGTCTACTACTGCCTTCCCGCTTACATGAACCTCAATGGCTGCACGAAGGAGTACGTCGAGCAGGCGATGAAAGACGGGTCACTTTCATCGAAGTATCTCAGCTTGCCGGCGAAGAGCTCTCTCAATAAAACGGCGAGAAAAAGCTATGACGTGGTATACGAGGGGTTGAATCATGTCATCTACAAAGTCAGGTAATCATCAGCTGCCCGCTGATGTCGAGCCCGCCGCCGACTACAGTTCGGTCGCTGTGCTCGTCCCGTGCTACAACGAGGCGGTGACCATCGGCAAGGTCATCGATGACTTCCGCGCGACGCTGCCGGGGGCGGCCATCTACGTCTACGACAACAACTCGTCGGACGGCACGGCCGACATCGCCCGCGAGCGCGGCGCGCGCGTCGTGCGCGAGGCTCGCCAGGGCAAGGGCAACGTCGTGCGCTCGATGGTGCGCGACGTCGACGCCACCTACTACGTCATGGTCGACGGCGACGACACCTACCCGGCCGAAGCGGCCCCTGCGCTGCTCGCCCCGCTCATGTCCGGCGAGGCCGACATGGTCGTGGGCGACAGGCTGTCCAACGGCACCTACGCCAGCGAGAACGACCGACGCTTCCACGGCTTCGGCAACGATCTCGTGCGGTTCCTGATAAAGCGCATCTACGGCTTCGAGTACTCCGACGTCATGACCGGCTACCGCGCGTTCGGGCGCGTGTTCGCCCGCACGCTGCCCGTGCTCTCGGGCGGCTTCGAGATCGAGACGGAGCTGTCCATCCACGCCGTCGACAAGGGCTGGCGCATAGCCGAGGTGCCCATCGACTACCGCGACCGCCCCGAGGGGTCGGTCTCGAAGCTCTCGACGTTCTCCGACGGGTTCAAGGTGCTCAAGACCATCATGTCGCTGTTCAAGGACTACCGGCCCATGGCGCTGTTCGGCTGGCTCGCGCTGCTGCTCGTGCTCGTCGGCCTGCTGCTCGGCGCGCCGGTCGTCGCCGAGTTCGCCGCGACCGGCCTCGTGCCGCGCCTGCCCACGGCTCTGCTGTCGGTGACCTTCGTGCTCATGGGGCTCATGAGCCTGGCGAGCGGGCTGATTCTCGACACGGTTGTCAAGGGCACGCGCAAGCAGTACGAGCTGCAGGTGATCGAGGCGTACCGGGCGTGCGAGTTGACGGACAGTTTGGGATAGCAAAAAAAGTTGCTCAACAAATTGCCGCGTTCGATTCTGTATACTGGGACCTGGGGAGCGAGGTTGCTGTCTACCGGCCAAAGTACGAACAGCTGCCATCTTCGCTCCCCTTGCTTTCTATTCTATAAGAACAAGATTATGGATAGGTAAAATAGACCGAATTAGTCTGCGCACAGTGTAATTTGAGGTACATGTTCCCGTATATGTAAACGGGCGTTTACATATACGCTTCCGCCGAATTATTCAGTGCACAGTTTCTTCACATTTGACTTAGGCCGGCGCGAAGAAACTTGCGATTTCGACGTGATACGTTTGGGGGAACATGTCGACCGGCTTCGCTCCGAGGAGCTTGTAGCCGCTTTGCTCGAGTCGCGCAACGTCGCGGGCCCATGTCGCGGGATTGCAGCTCACATACGCAAGCTGCGCTGGATGGGCGGCCGCTATGTCGCCGATGACGCTGTCGGCGAGCCCTGCGCGCGGGGGGTCGACGACAAGGGCGTCCAACTCGCCGAGCTCTGGCAATTCGCGGGCAGCGTCTCCTCCTACGATATCGATCTCGACCCCGTTCGCGTCAGCGTTGTGGCGAAGGTCGCGCACCGACGAGCCCGCAGACTCGACGGCGACGACGTCTGCGCCGGCGAGGGCGAGCGGTACCGAAAACGTTCCGCCGCCAGCGTACAGGTCGGCGACATATGCTCCGTCAAGGTCTCCCAGGCCGTTGAGCACGGCGTCGACCAGGCGTTGCGCCTGCGCGGTGTTTACCTGGAAAAACGAAGGCGCTTGCGTCGCGTATTCTACGGACCCGATGCGCTCGCGCCAGCGGCCACGCCCGTCGAGGACTTCGACGCCCTTGATCTTGCGCGCTTTGCCGGGGTCGGCGATCACGCGGATGATGCCGCTTGCCTTGAACGCCGACGAAAGCGTTTTGGCGAACAGAGCGCGGGGGAAGGCGTCCGGCTTCGTCCAAATGGCCACCTCGAGGTCGCCCGTCGCAAGGCTGTGCCGCACGCCGACGCGGAAGATGCCGAGATCCCTGTCGCCCTGGGCGTATCGGATGGCGCCGCGAAGCGCTTTCGGGGCTTTTTCGATTTGTTTGTGTGCCAGGCGCGACGAGTCTGCGGGGACGAGCTCGTTCGTGCCCTCGCGGTGGAATCCGAGCACGAACCGCCCTGACTCGTCGTGCCCACAGTTCAGCTCGAGCTTGTTGCGGTATCCCCATGTGCGCTTGCTCGGCGCGCACTGCTCGACTATCGATTGGGCGCGTTCATTGTCGAAATGAGCGGTATGCACGAGCGCGCCGACGATGTTGTCGCGCTTGGCCCGCGTTTGCGATTCGTAAGAGAGGTGCTGCCAAGGCGCGGTGCCGCAAACCTGGTCGATTGCAGAAGCCGGGGCCACACGGTTGGGGGAGGCTTCGACGATTTTGGCTATGGTGCCGCGTGCGAAGGTCTTCTTGTCTTCGACGATCTCGATTTCCAGGGTGTCGCCCGGGGCGCCGCCCGCGACGAAGACCGTTTTGCCGTCATCGAGATGCGCGATCGCGTCGGCGCTGTACGCCATGCGCTCTATTGTCACTGTATGAGTCATGTCCGTGTGATTCCTCCGCATTGTTTGGATGGGATGCTCATTCTAGCGTATAATTGCCCCCGAAGCGTCCCCGTGGCACAGCTGGATAGCGCGTCTGCCTCCGGAGCAGAAGGCCGTGGGTTCGAATCCCGCCGGGGACGCCAGCGACTCCAACCGGCCTCGCGGCAGCGGGGCCGTTTTCGTACAGTCCCCACCCGCGGGGATTCGAACCGATGAGGTGGAAACGCGTTAAGAAAACAGCCCAGCGGGCTGTTTTTAGCGTTTCGGTCGGAGCGCTTCAGCGCGGAGACGTTATTTTGCGCGCAGCGCAAAATGGAATCCCGCCGGGGACGCCAGCGACTCCAACCGGCCTCGCGGCAGCGGGGCCGTTTTCGTACCGCCCCCACTCGTGCGCTTCGAGGGGACAGGTCGTGCAGAATCTGTAGATGAGAAACTTGTTCTTGCCAACAAGATTGGGCTTTGCGATAATAACCTAGCTGTTTAGCGACAGCGAAGCATCGTCCCCATAGTCTAGAGGTTAGGACGCGGCCCTTTCAAGGCTGAGACACGAGTTCGATTCTCGTTGGGGGCACCACGAATCAGGAGGCCGCCTGTGGGCGGCCTTTTCATTAAGGAAATTCTCACATGACATCTTTTAGCGAACTCGGATTATCCGAAACGGTGCTTGCCGCCGTGAACTACATGGGTTATTACGAGCCGACCCCCGTTCAAGAACAGGCCATTCCGCTCGTCCTCAAGGGGCGCGACATCGTGGCCGCTGCCCAGACGGGGACAGGCAAGACGGCTGCATTCACGCTGCCTTCCATGGACAAGCTCGGACACGCGAAAGGCGGTATGGGTCCGCTCATGCTGGTGGTAACGCCGACGCGCGAACTGGCGACGCAGATCGGCGAAGTAGCTTCCAAGGTAGCGGAAGTCACGCATCACCGCATCACGACAGTCGTCGGCGGTCTGTCGTACAAGCCCCAGATTGCAAACCTCAAGCGCGGCACCGATATTCTCATCGCCACGCCGGGGCGCCTCATCGACCTCATGAACCAGAATGCCGTGCGCCTCGCCGACGTGCAGGTGCTCGTTCTCGACGAAGCCGATCGCATGCTTGACATGGGTTTTCTTCCGTCGGTGAAGAAAATCGTGGCCGCGACGCCGCACACGCGCCAGACGTTGCTGTTCTCGGCGACGATCGACAAATCCATCATGAAAATCGCGGGTTCGATGCTGCGCAATCCCGAGACGGTCGAAATCGCTCGTAAAGGCGACGTGGCCGCGACGGTCGACCAGTACATCATGCGCATACCGCATTCGATCAAGCCGACGCTGCTCAAGGCCGTTCTCGAGGAAAAAGGGGCTGATCGCGTCATCGTGTTCGCGCGCACGCGCAGCCGTGCCGATACCGCTTGCCGCAAGTTGCGCCGTGCAGGCTATTCGGTTGCAGCCATCCATTCCAACCGCAGCCAGAACCAGCGCCGTCGCGCGCTCGAGCAGTTCGCGGCCGGCGAGGTGAACATCATCACGGCCACCGATGTCCTTGCGCGTGGAATCGACGTTGACCAGGTCGATTACGTGGTCAATTACGATGCGCCCGAGCAGGCCGAGGACTATATCCATCGCATCGGCCGCACGGGCCGTGCTGGTCAGCGCGGGTTTGCCGTGACGTTCGTCACTCCCGAGACCGAGGGCGAGCTGCGTGCCATCGAAAAGCTCGTGAAGATGCAGATTCCCGAGATGAAGCTCGAGAACTTCGATTTGGCCGCTGCCGAAGCGGAAGCCGCGGAAGCGTCCATAAACGCTCAGTCGCGCCGTGATCCCGAGGTCAATCGCGTCAAGCGCGAGCTGGCGAACAAAGCGCAGAAGAAAGCCGAGGCGGCTGCGGAGCGAAAAGCCGAGAACGAGACGGCGCAAGCGCAGCCCGCTCGCCGCCGCAAGAAAAAGCGCAAGGGCGCAGCTGCCGTGACCGAACGCACCGCGCCGCAATCGCGCCAGGCCAAGAAGCAGTCGGCCAAGCCGAAGTCGTCTGGTGCCCAACGTGCGGCGAAGAAGGGCCAAAAGCCTTCTTCCGAGGCGGGTGCGAAGCGCTCGCGCGGAGCCGCAGGTGCGGGAGCAAAAGCTTCCAAGAAACGAGGCGGGAACGCGAAGTCTAACGCGCGCTCGGTTTCGCGGTCCGGGTCCGATATTCGCCCCGGCCGCGCGCATCGCGCCGAGGTCGAACGCGCCCGTTCCGGAAAGCGCAAGTGACCGAAAGGGAGACTCCCTTTCGGTCAGTTTGTTTCTTGAAACACTTCCCCTGGAGACCTGTTTCGCTTGGGGGTTACTTCTTCTTCTTCTCCTTGGGGACGACGGTGTGGTCGGTGAAGGCCATGCGGGTGTCGTCTCTGCGGATCCAGCGGGCGAGGTAGGAGTTCTCGTTGTTAACCATGATGGTGAGCACCATGCCCAGCACGATGGGCAGGTAGAACGTGAACGCGCGCCAGATGAACGTCGACAACGCGACGATGGAGGGGTCTCCGTACACGTAGTTGAAGAACGTGATGTAGCTGGCCTCCGATGCTCCGATGGCGCCGGGTAGCGGCACGAACGAGGCGATGAGGTAGACGAACGCCTGGCAGGAGACCACCGTGAAGTAGTCGTTGGCCTCGAGGCCGAAGCCCGCAAAGATGACCCATGAGATGGAGAAGTAAACGGTGAGCTGGACGAACGTGACGAGCGAGACCTTGATGAGCACGGCGGGGCGCTTCAGCAGGAACCGGATGCCCTCGTAAGATTCCTCGAGAGACTGCGTGGCGCTGGCGAGCGTTTTCTCGGGAGTTTTCAGGATGCCGATGCGGCCGAGCAGCTTGATGGCCCAGCGCGTCGCGCGGATGATGGCGTCTTTGGCGAATGCCAGCGAGAACAGCATGGCGATGAGCACGAATCCGCCGAAGAACCCGATGGCCACGAGGTACATGATGGGCCGTAAGTCCTGCATGAAGTAGTTGAATCGCAATATTAAGACGATGATCGCGTATACGGTCATGGTGAGCTGGTACACGATGAAACGGCAGAGCAGCATGGGCATGGCGTGCTTGAGCGGCAAGCCGAATCGCGAATAGTAGTAGGCTTGCATTGGCTGGCCGCCGCTCGAAAGCGGCGTGATGCAATTGAAGTACTGGCCGATCACCGTGACGATGACCGTCTTGACGAACGAGAAGCCGCGAAACATCTCATTGCAGATGAGCTGCATGCAGGCTGATTCGAGCAGCCAGTAAATGATGATTCCTATGAGCGTGAGCAACAGGAACGCGTAGTTGAACGACGTGAACGCGTTGAGCGTCTGTTCGCCTTCGCCGGCGATGAACAGGTAGCCGAACATGACGATGAACGCGATGGCGCACAAGGCGATGTTCACCTTGCGTCCGAACGTGTGGGCGGTGCCCTTGTCGGGGATGACCTCGTCATCCGATATTGCTGACAGGTCGAGGTCGGTGAAGCTCACCTTCGCGCCCGACTCGGGGCGTTCGTCGCTATCGGCCGAGACCGAGTGCATCCAATGGCTTGCATCGGCATAGACGTCCTCTTCGGCGCTGTCGATACCGACTCCGCCTGACGTCAAAACATCGTTGGTTTCGGATGCGGTCTGCTCATCTGCGGTGTTCAGGTGAGCGCTTGTCATAGAAATCCTCTCCGAACACAAGCTCGTTACCTAGGCGAACTTGTAAATCTTTCTTGCGACGGCGTAGCCGCCCAGCGCGAGCAATCTGCCGAGGGCTGTCTTACGGTTGGCTTTTCCGGCCCACGAGCGGCATACGTTGTCGTAGAGCACGGGGTTTTGTGCTTTCAGGTACGCCCAGAGCTCGTCGTTCTTCTTGAGCGCGTCGGGCGTTTTGATCATGAACAGATGGGACGTCGACGTGCTCATCATGCACGAAATGTATCCCATCATGAGCATGGCGCAGTTTGGCTCGCGTTCGAACAGGGCCGTGTAGTCGCAATCCGCGATGGCCAGCCTCGTGGCCATGAGCTGCTGGTCGATGTTCTTTTTCACGACCTCGATTTCGACTGACTGCCCTTCGCGGCCGATGATGTAGTGATACGGCTGCACGTCGAGGTAGTACAGCTTTTTCACGTAGGGCATGGGGTGCAGCAACAGCAGGCTGTCCATATAGGACACCTTCGTCGGCAACTCGACTCCCGATTCGCGCAATATCGACGTCTTGTACCAGGCTGCGTGTATCATGATGAACTTGTCGAGGCCTGGACGGCCCATTTCGTCCCACGTGAACACGCGCCCTTGGGGGAAGAACTTGCGGTATTGCATGATGCGCTGGGATTTGCTGGCCAGGTGGTCGTAGACGTAATTGGTGATCAGCAAATCGGGCGGATCGCCGGCTTCGATCGTTTCGGCGAGCGCGTCGACCACGCGCCGCAGCGCATATTTCTCGAAGTAATCATCGGAATCGAGAATCTTGAAATACGTTCCCCGCGCGAGCGAGATGGCGTTGTTGACGACGCCGCCCCAATTGGCGTTTTCCTGGTCGACGGCAATCACCTGGTCAAATCGTGCCGCATACTCGTGCGCGATTTCGGACGTGTTGTCGGACGAGCCGTCGTTGATGAGCAGGATTTCGCAGGGACGGTCGATGACGAGCAGCGAATCAACGGCGCGCTGCATGAACGCTGCCGAATTGTAGCAAGGTATAACGAACGTAACCAGCGGCGCGTCTGCGCTGCTGGACGTGCCGCGTGCTGCTTGTGGGTCATCGTTTGCGTGCACGTTATTCCCTTCGTGTGGAAACGTATGGGCATAGTATAGCGCTGTATAGCACATTGTTGGGTCAGCCACATGAAACAAGCAGTTGTGCGGTTGCATCAAGCCATTGCCCCACCGGTTGTGGGGTGGCGGGTCGCGGCATTGCTACCTGGCGCCTCGCTGGAACGCGGCAACGGGTCGCGGCCAGTGGCCTGCGCCTTGAGCGAATGCCACTGGCCGCAACGCGTGGTGGAGTACAGGCTGTATGTGCATGAATATTGAAAGATTTTCACGGTAATGTGCGCGTTCGCTGATAGAATTTTCTCTATGTATGTACTGCAACTATGAGGAGGAGAAAAACGTGACTGAATTGTACACTCCCGAATACAAGCCCTCGGGCGAGGAAATCGCCGTGCTCACCACTTCGAAGGGCACGATCCGCGTTCAGCTCGCCGGCGAGGATGCGCCTATTCATGTCGGCAATTTCGTTGAGCTCGCTCAGAAGGGCTTCTACGATGGCCTCAAGTTCCATCGCTACGTCCCTGGTTTCGTGATCCAGGGCGGTTGCCCCAATACGCGCGACATGACCCCCGAGCAGGTTGCACGCGGCGGTCGCGGTCCGCAGGGCCAGCCGGGCACGGGCGGCCCCGGTTACTGCATCAAGGGCGAATGGCGTACCAACCCGCACAACGAGCACAACGATGGCACGCTGGCCATGGCGCGTTCCCAGATGCCCGATTCGGCTGGTTCGCAGTTCTACTTCTGCCTCGGCCCCCAGCCGTTCCTCGACACCGACTACACGGTGTTCGGCCAGACCATCGAGGGTCTCGACGTCATCGGGTCGTTGCGCGCGGGCGATGTTATCGAGCATATCGAAATCGAGAACGCAGTCGCATAAAAACGATAGCTTAAACGCAGAAGAAGGTTGGATATGAACAACGAACTGTTCCAACAAGCGAAGGCCGCTGCAGCTGCACGCGACTACAACAAGGCGCTCGACTTGTACAACCAATGCCTGCAAGATCCCGTCAATCCGCCCGAACCAGGCGAGATGGGCCTGATCTACCACCAAATCGGCAATTGCCTGACGAAGCTCAAGAGCTATTACGAGGCAATCGAGGCCTACACGCAGTCTACGGCTGATGCGGCTTACGACGCGGTGGGCACGGTCAACTGCAACCTGGGCATGGCATATGCCGCGCTGCGCGATTGGCGCAATGCCGTCAAGCATTTCGAGATCGCGGTATCCGATCGCGGGTACCCGACCCCGTACAAGGCATACACCGGCATGGGCAATGCGTTGCTGAAGCAGGGCAAGTCAGCCGAAGCCGGCGTCGCGTTCCGCGAGGCGGCGCTCGACGAGTCCAATCCGGACCCGACGAAAGCGCTGCTCAATCTTGGCGTGTGCTTCATGGCGCTCAATCGCCCGGCCGACGCGGTGGCGTCGTACGAAAGCGCGCTGCAGTTCGACATGAAGCCGCAGACGCGCAACAAGATGTACGCAAGCCTGGGACAGGCCTATGTCGCGACGGGGCAGATGGACGAAGCCGTCGGCGCGTTCGAGCGCGCCCTTGCCGACAAGACGTATTTCCTGTCCGATTCGGCAAGCGTCGATTACCAGCGCGCTATCGCCGTCGTGTCGCAAGGCAACGCAGACACCACGCAGGCGCTGCCCTCGCTCGCCGACATGTCGGGGCTCGACGTGCTTCCCGACGCGCCGGTGCCGTCGCCGTCTTTGACGGGCGAGCAGGATCCCTACGTGGTCGACCAGATGGCGGTGTCCGAGGACTACTACTTCGCTGATCAATTTGCGAAGCAGGGCAACCCCGCCAACAACGAAGACTATTTCTTCAACGCGACCGACCAGGAACTCGAGCAATGGTCCAAGGGCATGGTGAAACTCGAGCGCAAACGCCGTGGCGTCGGCCTCAAGATTCTCATCGCGATCATTCTCATACTCCTGGCCCTGCTGGGTACGGGCATGTTCCTGTACTGGCAAGGCTATGGATTCCCCACTCAGGAATCCGTCGCGGAAGAGCTGTTCAAGGATCCGAGCTCTTCGAGCGTGTACTGCGATTCCATGCAGCCTAACGATATCGCTGCCGTCGAGCGGCGCATCGAAGCGGGCTCTACTGCCGTCATCGACGGCGTCGATCGCTCGATGACCACGTCTGAGGTGTACGCGACGGCGACCCTGCCCGAGGGTGGCAGCGTTTCGTACAAGATATCGATGGTGCGCGATATGCTGGGATGGAAGGTCTCGAACGTCGAGCTGTACTTCCCGAGCAAGGACGCATCGGCCCAGGCCGCTTCGGCTGCCGCTGCAAGCGCCAGCGCAGAGGCCGCGCCGAGCGCCAGCGCTGCAAGCGCCGAATCCGCGAGCGCAGAAGCCGCTAGCAGCGCCGCGGCAAGCGCCGAATCCGCGAGCGCGGCATCGGCCAACGCCGAAGCCGCAAGCGCCGAGTCGGCCAGCGCCGAATCGGCAAGTTAATGTGTAACGCATGCAAGGGGCAAACGCTCCTTGCATGTATAGAGGCAGGCGCGTTCGTGCGCTTCTGTGGCAGAAAGGTTGAGGGGCCGTTTTGCCCTGCCTAGAAGGATGTGCCGCTAGGGAGCGGCAGAAAGGAACGAAGTTATGGCAGTTCAGACAACGTACACGATGATCAAGCCCGATGGCGTGCGCAACGGTCACATCGGCGAAATCGTCAACCGCTTCGAGCGCGCGGGCCTCACCATCGAGCAGATGCGCCTCGAGATGGTTACTCCCGAGCAGGCCAAGGCGAACTACGCCGAGCACGAGGGCAAGCCGTTCTACGATGGGCTCATCGCATACGTCACGTCTGGCCCCGTCGTGAAGATGGCCGTTTCCGGCGAAGGCGCCGTGGCCAAGGTTCGCGCTCTCATGGGTTCGACGAATCCTGCCGAGGCGGCTCCTGGCACCATCCGTGGTGACTTCGGCCTGACCATGGACGAGAACGTCATCCATGGCTCCGACTCCCCCGAGTCGGCCGAGCGCGAGATCGGCATCTTCTTCGCGTAATCTCGTTGCAGATAGCTCTCAAACGGAAAGCAGGTCAGTTTCTGACCTGCTTTCCTTATGCTTGGTGACCGAAGGGGAGACTCCCTTTCGGTCCGTCTATTCGGCTCATTCAGGGGATGAGGATGCCGCCGCTGTTGCTGAAGAAGCCTTCGCGCTCGAGGTCGGCGACGATGTTGTCGAACAGGTCGATGGAGACGGCTGGACGGCCGGCTTGCTGTTCGTAGGCGTCGAGGGCGAGCCTGACGTCGGCGATGTTGATGCCTTCGGGGGCGGCGAGCACTTGCTTCAGGACGAAACTTCGCTTTTCGCGGCGGCTTCCCTCGAATGCGCTTTGACGCGCATAATGTTTCGAGCGGCGCGACGGATTGGTCGTCTGCTTCTTCAGGTGCGCGCCGTAGTCGAGCAAGGCGTAATACCAGCCGCGAACGTCTTGCTCCGGGCAGCAATCCTGCACGTAGGGTCGCAGTTCCTTGTCGGATATCCCCTCCATGTCGGGGAACAGCTCGTACAGGAAAACGCTGCGCACGTTGGTTTCGATGTAGATCGCAGGTTCGTCATAGGCGAACGACATGACGCCGGCCGCGGTGGCTGGCCCGATTCCCGGCAATGCCACGAGTTCGTCATAGGAACGCGGGAGGTGGCCTTCGTTGTCGCGGGCGCATGTTTCGCAAGCGCGCTTGAGGGCGAGCGCACGACGGTTGTAGCCCAGCCCCTGCCACGTTTCCAGCACGAGCGCGGTGTCGGCGGCTGCCAGTGCGTCGACTGTCGGGAACAGTTCCATCCAGCGCGACCAATACCGTTCGACGCGGGCGACTTGGGTTTGCTGGAGCATGACTTCGGAAACGAGCACGCCGTATGCATCATCGATGTTGCGCCAAGGCAGGCTGCGATAGAGCTCCGCCCCGCGCTCGCGCACCAAGCGCACGAACGCGGGGCGGGAAATGGGACGTTCATCCCAGTTGGGCGTTGCGTTTGCCGCGAAGCCGTTGGACGCCATCTCGAGCTAGTCCTCGTTGTCCGCCAGGTCGTCGAGGTTTTCGATGTCGATGAGGAAGTTGCGCACGACCTCGTCTTCGAGCGCCTGGTATTCCGGCGATTCCAGCGGTTGGCACGCGGCGAGCTTCTCGAAAATGTTCTGCGGCGTGACCGGCACGTACCCGCGTTTCACGAGCCCTGTTTTGTAGGCTTCTTCGATTGCTTCGCGCGCGGCGAGGTACATGTCGTAACGCGGCATGCCGCCCGAAAGGCGCACGAGCGTTTCGCGGTCGATGGCGCGCATCGATGGATGGTCGTCGGCGATTTCCAGCCAGATGGCGGCGCGCTCGTCTTCGTCGGGGTTGTCGATGTCCACGATGGTGAGCGGCTCGAGCAGGTCGAGGAAGAACAGATCGGGCTCGCCGGTCGTCGTCGCAGTCGCGAACACGAACACATCAGGGTCTTCGACTGCCGAACGGATGAGGTTTACCGCCTCGCGCGCGCCTCGAGAGATGTTGGCCATGATGAAGTTGCCGATTCCCTCGGGGTTTTCTGGGGGCGCGGGCATTGACCAGGTGTCGAGCTGCTCGATGACGAGAATCGCCGGAGCCTCGAACTTGTTCTGCGCGTGGTTCATGCGCGGGCGGTGGTTGCCTTGCGTCATCACGACGAGCACGGGCATGCCCTGAATGCCCTCTTCCATGGCCATGCGGAGCACGGGCAGCCCGATTTCTGCGGCGGTCGCTTCCACGAAACGCGAGGCGTCTTCGACGACGGGCGACCTGAACACGAGTGTGTCGAGCGCCGGCGGGCGGGTTAGGCCATGCTGTTCGTTGAGCGTGGCTACAAGGTCGAGGAATTCGGGGTCGTTGTGCATTCCGATGCCAATGCCGCGCATGGCCGCGATTGCGTGATCGTAGCCCTTGAGCGTGCTGTAGTTCGGCTGGCGGTTGCTCATGTCGGGCACGTTGGGCATCGACGGCATGACTTGCTTGGGAGCCTTCTGCGGGGTTTGCTCGCCGCGTTTGGCGATGCTGTGCTGATCGGCGGCGGGCTGGAGCGGCGCGCCATCAGGGCTGCTTGTTTGCGTAGGTTGGTGGGCCGCTTGCGCTTGCTCGGCCGCTTCATCCTTGCTGGTCGACTGGGCGACGACGTTATCTATAGCTTGCATCTTGCGCGGGAATTGGGTGTTTCCTGCAATGTGGTCGAGCTGCTCTTGCAGTGCGTCCTTGCGGGCTTCCGCCATCACGTTTTCCATGGTCAGTTCAGGCTCTGGCGTTGCTGCCGTTGTTTTGCTGGATTGCGCGAACGCGTCGTGCGCTTGAGCGCGCTCGCTGTCGAGGGTCACCACTTCCGCGCCCGATCCCTCGTTGGTGGCTGCGTGGTAGCTTTTGCCGATGGAATAGTCCCGGTACATGTCGTAGGGGTTGAAATCATTGACGTCGGCAACGCAAAGATTGGGCTGGATGCCGGATTTGGACCGATCGCGGGAGTCGGGGCGGTCCGCGTCCTCGCTATCTTTTTCCGAGGCGATATTTCCGGTATTGGGTTCGGCGTTTTCGGTGGCATAGTCGTCTTTGTTTGGGGCGTTGGTGTCCATGGCGTCCGAAGCCTCCTCTCGGATTGTGGGAGCAGGCGGTGCGAACATCGCTTCAACGCCGGACACGTCATCATCGTCGGCCGAGGGCGCGGGGTTTGCGTCGATCAGGGTGCCGGGCTCGCCGTTCACGATGTTGAGGGCGCTTGCGCGCGGGATGGAAATGCTCTCGACCTTCACGACCGACGCTTCTCCTGCCCCGAAATCTTGCGAAATCATCTCGGCCATATCCTCGAGCTCTTCGCGCGAGAAGCCGTATTCCGCCAGCCGATCGAGCGCCATGTTCTGCAGCTTGCTTGCGCATGCGGCGATTTCGTCGCGTGTCAGGTAAGGTTCGAGCTTTTCGAATACGTATTCGGCCATTGAACGTTCCTTGAGGTCGCAAGCGAGGTTCCATGCCTCGCGCAGGCCCGAGAGAGCCATGCCGTCGGGAATGCTCGGATCGGTTGCCGCCTTTTCGTAAGCCGCTAGGTACAAGTGCATGCCCAGGACCAAATCGCCTTCGGCGCACGCGTCGGCCGCTTTGCTCAGAAAATCACTCGATTGCTCGCTATAACCGCCGTTGCTCTGGTTGGGCATATCGTGTTCGTTCATGACCCAACCTCCTTCGCTGTAATGCCAGTGTAGTAAATCATCCTATTATGGCATGGATTGACCGCATTCTGCGTACGTGTAGAAAAACCGTTGCCACGCTCCATATCGCGCAGTGACGCGGATGATACAGCGCCTCAGGGGTAATGTATCGTTTTCAATGATGCATTACCCCTGAGGCGCTGTATCATCCGCGTCACTTGCCTTTTGGAACATCCATTTTCCAGTCGAGGACGGGCCAGTTGCGCTTCTTGGCTATCTTGCTCATCCCGGTGTTGGGGGATACGGCGAATGGGTGGTTGGCGGCTGCGAGCAGGGGCTCGTCGGAATGGTGGTCGCCGAATGCGTATTCGATGACCCAATTGTCTTCGCCGAATTGAGCGTCGGCCCAGCGTTTGAGCGCGGCGATTTTCTCTTCGCCTTCGATGGGGCGGCCGTCGACTTCGCGCGTGTAGGTGCCGTCTGCGGCCACCTTCATGCGCGTCGAGATCTGGTGTTGGAACGGGTGGCTTTCCATGGCGCGCAATACGATGGGCTCGAACGACGCCGAAACCACCACGACCTCGCAGCCCTCCATGACGCAACGGCGCATGGCTTCGTCGGCTTTCGGGCGGAACCGCTTGGCGATGATCTTGTCGTAGAAATCGATCAGGTAGCGGTCGACTTGCGCCTTGTGTTTGCCTTCGAAAGCCTTGAACACCTGGCCGCGCACCCAGGCCTCGTTTTGGGGCAGATGCCACTTGTAGGCGAGTCCCCAGAACCCGATCTTGAGCGATGTGATTGGCGAGATCTTGCGTTCGAAAATGAGGCGATTAACGAGCCACGATGGTGACGACCCCTCGATGGACGTGTCGTCGAAATCGAATACGGCGATTTTCACCTTGTCGTTTTCGCGTTGTTTCATAGTTCGTATAGTGTATCAAAATACGAGGTATTGGTGAAATGGGGGGGCAGGCACCATGTCCTGCGGTAAACGAAGGGTGTTACCGATGCGTTGCCGTGAAATGTGACAACCGGTGCTCCGTCCCAATCGACTGTATCCGTTTAGGGTTGACGTTTTCCGATGAGCAACTGCAAGTAAGCTAGGCGTTATGATAGACAGCATGCATCATAGCGAGCGAAATAGCATGGGAGGCGAACGTGCGGCGGAGTCGAGGGCTGGCGTGTATGTGCTGTTCGCGCTTGCGACCATCGGTGCGGCGCTGGGCAACCTATCGCAGACGGGGCTCAACGCTATGTTGCCTGCAACGATGGATGATTTCGGTGTTGCGGTAGATGTGGGGCAGTGGCTGACGACCGGCTACATGCTGATGCTCGGAGTTGCGGTTCCGGTGGCGACGTTTCTCATGCAACGGTTGAGCGACCGTGAATACTTATTGGTGAGCTTCGGGTTGTTTGCTGCAGGGTCGCTCGTTGATTGCGTTGCGCCCGAGTTTTTCAGCATGCTGTTCGGGCGCGTGCTCCAAGCGATTGCCGTGGGCCTTCTCATTCCGAAGAACCAGACGATTTCGATGACGAAGTTTCCGCCCGGCAAGCAGGCGACTGCCATGGGAATTGCCGGAATCGCCCTCGGATTTGCGCCGAATATCGGGCCTACCGTGGGCGGCGCGTTGGACTCTGCTTTTGGGTGGCGAAGCTTCTTCGTGCTTTTGGCGGGCGTGTCCGGATTGCTTTTGGTGCTTACGGTGCTGTTTGTGAAAAAGGGCCCTGCCGATGACCCATCCGCCCCGTTCGAAACGCTGTCGTTCGTGTACTCGACGATTGGCTTCGGCGGTGTGCTGTTGGGGCTTTCGCAGGCGAGCAGCTATGGATTGGCCAGCGGATGGGTGTGGGCGCCTGTCGCGGTTGGGGCCGTGGGCCTTGTGCTGTTCGTGCGCCGTCAACGCGTTTTGGGCGAGCGCTGCCGTTTGTCGTCGACAGCTCAGCCGCTTATGGACTTGCAGATTTTTTCGTCACGCACGTTTAACGTGGGGTTGCTTGCGTCCGTGTTCCTATTTGCTTGCTATATGGGGGTGACGCTCGTCATTCCGTTGTACGTGCAGGATGTGCTGGGAGGGACGTCGCTTGATTCGGGTCTGGTCGTCTTTCCGGCGACGTTCACGGCTCTGGCGGTAAATCCCCTTTCGGGAATTATGGCGGACAAGACGTCGCCGCGGTTGGTGGCGTTGATTTTCGGGACGTTCCTCGTGGTGGGTTCTGTGGCGTGCGTGTTTATCGGTGAAGAGACTCCGCTGTGGCTGCTGTCGGTGTATCAGACGACGCGCGCCATCGGCGTTTCCGGGCTCATAGGCCCGTTGCTGACGTATGCGTTGTCGGGTCTTGAGGGACCGCTGGTTCCGCATGGCAGTTCGGCTTCGGTCGTCATTCGACAAGTGGCGGCGACGTTCGGCACCGCGATCATGGTGTTTTGCGTCGCGGCGCTGTTGCCGCTTGCAGCGTCTGGCGATGTAACGCCGGCCATGCCGTACCAGGTAGCGTTTGGGTTTTCGGCCGTCATGGCGACTCTGAGCTTGGGCGTTATCGTTTTGCGCGTGAGGTAGTTCGTCGTCGCGCTGTTCGCTGCATATGCGGCGCCCGGGCAGCTTTCGGCCGATATATCATGCTGCTGTTCGTAGTCGCTATAAAAATAGAGTGAAATAGTAACAATAAAAAATGCAGAATTGTTCGATTTCTAGCTAAATGCCCATGAGAATGTTCAGAAATTGCAATTATGTTTGATTTCGCGAGATGTAGTAGATATATTGATTAAAGCACGTCTCGTTGAACAGGGAAAACGTTAACAGAAATCTCAAGCTACTCAATGAGCCCACCAATTATCAAACAAAATCGTAAATTATGAACAATATAGAGGAGATTTTCTGCAAAATCAAACAAAACCTAAAAAAATTATCATATTGTTGCGACCGCCATCGCTTCTGCGAGCGATGGCGGTCGCAACAGCTTTTCTTAGCGCTACCTTCGAGGTGAATGCGATACACTTTTGGGCGTTCAGCAGAAGTTTTGCTCTAGGAGCCTACATGTTACTTGATGCGATCATGAGCGCAGCGGCGCTCGATACCACGTTCGGCAAGGGACTTTCGCTCATGCGGGCGGGCAAGGTCGACGTGTTCGACGTCACATACGATGCGGATGACGAGTCAGCGCATGTTGCGGCTTTCGTGGAAGGGTCGGCGGATAGCGATTACACGGCGTCGGTCGTGTTGGAAATGGCGGCTGGGCGCGTGCGGTCGTACTCGTGCGTATGCCCTGCGGCGCTCAAGTACGACGGCATGTGCAAGCATTCGGTAGCGACCGCGCTGGCGTACCTCGATTCGATCGGCATGCTCGGCGTTGCTGGTTCTCCGGGGGTAAGGCAAAAGCTGGCGGCGGAACCTGTCCGCAAGCCCGAGCCGATAACCAGCTATGCCATCGAGGATTTGATGTCGCGCTATGCCGAGCAAGCTGCGACTCAAAGCGAGACGCTGGCCCGCGAAGCCCAAGAAGAGCGAGAACCTGCTCCCGAGCCGGCCGATATCACCTGCATCATCGGCATCGGCGAAGGGTCGTATTCCAATCGTTACGTCAGCAACGAAACCTGGAATGTTGGCCTGCGCGTCACGCGTGGCAAGGCGAGCTATGTCGTCAAGCATATCGACGAGGTCGTGCATGCCTGGCGTGCCGGTAGGTTGTATTCATACGGCAAGAACCTCTCATTCGTGCATCGTCGCGCCGCGTTCACCGAGCACGCCAATGCCATACTGGAGATGCTCGCGCCCATCGTCGATGCGCAATGGGCCCTTCATACCGCCCGCGACAACCGTTACTATTCGCAACCCAGCCTTTCGACCAAGACGCTGCCGCTTTCCACGGCGCAGCTCGGGCGGCTGCTCGATCTTTGCGTGGGCGCGAACATCGAACTGGATACGTTGGAGCGGAGCCGCTATAGGCGCCGTCGGGGAAGCGGCAAGGCTGCCAAGAACGTCATTCCCGTCGTCGACGGCGACCCGAAGCTGCAGGTGGTTATCGAGCCAAGCGAGCTGGGCGGATACGATTTGCTCGTATCCAACGGAGCCATGGAATGTGTGGTGGCAGGGGGCCGCGTCTACTTGATTGCCGGCGACGCCGTCTGTCGCTGCAGCAAGGAGTTTTCGGCGGAAATGGGTGCGTTCTGTGCGTCGCTTTTACCAGCGCGCGAGGTGCTGCATATTCGCGATGCCGACATGCCGAAGTTCTGCGCATCGGTGCTGCCCGCTATGCGCAAGCACACGCGTCTGAATGCGCCCGACAGCCTTTGGGGGCTCATGCCGCCTGTTGCCGAATTCGAGTTTCGGATCGGCGAGGAGAACGGCTTCGTGTTCTGTCAGGGCGTTGTGTCCTACGATGGGCAGAGGCTCGACCTGTTCGAGCCTGCGCGAGAAGGCCAGCCCGTTCGGCACGTGGCTCGCGAAATCGCTGCGCAGCGGGCGGTCAGCCAATTCTTCCCCAAAGGAAATCACGCGACGCCGAATTACGCGTTCCCCGCGCGTGCGGGCTATTCGCATACCGCTGTCGCCCCGTGGTCCAGGAGTTCGTATGGCTCGCAGGCAACGCAAGCGCGGAAGCTGCCACCGTTCCCCTTCTTCGATGAAGGGGACGATGCGGCTTACTATCTGTTGTTCACCGATGGCTTGCGCGAGCTTGCGAAGTTGGGCGACGTGTTGCTGTCAGAGAGGCTGCGCAACGTGGAGGTGCGCCAAGCGCCCAGCGTGCGCGTCGATGCGAGCGTGAAGAGCGGACTTCTCGATATCGCAGTTCAATCGCCCGATATGACGCCGGACGAGCTGGTTGCCTACTTGGCATCGTACCGACGGCGTCAGCGCTATGTTCGCTTGGACAACGGCGATATCGTGCTATTGGACGGCAGCGTGGGCGCTCTGGCTGATCTGGCTGATGGCTTGGGGGTCGAGGCGGCCGATTTGGTCGGAGGCGTGGAGGGCATGCCGGCCAACCGAACGCTGTTCGTCGACGCCATGCTCAAGCGCGCGGGCGGCGTGCGTCTCAATCGCAATGAGGGCTTTCGGGCCATCGTGCGCGATTTCGAGACGATCGCCGATGCAGACTTCACGGCGCCGGCCGCCGTTCGCGACATCTTGCGCCCGTATCAGACCGAGGGCTTCAAGTGGTTGTGCACGTTAGGCAAGACCGGGTTTGGCGGAATACTTGCCGATGATATGGGATTGGGCAAAACGTTGCAGATGATCGCGTATTTTCTGCACGAACGCGAGTCGCAATGCGCAGATTCGCTGCTGTCGACGGAGGGGCAGTCAATCGCGTCTGCGCTGGCGGATTCGTCGGGCGTGGATTTGGATGTCGGGCGTACGGTGGAAGATTTCCAGCTTCCGGCGACGGTCAGGCTTGGGGCATTGGAGACGGTTCCCAATTCCGTCCAGCCGCTTCCCGCGCTCGTGGTGTGCCCTGCGTCTCTCGTGTACAACTGGATGTCCGAGCTGGCCCGTTTCGCTCCCGAGCTCGATGCCGTGGCCGTTGCCGGGCCCAAGAAGCAGCGCATCGGCGTTATTGCCAACGCGGCGGATCATGCTGTTCTCGTGACTTCGTATGACCTGATGAAGCGCGATATCGAATCGTATGCCGATACGCAGTTCTCGTGCGTTGTGCTCGACGAGGCGCAATACATCAAGAACAGCTCGACGAAAGTCGCCAAAAGCGCCAAGCAACTGAATGCGCGCGTGCGGTTCGCGTTGACTGGCACGCCCATCGAGAATCGCCTCTCGGAGCTATGGTCGATTTTCGACTTCCTCATGCCGGGCGTGCTCGGTTCGGCCGATTCGTTTGCCAAGCGCTTCTCCGGGCCGATCAATGCGAAGGAAGAAGGTGCAGCCAAGCGATTGCAGAGTCTGGTCGGGCCGTTCATCCTGCGTCGTTTGAAGGGCGATGTACTGCAGGACCTTCCCGACAAGAACGAGAACATCGTGTTCGCCGAGATGGAGGGAGAGCAGGCGAAGCTCTATCGCGCTACGTCCGACAAGCTGGCGCTCACGCTGGCCGACCAGATGCCCGAGGAATTTGCCAGCTCGAAACTCGCGATACTCGCAGAGCTGACGAAGCTGCGCCAGCTCTGCTGCGATCCGCATCTGCTCTACGAGAACTATACCGCCGGATCCGCGAAGCTGGAAACCTGCATGGAGCTCGTGCGCAGCGCCTTGGAGGGCGGGCACTCGATGCTGCTGTTCTCTCAGTTCACCAGCATGCTCGATATCATCGCCGAGCGCCTGCGCGCCGAGAAGGTGGACTACTTCATGTTGACGGGGTCTACGTCCAAGGAAAATCGTGCCGATCTGGTCGAGCGCTTCCAGGCGGGCGAGGTGCCCGTGTTCCTGATTTCGCTGAAGGCGGGCGGAGTCGGACTCAACCTCACGGCGGCAGATATCGTCATCCATTACGACCCGTGGTGGAACCTCGCGGCGCAGAACCAGGCGACCGACCGTGCGCACCGTATCGGGCAGACGCGCGACGTGTCGGTGTTCAAGCTCATTGCCAAGAATACGATAGAGGAGAAGATCGTCGAGCTGCAGGAGTCGAAACGCGACCTCGCCGAATCGGTTCTCGGCGGCGAAGTGGTCAGCGCGTCCACCATCACGCGCGACGACTTGCTGGCGCTGCTTGACGCGTAAAAATGTGACAAAGGGGTCAGACCCCTTTGTCACATTATTGGGTGACGACGGTCAGGTTGTCGTCGGATGGAGTGCTGGGAGCTGGGGCGATCGCCTCTTGCACGACTTGCAGACTCCAGAGTCGCGTCTTGTTGCCCTTGAGCTTCGCTACGGCCGCTTTGGCATTTGCCTTTTTCGAGTTCTTCGCGATGGAAAGCGCTTTTCCCGTAGCGGCACTGCGGATTGTCCAGCAGGAGCCGTCCTTCTTGATATCCCAACGCTGCGTTATCTTGTTCGACTTGTATCCCATTTGCTTCGCACTTGACCCCTTGGCCGTCAGGTATTTGCCGGAACGCACGTTCTGCAACGTGTAGGAGCCCGTCTTTTCGTCATAGGCGATTCGCCATTGCTGAGAGCTGGCCGCCGTGTTCGTTTTCACCTGCTTGGCGGGCTTGCCGCTTGCTGCTGGGGTGAAAAGCGAAAGCTTCGATTTGGCGTTGGTGATCACGTAGGTGCCTTCGGCGAAGCTCGGCTTGATCGGGCTCAGCTTCCAATTGAGCGCTTTCGCGGCGCTGCGCTTGTAGAGCAGCAGCGCGGCGCCCTTCTTCGTTTTGCCGCCCTTCGTGTAGAGGGAGTACTTCTTGTTAAGTGCCGAGCTGATCGCATAGCCCTTGCTGGTCTTGACGACGCGCCATTTCTGAGACTTGACGTTGCGCCATTTTGCCTGGTAGATCCTGGCCTTCTTTTTCGCCTTTCCGCCTGCGATCGAGAGTGATTTGCCCGATGCGGCGTTGATGATGCGGTAATACCCGTCGGGGGTGAACACGAAGCGCCAGCGCTGGCTTGCGCGCTGCTTGCTGGAATTGAGTTGCATGGACGTGCCGCTCTTCGTCGAGGCGTTCTTGACGTCGAGCTTCTTGCTGCTTGCGTTTGCGAGGGAAAGCTTGTACAGGCCGTCGTCGATGGTCTTGCGCGCGGCGATCGCCTTCAGCGCGGACTCGCTGTTGACCGCGCCCTTCAGGCGGATGATGTGATAGAGCCCCTTGTGGTAAATGCCCTTCGCATAAGCCGTGCGCGCGGTGTCCATGCTCGGGGCGCCGGAGCCGCCGATGCCGTTGCGCTTGTTCTTCAGGTTGCCGCCTCCAGAGTGGGCCGAGACGTACTTGGCCCCGCTGACGGGTTTGCCGACATCGCCGTCGGTGCCTTTCACGTAGGCGTTGTAGACGTCTGTGATGATGTCATTGCCCACGTACATGCATACGTGCAACCCCGTAATCTTCTTGCCGTTCACCGTGCCGCCATAGTAGGCGAGGATGTCGCCGGGAAGGAGTTTGGATTCGTCTTCGTCCCAGTAGCCCAGGTAGTCCCACTTGTCGGATTTGCGCGCGTAGTCGAGCAGCTTGCCCGCGTAGACCGGGTAGGTGGGGTCGATGCCCGTCCAGCGGACGATGGCCGCGACGTTGACCTCGCAGGCGCGCACCCATTTGTTGCCCGGAAGCGTGTCGTGGAACACGTCCATCCAGAGGTTGGTGCCGTCGTAGCCGCCTCCGTGCCACACGCGCCTCGAGTACGAGACCGTGCAAGCCGCGTGAGCGAGGCGAATGTTGTCCTCGCTGCCGCCCATCTCGACGGCGTGCACCACTTTGTCGCCATATTCGCTGTAGTTTGCGGCGAACGCGGATGCGGGAACGCAAGCAAGAGCAGTGAGCCACGCGATGCAGAGCACCAGCGCGAACCACGAAGTTTTTATCTTTTGAGCACTCATGGCATCTCCTGTAAACGGTGAAATAATGCTCGTAGTTTCGTGCAGCCATTTTACCTGGATTCAAGGTATCTGGGAATGATTCGTTGATTACGCCGAACGAAAGGATTCGAGCCTGTCCCGCCGTTACCTCGTGCCTGGTTAGGGCCCCGGGTTGGGTTGCGTCCGCGCTCGCTTGCCGTCGCATCGAAGAAAACTTGGCTGTCCCAATAAAGGGATGGCGAGTGGACGTATTTACGGTTTGCCGCATTTCGTAAACGCAGCGTGGCGTCCCATGCATTACACTTTCGAGCAAAGCCGCTCACCTGCAAAAAGGGATATGGACATGCTGCTCGATTCGATTATGGGAGCCGCTGCTCTCGATACGACGTTCGGCAAGGGTCTCGCGCTCATGCGCGCGGGAAAGGTCGACGTGTTCGACATCACCTATGACGAGAGCGACGAATCTGCGCATGTTTCGGCTTTCGTGGAAGGGTCATCCGGCAGCGACTACACCGCATCGGTCGTGCTCGAAATGGCTGCAGGTCGAGTGCGGTCGTACTCGTGCGTGTGTCCGGCTGCCCACAAATACGATGGCATGTGCAAGCATGCCACGGCGACGGCGCTTGCCTATCTCGATTCAATCGGCATGCTGGCCGCCGCGAGCTCGCCTGCAGCGAAGCGGACCGTTACCGTAGCGCCCGCTCGCAAGCCCGAGCCGATTACCAGTTACGCGATCGAGGACCTCATGTCGCGTTACGCCGCGCAAGTTGCCACGGAAAGCGAGACGCTGGCCCTCGAAGCGCAGGAGGAACGCTAGCCCGCTCTCGAGCCAGCCGATCTGAGCTGTATCATCGGCATTGGCGAAGGATCCTATTCCAATCGCTACGTCAGCAATGAAACATGGAATGTCGGTCTGCGCATCACGCGGGGCAAGGCCAGCTACGTCGTGAAGTACATCGACGAGGTCGTTCACGCTTGGCGCGGCAACCGGCTGTACTCATATGGCAAAAACCTCGCCTTCGTGCACCGCCGCGCAGCGTTCACCGAGCATGCAAACGCCATTCTGGATATGCTGGCGCCCATCGTTGATGCCCAATGGGCCCTGCACACCGCGCGCGGCAATCGCTACTATTCGCAGCCAGGCCTTTCCACCAAAACGCTGCCGCTTTCCACGGCGCAACTCGGGCAGCTGCTCGATTTGTGCGTGGGCTCTTCGGTCGAAATCGACACGTTGGAGCGCAGCCGGTATCGGCGCAGGCAAGCCGGCAAGAGGTCGAAAACGCTATTCCCGTCGTCGAAGGCGATCCTGCCCTGCAGGTGACAATCGAACCAAGCGCGATCGGCGGTTACGATTTGCTCGTGTCGAACGGCTCTATGGAGTGCGTGATGGTGGGTGGTCGCGTCTACCTCATAGCGGCTGATGCCATCTGTCGGTGCAGTGCGGGATTCTCGGCCGAGATGGGGGCGTTTTGCGCGTCGCTTTTGCCGGCGCACGAGGTGCTTCACATCCGCGATTCGGATATGCCGAAGTTTTGCGCTTCGGTGTTGCCCGCCTTGCGCAAGCATGCGAAGCTTCGCGCTCCCGACGATTTGTGGGAGCTTATGCCACCAGTTGCCGAATTCGAATTTCGCATTGGGGAAGAGAACGGCTTCGTTTTCTGTCAAGGTGTCGTTTCCTATGATGGGCAGACGCTCGATTTGTTCGAGCCCGCTTGCGAGGGACAGCCTGTACGTCATGTGGCACGCGAAATAGCCGCTCAGCGCGTCGTGAGCCAGTTCTTTCCCAAAGGCCGTCACGCCACTCCCAATTACGCGTTCCCCAGGCGTGCGGGTTATTCGCGAGCTGGATTGCCGACCTGGGACGATGGTCGTACTGTTGACGGCTCGTATGGTGCGTATGGTGCATATGGCTCCGAAGGCGCGGCGCCGACGCGCAGCCTTCCGCCCTTTCCCTTCTTCGACGAAGACGACGATGCCGCTTATTATCTGCTGTTTATCGACGGGCTGCGCGAACTCGCCAAACACGGGGACGTGCTGCTGTCGGAGCGTCTGCGCAACGTGGAGGTGCGCCAAGCGCCCAGCGTGCGCGTCGATGCCAGCGTAAAGAGCGGCCTGTTGGACATCGCGGTTGAGTCGCCCGACATGTCGCCTGCCGAACTGGTCACCTACCTGGCTTCCTATCGCCGCCGCCAGCGCTATGTGCGTTTGGGGAACGGCGACATCGTGCTGCTCGACGGCAGCGTGGGCGCGTTGGCCGACTTGGCCGATGGCCTGGGCGTGGAGGCGTCTGATCTGGTCGAAGGCGTCAAGGGCATGCCGGCAAACCGCACGTTGTTCGTCGATGCCATGTTGAAGCGCACGGGCGGCATTCGTTTCAGCCGCAACGAAGGCTTCCGCGCTATCGTCCGCGATTTCGAGACCATCGCCGATGTGGACTTCACGGCTCCCGATTGCGTGCGTGATGTGTTGCGCCCCTATCAGACCGAAGGTTTCAAGTGGCTGTGCACGTTGGGCAGGACCGGTTTCGGCGGCATTTTGGCAGATGACATGGGCTTGGGGAAGACGCTGCAGATGATCGCGTATTTCCTCCACGAGCGCGACGCCTGGTGCTCGAAGCCTGCAGAACTTCCTGCTGGTCAGGCGGCTGGTCAAGATGCAGTCGAAAACGCGGCGCACACGATGGCTATTGCTGCGGACAACGACATGGCGCCGGCGAGCGTTCCGGGCGAAGAGGTCCATGCCGCCCGCCCGCTCCCCGCGCTGGTGGTGTGTCCCGCATCGCTCGTGTACAACTGGATGGCCGAGCTCTCGCGATTCGCCCCCGATCTCGATGCTGCCGCCATTGTCGGCGCAAAACGTCAACGCGGCATCATAATTGCCGGGGCGTGCGACCATGACGTGCTCGTAACATCGTATGACCTGATGAAACGTGACATTGAGGCTTATGAGGGAACGTCGTTTTCGTGCGTTGTGCTCGACGAGGCCCAATATATCAAGAACAGCGCCACGAAAGTCGCGAAGGCGGCCAAGCAGCTCGATGCGCGCGTGCGCTTCGCGCTTACCGGCACTCCCATCGAGAATCGGCTTTCCGAGCTGTGGTCGATCTTCGATTTTCTCATGCCCGGTGTGCTGGGGTCGGCCGATTCGTTTGCCAGGCGATTCTCGGGACCGATTGCCGCGAAAGAAGAGGGTGCGGCCAAGCGGTTGCAAGGTCTCGTGGGGCCCTTCATCCTGCGGCGCCTGAAAGGCGACGTGTTGCAGGACCTACCCGAAAAGAACGAGAACATCGTATTCGCCGAAATGGAGGGCGAGCAGGCCAAACTCTATCGTGCGACGTCCGACAAGCTGGCGCTCACGCTTGCCGACCAGATGCCCGAGGAATTCGCCAGCTCAAAGATCGAGATACTCGCCGAGTTGACCAAGTTGCGCCAGCTGTGCTGCGATCCCCATTTGCTGTACGAGAACTACACCTCCGGTTCCGCCAAGCTCGAGACGTGCATGGAGCTCGTGCGCTCAGCCGTGGAAGGCGGGCATGCACTGCTTTTGTTCTCCCAGTTCACGAGTATGCTTGACATCATCGCAGATCGATTGCGCACCGAGAAGGTGGACTATTTCATGCTGACGGGCGCAACTTCGAAGGAGGAGCGCGCCATGCTCGTCGAGCGCTTCCAGGCCGGCGAGGCATCCGTGTTCCTTATCTCGCTCAAAGCAGGCGGCGTGGGGCTTAACTTGACGGCGGCTGATATCGTCATCCATTACGACCCGTGGTGGAACCTCGCCGCGCAAAACCAGGCGACAGACCGTGCGCATCGCATCGGTCAGACGCGGGACGTGTCAGTGTTCAAGCTCATTGCGAAAAATACGATCGAGGAAAAGATCGTCGAGCTGCAAGAATCGAAGCGCGACCTGGCCGAATCGGTCCTCGGCGGCGAAGTGGTCAGCGCGTCGACCATCACGCGTGACGACCTGCTCGCGTTGCTTGAGGCCTAAATGTGGGATTAGGGTCAGACCCCAATCCCACATTTCTTTCGCGACAATAAGCAAAACGTGCTCGTGTCCAGGATTGGCATTGACAAAGGCGGCAACATTGCTTGGAGCGCGAGACTAACAGGTATCGTTATCGAATAACATCGAGGTTTTCGCGTTATTCCTACGGGAAGGGGTCGATCATGTTGTGCGCGCAGGATACGATATCGGTTAGTTGCCGAAGCCAGCTGAAAGGAGACGCGGGTTTACGGTATCTCCTGCTGCCGCTCATGGCGATTGCGGCGGCGCTCGCTCTGTCCTTGTCCTTGCCCGGCGCGCAGCCTGCCTGGGCAGACGGCGAGAAGGCGGTCGACGTCAAATACGCCATGCAGGTCGAGGGCGATGGCTATCGAGAGCTCGGCGATATGGGCAATAGCATCGACAACTGGGAAGAGCTCCAGGTCGAAGTCGCCTTCGGCGAGACGTTCCTCGAAGACGAGACCGGAACGCTCTACGTCAGGGCCGATTTCTTCCTGCGCCCAGCCGATGCGACGGATTCGTCGCACGACGTCTACGTGTACTCGGGTTCGGTGGTAAACGACTACGGCATCGATCATATGTACCGGTACGACTCGATGGATGGCGTGAAGGGAACCGGCATAATAGCGTCGTTTCCCATTGCAGACGTCGCGCCGGGCACGTACCGCCTCGTGGTCGATGCCTCGGCGGTGCGCTGCTACACCAATAACAAGGACAAGATCACCGAGGCGGATTGGTCTGCTCCAAGGCGTTTCATCTCCAAGCCAAGCGACACGCTAACCGTGACGGGCAGCGAAGGCGCACGCCCCTCGCTGGAGAAGGTTACGCTTCCCACGGCGCCCATCGACATGTCCTACTTCGCGAAGCTCGATGCCGCGCCGAGCGATATTTCCCATACGCTGAGGTGGTCTGTGGCCGATGAATATGACGTGTCGGACCCCTTGAGCAACTGGGGGCTCACGCTTAATCAGGACGGCTCTATCACGGGCACGGTCATCGAGTTCGGCTATTGGATTCCCGCGCTCGTCCAGTTCAACGTGGCGGTATACGAGATGGACGGCGAAACCGTCGTCGGCAAGACCACGCGCCACTTCAACATCTACGTGACCGAGGTTCCCGTCATCGAGGACGCCGATGCCAGCTTCCAAAAGGGGCGGGGAGGCATCGTGGCCAATTCCAAGATGAGCCTGCAGATGCGACTGTCATCTGCCGTAACCGCCGATGGCACGGCGACCGTTAGCTATGTGACGACAGATGGGGCGGAAAAATCGGAGACCTACGAGCTTACCCGCGCTGCGAACGGGTCCATGGTATATGTGGACAACGGGGCGCAGTTCGTACCCGACGACGCCGCCGCCATCACGCAAGTCGAATTCAGCGTCGACTCGACGTTCGTCGATCCCTACCCCTTGGATTTGCGGGGCGAAGGCAATGTGGCGCCAAGGCTTCTCGCCCACATCGAGGGCAGTCTCGACGAAACCCTGACATCGCCTTTCCTGAGCGTCGTCGATTCCGATTACCATTCGGAATACGGTCCTTTGTGGCTTGACGTTTCCGAAACCGGCGCCATCGAGGACCTCGACACGGCCGATGTGCCCGCCGGTACCTACGACATCGCGCTTTGCGCTTCCGTCGACGGTAACGAGGTCCAGGTCAGCGACGCGATAGAACGGGTGGAGCTGAAGGCGGGTGTGACGACCGACCTCACGGCATCGCCCTTCCAACTGGGCTCGTACCGGCTCGTCGAGCCCACCGTCACGGCGCCGAGCGGCGTGGACTACACGGTGAACTGGTATGCCGATCCGGAATGCACCGAGCGGCTGGGCACTGCGAAGAGGCGCGGTTGGGTGAATTCGCAGACGGTGTACGTGCGCGCCCAGCCTACGGGCAACGACTTCTTCGGCTTTGCGCCGAGCGAGGCCGTGCTCGTCACCGAAGGGAACGCGGATTCGATCGAGCTGGTCATCGCGCCGCGTTCCTCCTGCACGGTGGGCGGGCGCGTGACCAAGGCGAATGCGGAAGAGGCTTTCGCGTTGCAAGACCTGCGGGTCACGTTGACGCTTGACGCCGGTGCCGGCCGCGCCTGCACGTGGTCGGCCTCACCCGATGCGGATGGCAACTACAGCATTGCGGGCGTGCCCGTGGGGACGGGGGCAACCGCGAAGCTCGTCGTGAGCGGCGCGCTCATCCAGGCGGCCGAGCTGGAGGTCGATCTGTCGGGTGCGGTTGCGGGAGGCGTCGTGCAGGCGCCGGACGCAAGCGTTGTCGGGCGGCAAGGCGTTATCGTGCTGGCCACGGCGGTTAACCGCGCCGAAGTTTTCGCGGCGGACGGCACCGCCCTCTCCTCCACGCTTTCCGACGACGGCCGCTACATCTACTTGGACGACCCGAGCCAGGTGAGCGCTGGCGACGTGCTTGCCTGCAAGCTGTACCAAGGGTGCTCGTGCACGCTATACTCCGGCAGCGCAACCGCGTACTGCGAGACCAATACGGCCCCGCTGGGCGCCGACAAGGTCGCCGCCGTGACCTCCCAGGAGATGGAACGTCTTGGCGAAATAGCGTTGAACATAGAAAACCCGTACGGGAAGATGTTCGGGGCCGTGCTCGCCAAAGCCGACACCAAGGCCATCGTGTGCGCCGAGCTTGGCAACGAGCACACGCAGATCGGCTCGGCAGACGAAACGATCTCCTACACGTTCTCGTCCGTTCCAGCCGGCAGCTACGTGGTCCTGCTGGGCGACCGCGATACGCTTGTGCAGCTCGACGCGGGGGACAAGGCGTCGCTGGGCTTCCTCGAGGATGCGCTCGCGTCGCGCGGCGAGAACATGTACGTGAAAACCGACGAGATAGCGCTGGAAGCGGGCGAGCCCGAAACCATAGAGCTGTCGTTCCCGAACAGCCGGCCCAACGCCGTGCCCATCAGCACCGAAGATTCCAGCATGATGATGACCGCGCAGGGCACGAGCATCTACTACCGCATGGTCGTGGCGCGCGGCGAGGCCGACATGCCCGAAGGGCAGGACCTCAACATCATCGTGAACACATCCCAGGCCGGCGTGGAGACCGATGAGCGCAACGGCAACATCGTGGGCAGCGTGGTCTACATCAACGGCAAGGCGGCGCGTGCCATCAACGTCGTCGACGGCGAGGGCGAAGGCGGCGAAGACGAAGGCGATGTCTACCTGCTGCCGAACTCCGTGCGCAACAGCTTCGAATCGAGCAACGGGCTTTACGTGGTCACCATTCCCGCCTCAGACATCGCAAACGGCACGTACGGGGACTTCCCCCTGGCGGTAAGCTTCTCGGCGCCGCGCCTTCGCGCAGGCGGCGTTTCGGCGAGTGCGTCGGTGGCGTTCGGCAATTACGATTGGCGCTCGTATCACGTGGACACGTCCGGGTTCATAAAGGACATGCGCCACAGCACGCGCTACCGCGTGGGCGCAAGCGAGCTTTCGCAGGCAGCAATAACCTGCTTCGCGCCCGCCAACGTGGCATCGACCGAATTCACCGTGTACGGCATGGCCCCCACGGCCCAAGACGTTTCCGGCAACGTGGAGGTCTACCTCGACGGCGTGAAGGCCGCCTCCGTCGCGCCCGATGCGGCAAGCGGCCTGTACAGCGTGAAACTTGCGCTGGGAGAGCCCTTCGAGCGCTCCGTGCATTCGGTGTGCGCGAAGGTCTTGCTGGCTGACGGCACGACGACGGTCAGCTCGGTGGCAAGCGAGGTTTACTACGATCCCAACACGGCCGCGCTCGCAAAGATAGAGACGAGCACCTACAACGGCTCGTTCACCACGTCGTGGGAAAACGGCAAGGCGGCATCCGGGCACTGGTACTACCTGCCCGAAAAGCCCACGACCTACCGCTTGACCTTCACGAAGGGCGATGGGCTCGCGCAAGAGGGCGATGTTCACGACGTGTACGTCAACGTGCCGCGCGGAACGCAGGTCATGCGCCTGAAGGCCACGTATTCGGCACAGGGCACGTGGATGACCGAGGCATGCCCCATGGGCAACACGCCGCCGACAGGCGAATGGGTAAGTTACCAGGTAACCGTGCCCAAGGCAGAGATCTCGCAAGGCGATGCCGACAAGCTTGCCGCTACGGCGCAGGCGCGCGGCGCGAACGAGAACGGGTTCATAGCCGAGGGCAAGACGGCTGACGACTACACGCTGACGACCGGCGACGATGGAAGCGGCGACGTGTTCTTCTCGGTGGCTGCCGACGGAAGCTCGGCCACGTTCGAAGGCGTGCAGATAACCTCGACGGCAAGCGACGCGGATGCGGACGCGGCTGCCGCGTGGGTGGCGGCGCTGCCCACCGACCCGCTGGCCGGCGCGTCGGCGGAAGAGCAAGGCCAGCTCGTCGAAGCCGGCTACCTGGGCAGCTGGAAGCTTGCGAGCACCGATGGGGGCCTGCTCGAGGAAGACAGCGACGTCGGCTTGCCCGGCGCCGACGGTTCCGGTGTCGAGTATGCCAGCGCCGCGGACGGGACCAATACCGTCTACGAGCGGCTCGACGTGATCGATTCGTCGTGGGACAAGCTGCCCGGCGCGTTCGACGCGACGGGCGCCGATGCGGGCAAGGCTGCGTGCGACATCGTTTCGGCATACCCCTACGCCGATGGCAGTGGCATCGTCTACAAGCGCATAACCGTGACGCGCGACAAGTTCTACCAGGGCATTTGCGACACCAAGACCGGCCGTGTCTACGAGCTGGTCAACGACGCGCACGGCGAAGTGACCGCCGACACGGTCGGTGATGCGGCCGGCGACGAGGATGCAAAGACGGAGTGGCTCTTCAACCAGACGCAGCTTATCGCCAACGGCTGGAGCGCCTACTACGACGACCTCGTCGGGGCGATCCACGGCACCAAGCCGAAAGACGTCAAGCTCTCCGGGCTTGTCACGGGCGGGATGTCTGCGCAATCGGACGCATCCGACCTCACGTTGCAAAGCGCGGTGACGGCCCAGATGTGGCCGTTTAGCAAGAATCCTCCCGACTACGACAAAGCATCTGCGAGTAAAACCCAGCAAGCCCTGATGGATTGGGTGATGAAAAACTACTCCAGCGGCTTCGCCGATTATGCGAACATGAACTTCAATCCCACCGGCACGTTGCGCGGCGGCCTAGAGAGCCGCATCAGGGCCAAGTGGGGTTCGGAAGCCTACAAGGAGCTCATGGAGAAGGTGGCGGAAAGCGCCTTCAGCAATTCGGCCGGCAAGGCGATGGAGCTCGCGGGCATCTCCCCCATCGTCAGCCAGGCGGTGCGGACAGGCGCAAGCGGGGCGAAGGGCGTCTATGAGAATATAACGGGCGACAACGCGCGCGAGTTCTACGTGGCCTGCCAGCGTTTCGAGGCGTACCAGGCGGCGCTCGCATACATGCAGGCGCATCCCGAGGACAGCCACTTCACGCTTGACGGCTTCCCCTTCGGCACGTCGCTTCCCGACCCGCGCAAGGACCAGGAAGAAGATAAATCCAAGAGCAACGACGACAACGCGAAGAAGCAGGAGGAGGGCCGCAAGGACGACAAGGCCGACTGGCCCGACGGCGACGATTACGACGATTCCTGGAAAGACAAGCAGAAGGAACTCGACGACAACTCCTACCGCGTGCCGGTTCCCGAAACCAACCAGCCGGTCATCGACCCGTCCGGCCATGTGTACGCGGGCGTGGATGAAAACCGCGTGGAAGGGGTTTCGGCAACGTTGTTCGAAGTGGCCGACGACGGCTCGCGCAGTTTGTGGGGCGCATCCGAATATGGGCAGGTCAACCCCTATGCGACCGACGAGGAGGGCAACTACGAGTGGTTCGTTCCCGAAGGCAAGTGGTCGGTGACGTTCACTAAGCCGGGGTTCAGGCCCTACACAACCGGCGAAGAAGACGGAATAGGTGCTGCCGTGACGGGTTGGCCCACACAGACCTGGTACATGCCCGTAGCACCCGCCCAGCTTGACGTGAACATAAACCTGGTGCCCACCGCAGCGCCGGAGGTCGAGTCGATCGAGTGGACCAAAGCAGGCATCGAGATCGCGTTCAACCAGGTCATGGACGTAGATTCGCTCGAAGATGCCATAAGCCTGACGCGCAACGGCAACGAGTGGCCCTATCAGCTCTCGTGTTCCACTGTTCCCCGCGATGATGGATTTGCGACCAAGGCGGTGCTCGTGCTCGATAACGTGCCGAACGCCGATGACGCGTACGTGCTTGCGGTGGACGGGTACGCCTGCAACTACGGCTATGTGAACATGCAGGCAGACTATTCGACCCGCGTTGAGGTGAGCGCGGCTGCGGTCGATTCAGGCAAGCTGGTCCAGACGATTGCGAAGGCGAATCGCACGCTCGAAAACGCCGAAGCGGCGAAGGCGAACGTGGTCGAGAGCGCAGACGGATCTGACGTCGCGACGACGGCAACGTGGGCGCCGCCGAGCGCTTTCGCGACCTTGGAAGCCGCTATGGAGGCGTTGGGCGACGTGCTTGCAGATGACAGTGCCGCTTCCGCAAGCATTTCGGAGGCGACGCGCAAGCTGCAAGGGGCCACGAGCGATTTTCGGGCTGCATGCAAGTCTGGAACGAAGTCGCAGGGCGGCGACGACCCGTCGCAGGGCGGCGGCGGTGCGTCCGGCGGCGGTGCGTCCGGTGCCAAGGTCGGGCAGTCCTTCGTGCTCGGGTCCGGCAGCCAGGCTGCCTACTACGTCGTGAAAACGGCGGCGAGTGCGCGGGCGGATGGCTCGGTGTGGTACGTCAAGCCAAAGGCTCCGAAGAAGCTCAAGAGCGTCACGGTGCCCGATACCGTCATGATTCAAGGCTTCAGGTACAAGGTCACAGGCATTTCGGCCAAGGCGTTTTCCAAATGCGCCAAGCTGAAGAAGGTGACGGTTGGCAATAACGTCGAGATCGTTTCCGTAGGTGCATTTAGCGGTAGCAAGAAGCTGTCCAAGTTGACGATCGGTGCTTCTGTGAAGACCATCGGAAAGGGAGCTTGCAAGAAATGCAAGAAGCTCAAGAAAGTAACCGTGAAGAGCGGTCTTTTGACCAAGGTGAGCTGCAAGAACCTCGTCAAGGGCAGCAAAGTGAAAAAGATCAAGCTCTCGGGTGCCGCCAAGAAGATGAAGAAGACCTACAAGAAGTACTTCCCGAAGAAGGTGAAGGTTTCGTAATCATCGCGAAATGTGTCATTGGGGTCAGACCCCAATGACACATTTGCGCGTGACAAGTGCCCAAGGTTTTGTTCCACTTTAAATGGGGACAACGACTGTCTAAAATGCGTAAGAAGGCTTGATTCGTTTTTATGCATTTTCGGCGTTGGAGGGCACATGGGGTTCGCGGAACAGTTGCGCAGCTACCTGCGGGAATCGGGGGCTTCGGCAACGGAGCTCGCGGAAGTCGCTGGCATTTCGAAATCAAGCTTGAGTCGTTACCTTTCGGGTAAGCGCGTGCCCGATTCGCAAGGCGATGTGCCTGGGCAGCTTGCACGCGGGCTCGCGGAGCTTTCCGCCACGCGGGTAGGGGAGGCTCTCAATGCCGAAGACGTGCAAAAGGCGTTGGTGATTGCCGCTGAAGGGGAGGAGGCTTACCCCTCGTTTCCCGATCGATTGGGAAACGTGCTCGACACTTTCGGTGTGGCACATAACCGCCTCGCACGCTCAATGGGCTTCGATCCGTCCTACATTTCGCGCATCTTGGCTGGCAAGCGTCGTCCTGCCGACATGCCCCGTTTCGTAGATGATGTTGCCGCGTACGTGGCGCGCAACTACGGCGATGCGGCTGGTATCGCGATTGCTGCTGATCTTACGGGCGAGTCGATCGAGGCTTTGGGCAAACCGTACGCGCTCGCGCAGGCCATACGCCGCTACCTTGGTTCGGATAGCGCAGCGGAAAGATTCTCGCCGAGCGCCATGGAGTCGTTCCTCGAAAAGCTCGACGAATTCGATCTCGGCGATTTCCTGAAAGGCATCCATTTCGATGAGATAAAGGTGCCGAGCGTTCCTTTCCAGCTGCCCACCACGAAAATGTATACGGGCATCGAGGAGATGAAGCAGGCCGAGCTCGACTTTCTTCGTGCCGCAGTGCTTTCGAAATCGACCGAGGACATCATCTTGTACAGCGATATGCCACTTGCGGAGATGGCGTGCGACGAGGAGTTCACCAAGAAGGTGATGGGCGGCATGGCGATGCTCATTCGCAAAGGCATCCACCTGCACAACATCCACGACGTGCATCGGCCGCTCGACGAGCTGTTTATGGGGTTGGAGGGTTGGATTCCTGTCTACATGACCGGGCAGATTTCGCCCTATTACCTTTCCCATCCCACCAATACCGCGTTTTTGCATTTCATCCGATCGGCGGGTACTGTGGCGGTATCGGGCGAGGCCATTGCGGGAAACCAGGGCGGTGGGCGCTATGTAGTCACCAAGAGCGCGTCCGATGTGGCTTATCTGCGCAAACGGGCCCAGGAATTGCTTGCCCGTGCCAAGCCGCTCATGGATATCTACCGCGAGGAAGATGCCGCCAAGCTCGCCCGCGCAAGGCACCGCCTGGAGAACAAAGCCACTGTTGATCCCATCGAGGTCACGCGTGGCGCGTTCAAGAACATGACGATCACCGTGTGGCCGGGAAGCCACGCGCTCATCGAGAAGGCGAGTGGCCCCAAGGTATCCCTGCTGGTGGAATACCCCATCCTGGTCGATGCCCTCGAGCTCTTCGAACCTACGCTGTTCTAGAAACCAAAGAGGAGTATCCCCTTTGGCTTCTTTCCCGAACCGAGACTGCGGCCAACCCGGTTGCGACTCATATTCTACCGTTGCCAGTATAGTCAATGCCTGGATATGCGGGAGATGACATAAGAGATTTGCGATGGCGTAAACTCGGGGCATCGCAATCGGTGCTCTTTTCGATTGCGGAAAGGCTGCCTACGAACTGGAGGAATATTATGAAGCGCATGGGACTGCCGATGCTGGTCGTTATTCTGCTGGTCGTGCCGCTAGGGTTGTTCGCTTGCGACTCGGGCGCGTCGTCGAGCGGATCGTCGGGTGTATCTGGGGTTGAGTCAGCCTCTTCATCTGCAGAAGCGTCTTCGAGCCCAGGAGAATCCGTTTCTGCGCAATCGGCCGAGGAAGCGGCGTCGATCGGCTCAGCGTCGAGTGAGGCGACGTCAGGTTCTGCCGCGGAAGCGGAGCCCGGTGGCGCGCAAGCGGCAGGGTTCGACTTTGTCGACGAATGCACCGACGAGCATGGCAACATCACGCTGTACGCGTTGACCGAGCTGAAAGGCTGGCAGCTGGAGACGCTGCTCGACCAGCAGGGCTACGAGTGGGACGAGGACAAGCTCTCCTGGACGCGCCGGGTCGACGGCGCCAGCTTCAGCGCCTATAAGGAAACCGGCACGTACAAGCGAGAGACCTATGACCAGATGAACGAGAAGGGCGGCGCCATCGTGGCCGTCGGCTTCAACGTCGTGGCGGGGTACGAGGACCCGCAGGCGGCGCTTTCGGGCAATGCGAAATGTGTTATTGAGGACAGCTTCTTCGATGGCGGTGACGGCATTGCCATCTTCTATGGCCCGTCGATGAAAGAGTACCTGGCCATCATCAGCAAATATAGCGAGAGCACATCGCAGATCATGATCTTCAGCCAGGAGGCGGTCGGCTCCGGCATGGCCGATGAAATGCTGGGCACCCCGGTCGGCGGTACGTTCAGGGATGTATGGCGCTCCGTGACCGGCAAGGACTCGTACGGGCATTAAGCAAGTAGGTCAGGCGCCCAGGGCGGGTTGGCCCATCTGATTGCAAGAGGCATTGACAATTCTGGCAGCCCTTCCGAACAGATGTCTCGAACGGGTATCGTTATCCTCGATGCAAACCGTGAAAACGGGTTCGCGGATTTCGCTGCATCGTGCAAGACCCAGCCCAAGAGGGAGCGTGGCCAACATGACGATCAACCGTTCCGTATTCGCACGACAGGTTGTCGGCGTAGTATTCGTAGCTTTCACCATCGCTTTTGCGTGCTGTCTCATGCCGCAGCCTGCGGCGGCAGAAAGCGAGGGTGGCTCGCTGAGGGCGGGTGGCGCATCATCTGATTTGGCGATCCAGGCCGATGGCGACCTGCAGTTCGTGGGGCTGTCAGGCGCCAGCGTGACTGGCGGCTGCACCGATCCATCGGGCTATACGGTATACGTACGCGATGGAGATGCCGTCGAGTTCACGCTCGCCGTGAAGAACAACACGTCCTCGACGATCGAATGCGTGAACATGGTCGATAGCTCTGCGTACTCGGGCGCGGGCAAAGAGGAAATAGCGCATTTCTCGTTCCCTGAAAAGTCGTACGCCAATAGCTACGAGAGCTTGCAAGCTGCTGCGACGAATGCGCAGTGGCATCAGGACGCAATGATGCACACGAACTACGAAGCCTATATCTACGAGGGCTACAACATCGCCGCCAACCCGCTTTCCGCCAAGGCCAAGGCCAAGACGCTGAAGGCCAAGTACAAGAAGCTCAAGAAGAAGGCCCAGAAGGTCGCCGCGCTCGCGGTGTCGGGCGCACGGGGCAAGGTGGCGTACAAGATCGTGAAGATCAAGGCCAAGAAGAAGCTGCTCAAGCAGGCCAAGAAGAAGATCAAGCTCGCCGCGGGCGGCGAGCTCGCCCTGAAGAAGAAGCTGAAGAAGGGCTCCTACGCCGTGACGGTGCGCGTGAGCGCCGCCGGCGGCGGCAACTACCTGCCCGCGACCAAGGACGTCACGGTCAAGCTGCGCGTGAAGTAAAAGTGGGTCAGGCAACCTGGTTGGGTGACCCACCGTTTATAGGAATGACTCGAAGTACTTGGCCACTCGCCAGTTGCGGAATGCCTTGATGGACATGAACAAGAGAACCGCGCCGCCGCCTGCCAAGCCGGCACCCAGTAGGGCGTAGACGGTTTCTTCCATCTCGATCATGATGGCCACCAGAAACGTTCCCATTCCGATCATCGTGAGGGCGAGGATGCCGTAGGCGATCCATTGCTGCAAGAACTCCTTCGCGCTCATGCGTGATGCCGCAATCGCTTTGGCGGTGCGCTGCGAGTAGGTTCGACGCGTGTCGACACCAACGGGGTTCGGGCCTATTTCGTCGAGCGCGTCGGCGTATGTTTTGCGCTCCGACCAGGAGGCGGAGGCGGAGACAACCATGCCGCCGCCCATGAACAAGAGGATGATGGATCCATCGGGGCGACCGATGACCAGCGCGGCAATGGCCATGATGAACGCTGCAACCGCTGCTGCGCCGTATACGAACGCGAGACCGCGATACAGCGATCGGTTGCCCTTGATCTGTTGGTATAGGAATTCGTCGCGCGTCATGTGTTCCATTGCATTGCTCCGTGATTAGCTGGACTGCACCTGGTGAGGCGCATGGGCCTCGGACGTGTACGTTCGTGGCTCGGCGCCGATGCTCCTGAGCTTGTCTGCATTGAAAACGATAGCATGAATTCAGCACGACCGGTAAACCAAAGAGGATACTCCTCTTTGGTTTCCAGTGGTTATTTCACCTTCACCTTTACGGCTACGGTTTTTGAGCCGGCTTTGTACTGCGTGGTGCCGGTTGCAGAAATTTGCACCATGATCGTGTAGGTGCCCTTCTTGGTTTTCTTCTTCACCGTGATCTTGCCGGTTTTGGCGTTGACCTTCAGGGCCTTCTTCGCCTTGGCTTTTCCACCGACGACCTTGTAGGATACGGTGCCTTTTGCGTTGGTGACCTTGAGCGGCGCGATGGTTCGCGCTTTCTTCTTGAGTTTCTTGGCCTTCACGGTCTTGGCGGAGACGCTCACTTGCATCGGCTGTGCGAGCTTGGCTAGCTGCGCGATGTTGGCAACGACCTTCGTCTGGATAGCGAACGCGCTGTTGGCGAACGTGGCTGTGTAGGTGGTCTCGCCCTTCGCCGTGTACGAGGCGGGCTTCGTGACCTTGGCAGTCGTGTTCACGGTCTCGGTTTCCTTGATGGATGGATCATCGGATCTCGTGCGGGTAGCGGTAACGGTGCTGTAGTTGCTCGCCCATACGTAGGCCGGGTCGTTCCACGTGTACACGGGGTCGATGCCGCCGCCGTCGGTTGTTACTCGAAGGCAAATATCGGCATAAGCGCGCTCTTGCGGGAAGCCGTTGTCGATGGTGAACAGCCTGGCCTCGGCCCAGACCTCCTCGTCGATGTAATCGAGTCCTTCTTCGAGATCGCTGAACGTGACGGTTGCCTTGGCTGGATTGCTGGTATCGGGCACGATGCTCGCAAATCGCTCATGACCGTCGCGCAGCTTCCACCCGTAGGAGACGCCATCCAAATTGCCCTCGCCGTTTTCGACGAAGTGCTCGGCGGATGCGATGAGTTCGATGCTTTCGCCTGGCGACGCGCTTGTTGCTCCGTTGGCTGACTCGACTTCGAGTTTGTAGACTTCGCTATCCACGTATGCTTTGAACGTGTAGGATTGCTCTTGGTTCTCAAGATCGCGGTAGGTGACCTTCAGCACGGCTTCGCCATGGGCGCCTGCTTGGAAGTGCCAGCAGTTCTCATCATCGTCTTTCCAAAGATTCACGATGACGTCGCCGCTGCCTTCGGCGGGGTCCTGGCTTTCGATTTCCACGTTGGTTACGGTATAGTCGAGCTCCTCGCCTTCGGGATGCGCGGCATTCTCAACGTAGACGGCGTACGAGCCCCGAACGGTATTGTCCCATCCGGGCAACATGCTGCGATCCCATTCGCGATCGTAGTCGGCCCGCGGCATGCGCACCTCGATCCAGCGGTCCGTTTCAGACAGTACGGCATCGCCCGATTTCAGCTCGGCGAGCACGCGGACCCAGGTGAATTCCTCGACGCCTTCCTGCGCGAGCAGCTTGGCGCCGTCGAGCGTGATGGTGCGGCCGTCGGCGCTTACGTTGTAGACGTCGTTGTCGAACTGCTTGGCCCAATGCGCTTCGTCATCTTCGCCTTCCCACAGGCCGACGGTATAGCTGACCTTCGTCGGGTCGACGTCGCCGTCGTCTTCCAGCCGCAGCTCCAATGCACCATCGGAAAACAACTCGTCATAGTCGCTTTCGAGCCACATGTCGAATTGCAGCTCGTCAAACTCGTACCAGCGCTCCTCGCGGTTGCCGTCATCCCATTCGGCGACGAGCCTGAAGCCGGATCCCTCTTGGCCCAGACGCGTGACGGTGAACGGGACGGATTTTCCCGTGCGAATGGAATCGTCATCGAGTTCGATTTCGTCTTCGTCGACGATCTCAACTTGGCTTGCGTCCAGGTCCTCCCAATGGAAGCTGACGTTTTCAATCACGTCGTATTCCGCGTCGTCGTTACCAGGATATGAGCGTACTTCGGCGGTGATCGTTTGGCTGGCACCCACGTCCAGCCTGCTGTCGAGTCGCGTCGGCCAAAGTTCCGTGTAACTGCTGCACATTTCCAGGCGAAGGTCGGTTTCCGCTCGCTTTACTGTAGTGCCGCTTCCTTCTTGGCCGATCAAGGTTACTTTTACCCAGATATCCTGCCAGAAGTGGCCTTCTTGCGCTTCGTCGTCGGTGAGGTTGCGGAACGTGACGGTCGCATGTGAGGAATCATTCACATCAGGTGTTATGGACGCGTAGTTCGCGCCGTCTCCGACAAGTTCCCATGTGAAGCCGAGAGGCTCTTCGGCGCCTTCTTCGACTTCGTAGTCCGTCTCGTGCTGGCCATTCGCCGCGAGCTTGATGCTGGTGCCTGGCAGCGCGCGATTGGACCCGCTTTCAGTCCAGGTGTCTATGCCGTAGACATCCTTGGCTACGTTGATCGTGAACGTGTGGCTCTTCACGGTGCCGCCGAGCTCGTCAGGGTCGCGGTACGTTACGGTGATCGTAGCCGACCCGTATTCTCGTGCTTCGAGATTCCACCAGTAATCATCGGAGGACTCGTCATCGTCGGCGTATTCCTTGACGACCTCAACGACATCGGTGTTGCTGGACGAAACGTCAGTGATCGAGACGCTGAAGTCATCTCCATCGGGATGCTCCCCGTTTTCCACGTACACGTTGTATTCGCGGTTAATATCCTGGATCCATCCCGGCAGCATGTCGCGGTCATGCATGTTGTAGAAATCGTAGTCAGCCCGCGTCTCGAGAACGTTGAGCCATTGCACATCTTCGGCAAGCACGTCGCCGTCGCCGGCTGCCGCGATCCAGGCGCGAATTGCAATGGGATGGCTTTCGCCGAGCGTCTCGATGACTTCGTCGCCGTATAGCATGATGGTTTTCGCTTGCGCATCATACACGTAGTCCGTGCCGCTAACGAGAGGTGCTTCGAATTGCCGCGTCTCGTCATTGAACGATCCCGCCTTGCCAGCTGCTACGATGATGTTCCAGTCGGCGCCTTCCTCACCTTCGGAGTTACCGGTATTTACATGGAATGTCGCCGTGCTGTCGGAAAACAGGGGCGTGTCATCGCCTTCGCGTTCGAGTCGAATCTCGGTGAACGTGTAGTCTTCGATGATGTCGAAGTCGATGACGGTTGAGCCGAAGTAATCGCCTTGGCCTTTGATGACGGCAAAATACGTGCCTGCCTCGGTGGGGAAGCCGTCAAGGCGCATCTCGTCGCTTTCCACCCAGATGTCGGCACCGTAATCGCTGTCTTCTGTGTGGTAGGGGCCGGGCTTGCGCTTGTAGTAAGTTACGGTGTAAGTGTCGGTGCCGAGCTCTTCGTTTGCGGCGTTCACGGCGTCATCGCGCACCTTTACCTGGGCATGTGCGGCGGCAGATGGCGATAACTTGAAGCCATCGTGCCAGGTAGGTACAACGAAACTCTCGTGTGCGCCTTCAATGTAGGCGTACTTTGCATGATAGTTGAATGTCTTGGAATCGAGGGGCGTGATGTGCGTCTCCCTGGTCTCGCCAGTCAAACCGGAGCCATCTGACGCGACCGCAACGACCACGAAACTGTTTCCAATGCCAGAGTAGTCAGCGCCCTCGCCCGCGCCGATAATGCCAAGCGGCAGCGTGGCGTCTGCGTAGCAGTCTTTCTCCTGCTCCTCGTCGTACCAGGTGCGCTGCCATTTCAGTTCGTATTTGTCAGCGGCGACTTCTACCTTTGAGTCGCCTTCTTCGTAGTAGAGCTTGACTTCCGGTGTGTAGGCTCCGCTTGGTCCTTCGACATAGCATTGGAGCCATTCGGACGAATCGCCATCCACGTACAGCTTGTAGCCCTCGTCGCTCAAGTCGGAAGGCGGGATGTCAGCTTCGTTTTGTGTGTATGCTCGCGTTTCACCGGGTTGCAAGCTTTCAGCTGCGAAAGCGAGCGCAGGCGCCAGAGCTATCGCTAATGCCATGAACGCCAACGATACAGCAAACCCCTTTTTCACAATTACCGCCTCCGGTTTCGCAAACCCAGTATTTCGAGGTATACGACTAGCCCATTTGTGCAAATAGCCTTAATCGGATCTCGATTTTCCTCAGGCTATCAGGCCTGGAGAATTGATAGGTGGTCTCAGTGACACTATTTCAAAGGCGTAGGTTTGACAAGGCTAGCGGTAAAACGGTTCTGTCTCGGGCTTAAAACTGCGCACACCTTGAGCTGTTTTTGTCGAAGGGCTAGTGTTTGCGCAGGTCATGGGAATCACCATTTGAAAAATGGGCAAGGTGTGCGTAGCTCTTGGCGCGAAGAATCCGAAGGCAGTCCCAATAGAAGGCAAACCCGACAGGCGGGTTTGCCTTGCACGACGCCAGCCATGTTCTTGACGTCGTTCAAGAACGCCTTCAGACAATTGCCGTTTTACGGTTCGATGCCCGTGTGCGAAAGTCGGTGACCGTCTTCCATTGGGGCGAGATAGTCGGTAAGGCTTGGGGCGGCATTCGGGATACCGTCCCAGTTTTGGCAATGACTCTGCTGGCAACTGGGGTTTGCGGGCGGTGCGAGAAGGTATTGTTGAAACTGGATTACAAGACGCTCGCCCAAACGGAAAAACGGGAGAAGGCGAGCCCTGTATGCTGTTCCGTAGACGAGTGAGGTGCCGCCATGAAGACACGTATCTTGACCAGGAGCCCGTTCGCCCTCTTTGCTTTTTTCGTGCTTGCGGCGCTGGCGTTTGGATGCTTATGTCCGCAGCGAGCGATTGCGGGGGATGAAGGGGCGACCTCGCTTCAAGCCGGAAGCAGTGCGCTTGGCGCGGCGCCCAGCTTGACAACGCAAGCCGAAGGTGATCTGCAGTTCGTAGGACTCGAGGGCGCGAGCGTAGCTGGGAACGGTTCGGAAGGCTACACCATTTACGTGCGCGATGGGGACTCGGTGGAGTTCACGCTGAAGGTGAAGAACAGTTCATCGTCGGTGATTGAATACGTGAACATGACGAGTTGCTCTACGTACGAGGGCGAAGGCGAAGAGACCGTGTCGTTCCGCTTCCCGGCATACCGTTTTGCAAATCCCTACATTGTGCCCAATTACAATGGCGCTGCCACGAATGCCACGTGGGAACAGGGCAGCGAGCTCATCACCAACTACATTGGCCACGTGTATGCTGGCTACACGATTTCTGCGGGCAATACGGCATCCGTCATCATGGACTTCGACGCGGGGAGCTTGGGTACCGGCACCTACGATTACTCTTTTACGCTTGGAAAACAGGGCGAGGTGTATGCAGCCCAGCTGTATTCGGATGGTGCGCGTTATTGGGAATCTACCGGGCAAAACGTCGTGGCTGCCGAATATCTCACCGTGCCGGTGAAGGTGGTCGTGTATGCGCAGGAAGGTGCAGCTCTTTCCGTGGGCACGGGGGCGCCCAACAACATCACGCAGATTACAGCGTCTAAGCCGTACGATTTTGGCACGTTCGACCTTTCGAGCGGTAGTCTGACGGGGACCAAGACCTTCTTCGCGGTGAACGCTGGTGACGAAGACGTAGCCACGGACGCTCATGGCAACACGACTTCCATCTACGCCAACATGGAGCTTGACGACCAGACGCTGGCCGAGACGCCTTTCTCCTATGTGGGCACCCAGACCTGGGCGCGTTCTGACCTGCACGTCAAGACTGACAATACCATAGAGAATCTCTCGTTCGACGTCGCTTACGATGCGAGCAGTATCATCGCGGGCACCTACGCGGGCAATCTGGTGGTGACCACCGTTCCGTGCAGCGTGAGTGTCAACGGTGGCGCGGCCAGCGCATCCGGCGTGTATCGGTTGCCCTTCACGATTACCCTTGTGGGCGACAATCCTCGGCTAGACGCGCGTGTAACCGACCTCTCGGCAACGCCGGGTAACGGTATGGTGGAGCTTGCCTGGACGCCGGCGAGCACGGCCGATCAGGGCGCCTACCTGGTCTATCGCCGCGAGGGAGCCGAGACCCAAACCGACCCCGATGCCCTCGACTGGTCGAAGTACACGCAGGTGGGAAGCGTGAACGTGGCGGGCAACAGCTCGATCACCTTTGCCGACGGCACGGCCAAGAACGGTACCGTCTACTCGTACACCGTGCTTACTGGCGGTCCCTATCGCGGCTACGCCGCAAAGCCCGCGAGCGCCACGCCCAGCTCGTCGGTGCAGACAAAACTGCTCGCTCCCATGGATGGCTGGAACGAGTACGTGAGCGCCTACAGTGACGAGGGCGGCGTGCGCGTCTCGTGGACCATGAACAGCGCCTATGGCGGCACGTCGTGCGACGGCGCGGGCATGGTCGACCACTTCAACGTCTACCGCGACGGCGTGCTGGTGCGCCAGGTGTACCAGAGCGCGGTGGGTCGTACCGGAGCAGGCACGGAGAGCGATCCGTATGAGTATGGCTGGAGCACCTTCGTGCCGGTGCCGGAGTACTACGTCAACTACCGCTGGAAGGTCTCGGCGGTGTCGAGCACCGGCGTGGAAGGCTATCTCTCGGCCGACGCCCCTTATGGCGAGGACCTTGTGGGCGGCGTGAGCTACGAGCGACCCATCATCGTGGGGCACCGAGCCACCTACGTCTCGGGCGAGGGTCTCGAACTGAGCATCAACCACTATGTGGGCCTCAACCACTACGGCGCCGAGCTCTCGTTCTGGCGCGCGGAGGGTACGACAGCGCCCAATACGAGCGCTTCGCCCTTGGCTACGGTCCAGTCCGAGGTTGACAGCTACAGCAGCGGGCGCGCCCCCGACTTCACCGACACGGGCGTCTCGGCAAACAAGACCTACACCTATACGGTTCGCGCCACCGACTACGAGGAGAACGTGAGCGAGGACTACACGTTCACCGTATACACCAAGAGTGGCCGCGACTACTCTACCGACGTCTCGTGGAGCGTTGCGGGCGGCGCCACCCCCACGCTCAAGTTCTACGTACCCGACAGCGGGGCCGTGGCTCGCGTGTATCGCAACGACACGCTGGTAAGGACCATCAACTACAACAACGGCGACTACCAAACCTACCAGGACACGCCCACGGTCGATGGCACCTACCTCTACCGCGTGGACTTCTACTACGCAACCGGCCAGGTCACCACCACGGGGCGCACCTACACCTTTGTGCGCGATTCCAACGCCGCGGCCAACATGCTCCAGCCTCCCGCGACGCCCACGCTTGCGGGTCGCCTGTCGGGCGAGGACGTGGTGCTCACCTGGACGCCTTCCGCTGAAGGCGGCGCGCCGGACGGCTACTACATTTACCGCAAGGACGATGGTGCCTTCGTGAACGGTAGGTACAGCTATTATCGGCAGAGTGGCCACTATGGAAACTGGTACGAGACCACGTGGGGCAACGACCGCTACCTGGTCATTGGTAATCCTTCCGTAAACGTGTTGGTGGATACTAAGGACTCGCGCAACTATAACGGTGTTAATGCCACGGACGGCTACCTACCGGGCATCAGGTGGTGGGACTCCTCTGAGGGCGTCGCGCCCACGCACGAGTGGTACATCTGCGCCTACAACGAGGCGGGCGTGAGCGCTCCCTCGCAGGTAGTCTCGTTCAGCGCGCAGGGGGCTGATGCATACAACAAACCCATCCTGCCTGAGAACGTTGACAGCCTCGTGCCCGGCACGCCGGTCATCGGCGACGTGTGGGTGGACTGGTCTGATGATTCGGACGCTTGGCGCTGGGACACGGTCATAGGCGGCTACGTGCGCGCAGCCTGGGATGATTCCAATCCTGGCGGCGGCATCGATCGATGGAGCGTTGCCGTGAAGGGCACCGTCTATCACCAGTCTACGGCGGTGAACACCGTGGTGAATTATGCGGACGCACTGGTTAATCCCACTCTCAAGCAGGGCGGTATTGACCTTGGCGGCGCCTCGGTAAACGCCCTGCCGCAGGCCAATTCCAGCGGCGATTATGGGCGCACGGTCGAGGTTGCCGTCACGGCAGAGAATAGCGCGGGCGCAAGCGACGTCGCGACGGACAGCATCGTGGTGCGGAGTCTCCCGCGCTTCTATGCGTTGCCGGGCAATGGTAAGGCGGTGCTCCGCTGGACCGATCTTTTCAACGACACGGATACGTTAGTGACCGGTTGGGAGGTCTGGCGCAAGGACCCGTACGGAATATGGGCTAAGCTGAATACATCAACGGCCTTCGAACATGCAGGTACGAGCCTCGACTACAGCGGCAATGACGTGGCGTACTACGAGTACATCGACACGGGACTCATGAACGGCTATGCCTACGAGTATAAGGTGGTACCGATATGTGCTGACGGTGGCGATCGGCCCAGCGTGGTGCGCGAGGTCACGCCGAAGCGCACGGCAGCCACCGAGACTCCCAGCGCGCCCACCAATCTGCGCGCAAGCGTGATCAACGGCGAGATCTCGCTCTCCTGGAACCCGCCCGCCGCGGGCGAGAAGCCGGCCTATTATGAGGTGCTCTACGAGTACACTTACAACGACAAGACCTACTGGACCAGCCCGATTGGCTCTTCCATCTCGGGCGATTCTACCAGCGCGGTATGGAAGCCCGACTCAGCTGGCACGTATCGGTTCTTTGTCTATGGTTACAGCTACATCGACGATGAGCGCGTCCCCGACTTCATATCCTCTTCCGATATCGAGGGCTTCGATGGCATGACAGAGGACCAGCAACTCAGCGCGCAGTATCCAACGCGTACTGAAGTGGTGAGTGTGGAAGTGACGCAGGCCCAGATTGGCGAGCAGGCCACGAGCGCACCGGGCCAGCTGGTTGTCACGGCAACGTCGGGAGATCATCAGGTAACGCTCTCTTGGCCTGCCGTGAACGGGGCTACGTACTACACGGTCGAGCGCCAGAACAACGATTATCCCAAGATGGCCAATGCCACCATTGCCGTTGTGGCGGGTCAGGGGAGCTATTCCTTCACCGACGTGGACGCCGAGCCGGGCGTAACGTATCGTTACCTGGTGACGGCCCGTAATCACGCCCCTAATCATAATGCTACCTACACTGATGTCTACGCTAAGGCGACTGGCAAGACCCGCGACCAAGTCGCCGCCGAGCGCGTCGAAGCGCTGATCGAGGCGCTGCCTGGGCCCGATACGGTGGGCCTGACCGATGCTGCTCGGGTTGCCGAGGTCAAGGAGCTCTATGACTCGTTGACCGCCAAGCAGAAGACGCTCGTCGACGACGTGCTCGTGCAGAAGCTGTTCGATGATATCGAGGCGCTCGAGAACCTGCAGGCAGCCGCGGAGTACCAGGAACAGATCGACGCCGTGCAGGAGCTTATCGACGCGCTGCCGTCTCCGGTGACGCTCGAGGATAAGCCACAGGTGACTGCCGCACACGCGTCAATGGATCAGCTGCCCGCCATCGCGCAACGGCTTGTGAATGCGACGAAGCTCCTCGACGCCGAGGCCACGATTACCGCGCTCGAGAAGGCCGCTGTCGACGAAGCGGCCGCCGCGCCGGTGCGCACTCTGCTCGAGGCGCTGCCGCTCGTTGATGATGTGACGCTGGATAACGAGAATCAGATCGCCGAAGCGCGCACCGCGTTTGATGCGTTGACGCCTGACCAGCAGGCTCTTATTTCAAGTGAGCTCAAGCAGAGGCTTGCCGACGACGGCGCACGACTCGCGCAGCTCAAGAAGATTGCCGAAGACGCGGCGGCCGCTGCACCCGTCATCGCGGCCATCGCGGCATTACCAGACCCCGAAGACCTCACGCTCGACGACAGGGACGAGGTAGATGCGGCCCTCAGGGCCTATGATGAGCTGACCGGCGACCAGCAGGCGCTCGTCGACGCTGCCGATGAGGGTTCAAACACCGACAAGCTCAGGGCAGCGGCAGCGAGGGTCGAGAACTTGCGCATCGACCTGTCCGAGCCGTTCGGCTCGATGACTCTCAGCGCCACGTCGTTCACCTACAACGGCGCCGATTGCCGTCCGGGCGTGGTTGTGGAGGTTGGCGGCAAGATGCTTCTGGCCGACCGCGATTACGAGGTGCACTACGCCAACAACCGCAACGCCGGCACGGCGATGGTCACGATATTCGGAATTGGGGATTACAAGGGCCAGATCACCCGGTCCTTCACCATCAAGAAGGCCGCTAACCCGCTTTCCGTCAAAGCCAAGGCGGTCAAGGCCAAATACAAGAAGGTTAAGAAGAAGACCCAGAAGCTCGCCGCACTGACGGTTGGCGGCGCACAGGGCAAGCTGGGCTACAAGATCGTCAAGATTAAGACCAAGAAGAAGCTCGCCAAGCAGGCCAAGAAGAAGATCAAGCTCGCCGCGGGCGGCAAGCTCGCGCTGAAGAAGAAGCTGAAGAAGGGCACCTACAAGGTGACCGTGCGCGTGAGCGCCGCCGGCAACGGCAACTACTTGCCCGCGAGCCGCGACGTCACGGTCAAGGTTCGCGTGAAGTAGGGGCTCTTAACGTTTTCTCAGGCAATGCGCCATTGGGATTCGGTCGCGATGGCGCATTTGTTTTGCGGCGGTGATTGCGCGCATGTATGGCCGTCGCCATACATGGGATTGCTTATCCCAAATGCGAAACCAGGCGTTTTTGGCAGTTCGAGCATCTATTAAGGTCGTGTTTTCGCACATCGAGCACCTCGGCAGAGTCGGGCTGGTGCGTTGGAGTTCGTATTGCCAGTTCAGAGCGCTGCGTCAATTTCACATTGATGGTACATGCTGCTGCGGGAACCCTAATAGTTGCCTCAATTGCCAAAAAGGCCTGGTTTCGCATTTGGGGCAGGGGAACCCTTGGACGGCATCGGGTGATGTGGGTGCGCGACATCCGAACGATGGCCGCTACTGACCGAAAGGAAGTCTCCCCAATGGTCAGTGACCGAGGGGAGACTCCCTTTCGGTCAGTAGCTCGCTTGTTGGCGTGGCGTTCACTTCGGTTGCGATTAGCTTTGCGACCGTGTATAACGCCTATCTGGCAATTAGCCTTCGACGAACATCCAGGATTCGAGCTCGTCGTGCAGTGCGCGGCGTGCGGGCGTGTCGCCCAGGACCCTGGGGTAGAGGCGCCATTTGAGGTGCTCGGCCGCGCTTTTTGCGACCGTTTCGAAATAGCTGAGGTCGAACACTTGCGGGCTCGTGACGGTTATGACGCGCCAGTCCATGCTTTCGATGCCCAGAATGCGGCCTACGTCTTCCTTCATCTTTTGGGCGCCGACGTGCACCTCGCCGTGGTATTCGATGTCGAGGCGCTGCTCGGGCCAGCAGATGTCTCCTTCGGCGAAACCGCGCATCGCGATGGCGCGCGCCTCTTCGTTCAGGGGAATCTGGGCATTCAGGGTCGCTTTCGGCAGGCCGTAGCCGCCGAGCATTGGCGGTAGGCACAGCAGCATATACACCATGGTCTCCATTGGCGAGCGCGATTCTTCGGCAACGTAGCGAATCGCTCGACGCGCTTTGCGGACGCCCTTGCCGCCTTCGGCTTCTGCCAGGAACGCCTCGATCTTCTCGAGGTTTGTGAGCGGAGCGATGCGTTTCGGGTGATCGTCGATGGCGCTCGGATGCTGCCTGTTTTTGGGGAGCAGTATATAGGTGCCGCATAGCTCGCAGCCGAGCGCGATGAGTTGGGGAAGGCTAAGCTCAGAAGCCATTTGCAGGAACACGAACTCCGGTGATGATGCGCACACGTCGCCAATGCGGAAGAACGCGCCCTTGGGGACGTTTGTGCCCCAGAGACGGCAGCGTATCTGGGCAGATTGCCGGCGTGCGGCGGCGTCGAACGTTAGGACGTCGATGGGTCGCCCTTCTGGAATCCACGATTCTGGAAGGAATGCGAGCACGTCGCTCTTTTGCGTCGCGCAGCTTTCGGCTGTGCTGGTGCGTGCGGGAATCCCCAGTTCGGAATCAAGCGGGAAATGCTCGCGCCAGTACGTCAGGGCAGTGTAGTGGGAGATGAAAAGCTTCATGGTGGCGCCTTTCGGTTTCGCGAAGCGGCTGATTGCCAATTCGCCAGTCGTAGCATCCATAATTATAGCGATGAAGTGATAAAAATTTGCGATATTGTGTGATTTTGCGAAATGCTGGCTTCGAAATGTTCAAAAATTGCAATTATGCACGATTTCTGCTGAGGGGGTCTGAGTAGCGAGCTTTTAGCAAGCTTGTGAACAGGGGTTTTAGTGAGTGTATTTCTTACATACTTGGAAGGGGCTATAAGAATCGTACAAAATCGCTAATTCTGAACAACAGCCCATGTGTATTCTTCAGAATCAAACAAAATAGCAAAAAAATATCAAAATAAGTAGTTAAACAGTCATAGAACAGTATGATGGTCGAGGGGTATGGACTTTCGGGGTAGGAGGCGGTTGAGGAAGAGGTTTTGCCGCATTCAGCTGTCGAGCATAAAACCTAGATCATCGCTTTGCGGGCATCCTTCGCCTTCGGCTCAGGATGACGAGTCGGGCTTATTTCGACAACGTCTTCGGATGCCTAGAGCTCTCGCAGGCCTTCGAGTTGGGATTGCAAGTCTTCGAGGTGCTCGGTCTCTTCGGGGGTCCAGGAGCCGAAAATGACCTCGCGTAGGGCCTCGCTTGCCGTGCGTTGGTCGTCGTCGGTTGGGAATAGCTTCGTGCTCGCCCGGTCGTAGAGCAGGATGAAGTCGAACAGTCCGCTGGCCTCGAGGGCTGAGAGGTTGCTCACGATATCGTTCACGATGCCGTTGTGGTGTGCTTGGTCCGTTGCGCGGGGAGTTGTGCCGGCCAATCGCATGAGCTCATAGCGAATTTGGCAGCTGACGAGGGAGATGTCGGGCTTTACGGCTATGACGGCAAGGGACACGTTGTAGCCGCGACTTCGAAGGAGCTCGGCTGTTTTGAGCGGTACCGCGCTTGTGCGTAGCGTGCCCTCGATGATGAGGTTGTAGTGCTGCTTGGAAAGTCCGTCTATGAGGGCTTCGGTCATCGCGCCCGACCATTTGGCTGTGTGGGCGGGGGCGTCGATACCGTACTGCTGTTGAATCTCGTTGAAATGAGGATGCGACTTGCGGTATTCGTCGCTGTTTATGACGATGACGTTGCCGTCGAAGTGCCCGTCAAGTACTTTGTGCAGCGTGCTTTTGCCTGCTCCGCTTTGCCCGCCAAGAAGATATGCGTAAGGCTGAGTAACCGGTTTTGCTGCATGCTTGCCGAGAAGCTTTTTAATGGTTTTGGATAATGCGCTTTGGAACTGTTCGTCCGAGTAAGAAAAACCCAGATTTGTCATGCTGTCTCCCCAGATTCGTGGCGATCGAGCAGCTCGCTCGCACATCGTAGGTAACCCCTAATTGTTGCCAGCGTGCAATCATCGTCAGAGGCGTTGCTTACAATCGTGGGTTTGAGCGCAGCGACTTGGTCGAGCAGGTTTTCGAAAACGTCCGATGCCGCTCCCGAAAACCCAGTAGAGATTTGGATCGAGATTATTTCGCCAATGATATTGGCAGCCTGCTCGTTGAGCACTTCTTGCTGCAGGGTGTAGTGATATGCCTCGGTCATTCGGTTCGTTGATTTGCGGCGCGTCTTGGGCTTTTGCTCGACCGCGACCTCGCTGCCAGTGGGGTTGAGCGATATCAGAGCATACGAGCATTCAACGGCGCGTTTGCGCTGACGCTCGGGGATGAGGTCGCCGTCGCGCTGGAGGCATTCCGCCATGAATTCCGGATGGCGCGCCGCCCGGATGAGGTTTGCGTTCGCCTTGCTCGGTCGAGCTCCTTGCTCGTAGCGCACCATGCTTGCCGTGCCGATGCCGAGCAGCGTGGCGAATGATTTCTGGGTAAGGCCGTATTGCGCGCGGATTCCTTTAATTTCTTCGGGTGTCATGGTCTCGGGCATAGTGGCCTCTCTTTCTCTTTGCAATGTGCTTATAAAATACTACATAGTAAGTAAACAATCAAAAGATAGATTTCAATGAAATCAAAATGTAGCAAAGGCGAATGGCGATTCATGGCAATGCGTGTCCTCAATATGACTGTTGCGTCTGAATTGGGGGGATATGCGACGAATATGCTTCGAATTACGCGCGATTCTCTTGGCGCGAGTGCTACATTAAACGAATGTAGAGTGCAATGAGGCTTTTGGGGGGATAAGGTTATGAGCGTCAATGCTAGGTGGTTTGCCGCGAGCGGCATGGGGATTTTGTTTGCGGCTGCGCTGTTCGCTGCGGTCTTTGCCGAGGTAGCGTTTGCGGCGCCAATGTCGGAAGCATTGCAGCACGAGGCGCGTGGGGACTTGGCGTTGATGGAGTCAAGCGCGGGCGCGGCGAATGCAAGCGATCTTTCCGCACAATCGGGAGCCCGTCTCGCGTCGACCGCGATTACTGGGTTGCAAGTCAAGGGATGCTCGCTTGTCGTCAGGTGGCGGGCCGTCGCAGCGGTGAATGGGTACCAGATCGCCTATTCCACGTCGTCGAACATGCGCGGCGCTACCGTTAGGACCGTGAAAGGCGCATCGAAAACCAGCCTCGTGGTGAAAGGCGCCGAGCGCGGTAAAACGTACTATGTAAAAGCGCGAACCTGCAAGGGCGCGAACCGATCTGCCTGGTCGGCAGCCAAGTCGCTGAAGCTGCGTGCGCTCAACCGCACCGATCTAACGCGCATCATCTCGAAGGCTTCCGCGGCGAACAAGGGCAAGAAGAAATTGAAGGTATACAACAGCACCTACCAGCCATCCAAGCGCAAAGCCGGCAAGCGCCTGCTGAAATACATCAGGAGCATGGCGAAGGGCAACAAGATAAACATCGTGATGACCGATTTGACCAGTGGCGATACGCTGACGTATTCGCCGAAGCGCAGCATGTACTCGGCGAGTTGTCTGAAGGGGCCGTTCGTTGCGTCGCTCAACAAGTGGAAACCGCGCAGCAGGTCGGCTTCGGCGGGGTCCATGCGCGAGACCATCGTGTGGTCGAACAACGATACGTATGCCGGCTTGCGCGGGCGCTACGGCTCGTCGACGATGCGCAAGATGCATAAGTATTCAGGCATCGGCAAGGGTGGTTACTCGACGAAGTACCGGTTCCTGCCGACGCGCGACCTGGCCAAATTGTGGGTGGGCACATACTGGTATTTCTACAAGGACACGAACAAGAACTCTAAATGGGCTCGCAGCCTGTACACCCACGGGTCCAACTCGTTTATCTACTCGGCCATGAAGGGCAAGAAGAAGGTCCATGCGAAACCGGGTTGGTATCCGGGCGGCAGCTACAACGTGCGCAACGACGCAGGCGTCGTCATGGCCAAGGTGAACGGAAAGAGCCGGCCCTACGTGGTGGCCGTCATGTCGTCGGCGTACGGCCAATACGGCAAGTTGACCAAGCTCGTCAAACTGCTCGACGCCGTGCATACCGATATGGTCAAGAAGGGTTAACGCTCGCATTTCGACGGGGCGGCGGGTTGCTCGGCGACCCTCCATGCCGATGCGCTCAAATAAGACGAGTTCAAGCAAAAGCGGGAAGGGGCGCCATCATTGCGTCCGGTTAAAGTGTGACAGAAAAGGGAGCCTCCCCGTTCTGTCACTATTACGGACGCTCCGGGGGATGGCGGAGCAGGGTTCTTCTAAAGCCTTTCGGACAGCATGCTGCATGAGCTCCTGTGTGAAATGAAGATGGGCGACACCCGACGACAGGCGCGGTCGGCTATGAGTGCGCTATGATTATCCAGTTTGCGTGGATTACGACAAGTGAATGTAGGGTTGGAGCCTGGCCCCAATCTCACATATCGAGGAGTTGGAAAGCGATGACGGAATATACGAACGAATACTGCATGCACACCGCCACGTGCGGCGAGCTGCGCAAGGAAGACTGTGGCCGCGAGGTCACGCTGACCGGCTGGGCGTGGCATAACCGCGACCATGGCGGGCTGATCTTCGTGGACCTGCGCGACCGCGCGGGCTATACGCAGGTGGTCGTCGACCCCGATTGCGTGAGCGCCGACGAATTCGCGACCGCCGAGCACTTCAGCCGCGAGGATGTGCTGAAGATCACCGGCAAGGTGCGCGAGCGCGGCCCCGAGGCCGTCAACCCCAACATGGTTACCGGCGAAATCGAGGTGTTGGCCAGCTCCATCGAGATGCTGAACAAATCCGTCACGCCGCCGTTCTCCATCGAAGACGGCATCGAGACCGATGAGACCACGCGCATGAAGTGGCGCTATCTGGACATCCGTCGCCCGGAGATGCTGGCCAATCTCAAGCTGCGCCACCAGGTGGTCACCGCCATGCGCGCAGCGCTCAACAAGCGCGACTTCCTCGAGATCGAGACGCCCATCCTGGCCAACTCCACGCCCGAAGGCGCGCGCGACTACATCGTGCCGAGCCGTCCCAACCCGGGCAAGTTCTACGCGCTGCCCCAGTCGCCGCAGCAGTTCAAGCAGATGCTCATGGTCGGCGGCGTCGAGCGCTACTACCAGATCGCCCGCTGCTTCCGCGATGAGGACCTGCGCGCCGATCGTCAGCCCGAATTCACCCAGGTCGATATCGAGATGTCGTTTGTCCAGGGCGACGACGTCATCGACATGATGGAAGACGTGATGAAGGAGACCCTCGAGGCCGTGGGCGTCGAGCATCCCTTCCCGCTGCAGCGCATGCAGTACTCCGAGGCCATGGAGCGCTTCGGCTGCGACCGTCCCGACGTCCGTTTCGGCATGGAGCTCGTGAACCTGACCGAGATCGTGCGCGGCTGCGGCTTCGGCGTGTTCGCCAAGGCCGTCGAGGCCGGCGGTGTGGTCAAGGCCATCAACTGCAAGGGCGCGGGCAACTGGAGCCGTGGCGACGTCGAGAAGCTGGGCGACCTCGCGGCCGAGAACGGCGCGAAGGGCATGGCCTGGATCGCCTATACTGACACCGACGAGGAGCTGAAGGGTAAGAGCCCCATCATCAAGTTCTTCGAGGACGATGTGTACGCCAAGCTCAAGGAGGCCATGGGCGTCGAGCCGGGCGACTTGCTGCTGTTCGCGGCCGACAAGGCCGAAATCGCCAACGCCGTGCTCTCCGCGTTGCGCCTGCACATGGCCGATCGCCTGGAGATTCCTCGCGAGGGCCATGCTCTGCTGTGGGTCGTCAACTTTCCCATGTTCAAGTACGACGAGGGCGAGAAGAAGTACGCTGCCGAGCATCATCCCTTCACGATGATCCGCGAAGAGGACCTCGACAAGATCGAAGATGCGCCGCTCGAGTGCGGTTCGTATTCCTACGACCTGGTCATGGACGGTTTCGAGGCCGGCGGTGGCACCATTCGTATCCATACGCCCGAACTGCAGCGCCGCGTGCTGCGCCGCTGCGGGCTTGACGACGAGCAGATCGACGAGAAGTTCGGCCACCTCATCCACGCGCTCGAGCTTGGCGCTCCGCCCCATGGCGGCATCGCGCTGGGCCTCGACCGCCTGGTCATGCTGTTGGCTGGCAAGGATTCCATCCGCGACGTCATCGCGTTCCCCAAGACGTCGAGCGCGTCCGACCCGATGACCGGCGCACCGAGCGCCGTCACCGGCCGCCAGCTGAAGGAAGTCAGCTTGCGCACGCTGTAAATTGAGCCCATTGAACATCCGTACCAGGTACTGGTGTTCCACGAGCCCCGCCTTACGTGAAAACGAGGCGGGGCTTTGTTTTGGCGTATACGTCCGAGGAAGCGTGCTATTATGAAATCAAGCGCTTGGTGCTTGGTGCAAAGGAGGCTGTATGGCCGAGACAGCGGTTGCAAATGAGTGCGTGACACCACGCATCATCAAAATATCGAGCAAGCGGCAGATAACGATTCCGGCAGATATGTATGAGAAGTCCAAGTTTTCCGACTACGCCTACGTGGTTTACCGCGAAGGCGGTGGAATCGAGATTTCCCCTATCGATGTGCGCGATGAAGCGTCATCGGTCAAAATACTTCGATCGCTGCTCGAGCAAGGTTTCGATGGCGAAGAGCTCGTCGATGAGTATGAGCGTATCATCCATCCAATTATCGACTACAAGAAAGCTATCGAAGACGGATTGGGCGATGTTGAAGCCGGCAAGGTGAAGCCGTTCGGCCAAATGCAGGAATCGCTGAGGGAGAAGTATGGTCTATAGCGTCGTTCGAACTGATTGCTTCGAAAGCGACTACGATCATATTCTCGGCTATCTGTACTATGTGCTCGACTCTCCTTCAGCCGCATCGCGCCTCATGGATGAAGTAGGGCACGTAGCGGAGGTTGTGGGGCACGCTCCGTTCGTGAGGGCGATCTCCAGCAAACCGTTTCTTGCCGAGCGGGAGTTGAGGGAGTACTTTATCCTCGGCTACGTTATTGTCTATCAAGTGATTGATAGTCATGTCGTGTTTGTGCGTATGTTCCACCAATCTCAGCTCTACGATTCAGAGCGATATTGGAGGGTATGACAATGGTTCAAAGCGATTTTCCATTCTTGCTTCAGGCTATATTCGGGGGAGAGGCGTAATGTACCTAAAGGTTGCTACTGCGCAGATTGAAAGCACATTAGGGCAGGTTGGGGGCAATCTGGAGACGCATGTGCGTTGGATCGAGCGTGCGGCTCGTGAAGGTGCCGACCTCGTATTCTTCCCTGAATGTAGCCTTACCGGGTACGGCACCGAACATGCGCGCGAACATGCCATCAGCATTGATGACGAGGCGGTGCGTGCTGTCGAGAGTTGCGCACGTGAGGAGGGCATCGCCGCAGGCTTCGGGTTTATCGAGCGAGCGGTTGGGGGAGGTGCTGCGCGCGGAGAATCGCGTGGCGTCGATGCGCTTGGAAGCTCCAAGCAGGGTTGCGACCTTTTCATCACTTATGAGATCGCTGGCGGTGACGAGCGGCTGGCTTACCGTAAGACACATCTCGGGTCGCACGAGCACGAGGTGTTCGTCGCGGGCGACGAGTTGCCGGTCGCGCATGTCGCGGGCACATGCGTGGGCGTGCAGTTGTGCTGGGAAGCGCATATCCCCGACATTGCGTCGACGCTACGGGCGAAGGGCGCGCAGCTCGTGATCTGCCCGCATGCGGGCGGCTTGGGCGGAACGCGGCGCATCGAGTCATGGGACCGCTACCTCGCGGCCCGCGCGCTTGACAATGGGATGTATGTCATGGCGTGCAATGCGCTTCGGCGTAATGCCGATGGGTTGCTGACCGGTGGCGGCATGGCGGCGTATGGGCCTGATGGCGTGCGGATTGCGGCGGAGGCGTCGACGGAAGAAGGCATGTTGCTCGTGGACATGGAAAGTCCGCTTCCGCGCGATTTGCCCGATGACGGCATGAGGCACATCTCGTATTTCGACCGCAGACGACCGGAGCTGTATTTGTGAGCGAGGTCGGAGCTTCTTGTGGGGTGCCATGGGGGTTTCCGCACGATAATGGCTTGTTTTGTGCTATTGACGAGGTGGAATGATTAAACATGAGTAAGGATTCAGGCAAATTGAACAAGAGAAATCTGTAGTTCAAGTTGCGCGCAATGGTTTTCACCCTTTTCCTCTTAAGGGGTGTTACCATGCACGATTGCGCTACTTAACAATTATATAAGGTGGGCGAGAGCAGGGAAGTCGGGTGAGAATCCCGCGCAGTGCCGCTACTGTAAAGATCAGCCGATTAGGGGCTGATCGAAGCCAGATTACTGTCCGTCCGCCGAAGCAGGCTGCCACGTTGCATGGTGAGGGCTTCGAGACACATGGCGCTCGTCTTTCGAGCGTATCAAGAACTCCGCATTTGCAGCCGTACCAACTGGTACGGCTTTTCTTATGCGTCTCTTTTTGCTTCGAGACCGCTTTCAAAATCTATTTACACCATGCAAGATGACCTGCTGTTCTTGGCGCAATCTCATATCAAGAGGTTGTGCAGGTGATAGTTGGGTAGTTGTCGGAAGGGATCGGAAAGGAAGAAAGGAAGAGAAGGAAAGTGAACAAGTACGGTTTGAGAACGGGGTCGTTGGCGTTTAGCGTCATGCTCGCTTTCGCCATGGCGCTCGTTCTTGCGCTCGTCCCGCAAGGTCGTGCGCACGCAGCAGGGGGCGCAGATCAAGGATTGGCAGCTGCGCATCTGGCTGTCCAGGATGAGAATGCTGCTCTTGCGGATGGTACGTATGAAGCGACGAGCATTGCGACTGACGTGACCACGGACGAAAGCGGCATGATTATGGTCACGAAGGCGACTGTCGTAATCAAGGACGGCAAGGCCGATGCCATCGTGACTATGAAGGGGGTCGGTGCCGACCGCTTCTACGTTTCCGATACCGCTACAACGCATGATGCGCTTCTCGAAGAAGCCGTCGCCGAAGAAGCCAAAGAGATCGACGGCCAGGAATCCAAGCTTATCGGTTGCTACCAGAAGGAGGGCGAGAGCGCTTATACGTTCTGGCCTATCCCAATTACGCTCGGTGAGCCCAAGGTTTACGCCGCGCGATCGCATAGCCACTTCACCAAGTGGGATCTTCCGCGCAAGAATTATTTCTACGTGCACGATTTCCAAATCAATGCCGCCGACCTCGAGCGCGTAAGCGATTCGACCGACGTCATGACGCCGGAAGCAGAAGCTGAAGTCTATATGAATCAGTTCTACGTGGACAATGGCGTTTCTAGCGATCATGCGAGCGTCATCAAAGCCAAGGGCGCGAACGTGACGGTGCCGTATTACGAGGGCGAAACCAAGATTTCGAGCTTCAAGTTCAAGATGCCGAGCAAAGACAAGTATGTTGCTGGTTGGTTTGTCGACAAGAGCATTCTGAATTCCGCCCATTTTTCAAGTTCGAATCTGAAGAAGATTCGTTATCCGCAGGGCTCGAACGGAACGGTTACGTTCAATCCGAAGGCAACCTATCGTGACGAGGGCATGGTATTCTCCGCCACGCTCAAGCTCTTTCCAGTTGGAACTGCTTACAACCAGTACGATGCCAGTGAGGTGTATTTCGATAAAGATTCGCTGATCGAGAAGACCTTCACCATTACGGTGCAGAGCAAACCGCAGGTCGACTTCAACGTAGGCGTCAAAGTTACCGACCAGAAATCCAGCGAGGTCATCGCCAATCCGACGATCACCGTCACCGATGAGGGCGATAACAGCGTCATCGAACCTAATGCCGATGGTACGTACAAGCTCAACGCGCTGAAGAAGTACACCGTCTCCGCCTCCGCTGAGGGCTACGTGGCCCAGGGTGGTGCGGATGCAGCGACCAAGACTGGCTTCAGCCCCTCAAAGGAGGGCGAGGTCGTGGCTCTCAAGCTGTTGAAGACAGCTGACGCTTCCCACACCCTGACACTCAGCATCGCCGACCAGTTCGGCGAGGCCGTGGCCAATCCTGCCATCAGGGTGTGGCTCTACGGTACGACGAGCGAAGTCAGCCCCAACGCCGACGGCTCTTACACGCTGTGGGATAGCGAGAGCTATGTGTGCGAAGTCTCTGCAGAGGGTTATGAGACAGCCAGGATTTACCCCAAGCTCACCGAGGACGAAGCCGAGACCGTCACGCTCAACAAGTACCTGTCCGAGCATGCCGTGTTCTACAACATCTACGATGCGGACACCGACGAGACCCTCGACGGAGTCACGCTCGTCGTGACGAACAACACTGCTGGCGGGACCATTGCGCAGAACGAGGACGGCAGCTTCACGGTTCCGTCCGATACCAGCATTACCTGCGTTGCCAGCAAGGACGGCTATCTGACCAGCGACGGTTTCACGCATGTGCCTTCGGGCTTCGACCCCGTTGTGAAGTGCTCATTCGGTTTGAAGGTCAACTACGAGACCCAGCTGAAGCAAGAGATCGCCAAGGCGACCGAATATGCAAGCACCATCGAAGAGGCGGAAGAACCGGGTAAGTGGCCGGCGGGCTCGAAGGCTGCACTCGAGGGCGCCATTGCAGATGCGCAGGCAGTGCTCGACGCCGCCGCTTCCACCGAAACCGAGTTCGAGACCGCCATGGCCGCCATCAAGACTGCCGAGAAGGCTGCAGCCGATGCGCGTAATTGGTGTGAGGCCAACGTGACCGTGCGCGTGAACAAGAACCCGGGCGAAGCGGCCGAGCTCTACAAGGTGAAGGCAACTGGCGAGGCCAGCAAGACCTACAAGTACGCCGAGCCTGCCTCCGTCGGCAAGGAGGTGTCGTTCATCGACCTGATTATCGCCGTTCACGAGCAGGTCTACGGCGATGCGTACAAGGATGATCCGAAGAAATACTTTGATTCGCAGAACGTCGGTTTCTACTTCATTCCGACCATTTTCGAGAAGGGCAACTATTATCAGTTCGCGCTGAACGGCGATTCTCTGGGCAACTATCAGAATTGCATCGTGCACGACGGCGATACTGCTGACATGTCTCTTCTCGTGAAGACGAACGACGTCTTCCTGTCGTTCGGCGAGCTCGAGGCATCTTGCCCGGTAGGCAAACCGTTCACGACGAACCTTACTAAAGGCGTCTCGTTGCGGACGTCAGCTGCCGGGTATACGGTGAAACTCGCGCAAGTCGATGGCGATGCCGTCGTCGAAGTCGTTACTGACGAAGAGGGCAATTTGACCGTTACGTTCGACAAGCCAGGCGACTATATGGTGGCCTCGGCTGTTTCCGGCAACGCGTCGGAGAGCGTCGTGCAGCCGTATCTGAAGGTGACGGCCTATCAAGAAGCGGATTACTCATCAGTTGGCGAGGCCAAGGCGAAAGCCGCCGCGCTTGATCGCGATCTCTATACCGAGGAGAGCCTCAAAGTTGTCGACGAAGCCGTTGCTGCGGTCGAAGAGGGCAAGAAAGAATCCGAGCAGGCCGACGTCGACGCCATGGCCAAAGCCATCGAGGACGCAATAGCCGGTCTCGTCACACGCGAGGCCCAGGCCGCCCAGGACCTCGAGGCCGCGCAGGCCGCAGTCGAGGAGGCCGAGGCCAAGGCCGACGAGGCCCAGAAGGCCGTCGACGTCGCCGCCGCAGCCGCCGAGAAGGCCGAGAAGTCCGGCACCGCGGAGGACGCGGCCGCGGCCGTCGAGGCCGCCGAGAGGGCCAAGCAGGCGGCAGCCGCCGCCGAGCAGGCCGCGATGGCCGCCGACGAGGCCGCCAAGGCCGCCCAGGCCAGCGCCGAGGCCACCGACAGCCAGGAGGCAATTGGCAAGGCGAACGCCGCCATGGAGGCAGTGGCCACGGTCGCCGAGAAGGCCGCAGCCGCCACGAAGGCCGCCGAGGCCGCCGCGGGCAGGGCCGCTGCCGCCGAGAAGGCCGCAGCCGACAAGGCCGCGGCCCCCAAGGCTAACCCGATGAAGGCGCAGGCGAAGGCCGTCAAGGTCAAGGCCAAGAAGGTCAAGAAGAAGGCCCAGAAGGTCGCCGCCAACAAGGCCATCGCCGTCGCCGGCGCGCAGGGCAAGGTGAGCTACAAGCTGGTGAAGGTCTCCGCCAAGAAGAAGCTCGCCAAGCAGGCCAAGAAGAAGATCAAGGTCGCCGCGAACGGCCAGATCAAGCTCAAGAAGGGCCTAAAGAAGGGCACGTACAAGGTGACGATCGCCGTCACCGCGGCGGGCAACGCCTCCTACAAGGCGGCGACCCAGAACGTGACCGTCAAGATCAAGGTCAAGTAGGCAACAACTTCGATACGCTTGTTAGGCGTTCGCGCCAAAGGCATGAGATACCCCGCCTTGCATGATGTGAGGCGGGGTTTTGTATTTGAGCGAGTTGGAAGGCGCGCCTTCCCAATTCATCCCCCTCCAAAGGATGGTGTTGTGTTGCTTCGCTGATCCAAGCCATGCCTTTGTCGATCGGTGTTTCGATGATGGCCTGTTTTGCTGTCATTTTGTGCTGTTGACGAGGTGAAATGATTAAAAACCAATAAGGATTCAGGCACATTGAACAAACGAAGTTTGTAGTTCAAGTTGTGCGCAATAGTTTTCGCCCTTTTCTGTTTACGAGGTGTTACCATGCGTTGGAGCGTTACTTAACAACTCAATAAGGTGGGCGAAAGCAGGGAAGCCGGGTGAGAATCCCGCGCAGTGCCGCTACTGTGAAGATTGGTCGATTGAGTGACTGGTCGAAGCCAGAATACTGTCCGTCCGCCGAAGCAGGCTGCCACGTTGCATGGTGAGGGCTTCGAAACGGTGGACGCAATGTGTGCGGACATCGTCATCAGCAAAAGCAGCCGTACCAATTGGTGCGGCTTTTTTGTTGCTTTTTGGGTCTCCTCTCCTTCATTGCGGCAGCGTGCGTTGGTTACGTAGCGCATAGCTGGGGGTCAGCGTTTCCTTTGTGGTGTTGTGCCAGTCACCCACTTGGGCAACGGTGATAAAGCAAGACGTTTGGCAAGATGGGAAGAGGAGGAAATGTGAGTACATATGCTCAACGAATGAAGGCATACGCCTTCGCGGCGCTACTCGCGGTAGCCATGGCATTTGGTTTCGCAGTAGTACCGCAAGGATATGCGCAAGCTGCAGGAGGTGATTTAGGTCCTGCTGCTGCGGATTTGAGTGGGCAAGATGCAGCAACCGTTGATACGGTCAAAACCGCTATCGAAGGATTGTCGAACGATCCGAGAGATTTTTCTGCTAGCGATAAGGATCGCGTTGAGGCAATCCAGGCCGACTTCGAGGCGCTGAGCGCTGAAGACCAGGCGACGATAGATGGTACGTTTGATCATCCCTCTGGCGATGGCCAGTCGTATGGTCGTATTCTGGAAGCTGCTGTTTGGGCGGTGCGCTCGTTTAGCACCGACACGAGCACAACGCTTGGAAACGGAACCTATACGCCTGATAGCTCCGAATCCAGCAAGGGCAAGAGCGACTCGTCTCGCACAAGGAACTGGTGGGTTGAAAGCGTCGAGGTGGCAAACGGCCAGGCAATGGCCAAAATCTACGTAACCAGCGGTGATGCCACGGCAAAGAAAGTGACTTCGTACCCGTCGGTCTGGTCTGGCGGTGAGAGCTACGAGAAGGCCGATGATAATACCTACACCATCCCTGTCGACCTGAACGGTACAACCTATTTTGGTGGCGTTTCGAGCAGCATGTCCAGGCCGATTATGTACTCGCTGACGACCACGATTGACGCTGAACCTGTCGAGCTGGCCGTCACCAACAACACCGGCATGTTCAAGGCGGTGAGCGCCTCCGCCGTGAAGAACGGGGACGGCTCCTCGACGCTGACGTTCGCGCTTTCCGGCTCCGGCTACCGCTGGCTGTACAAGGGCACCTACGAGGAGGCCGTGGCCGCGAACGACGCAATCGCCTCCGGCATCGCCGCGGGCGAGGGCTCCGACAAGCTGATCAAGGGATACCAGAACGCCGAGGGGAAGTGGGAGTTCCAGATGACGGTCCCCGCCGGCGAGGCCTACACGCCGGTCGTGGCCATCTCGAACAGCTACTACGACAAGTTCGTCAGCGGCCAGAACCCCCTCGAGCGCGCCTACTACCCGCGCCAGTTCGAGCTCGACATGGATGCCGCGAAGCTGGTCACGGGCGACTACGAGTTCTCGCAGGAGATCACGGTCACCAACAACATCAAGATGTTCAAGCCAGGTGCGACAGCCAAGCTCGAGACCGTGGGCGGCCCGAACTCCAACAACTACAAGGTCGACCTGGTGCTGCCCATGGAGAGCGACACCATGACGAACGTTTTCGTGGGTACGTTTGCTGAGGCCGAGGCCGCCGCGAGCACCATCGCGTTCGACGGCGAGGCCAAGGTCTTCACCATCCCGGTGAAGTGGGTCGAGACCTTCGGCGACCCGACTACCCTGAAGTCGCTGTGCAAGGGCGAGCCGTTCTACCTTTCGTTTAAGTCTTCTAAGGGCTGGTATGAACGTAAAGCTACGCTCGACGAGGCAGCTGGCACGCTCGTGTTCGATTCTTCTGCTGCTGACTACTCGGCTGTTGAGGCTGCACAAGCGACTGCTAAGGCTCTGCGTGAGACTGACTACACGGCTGATTCATGGACCGTGCTGCAAGAGGCGATCGAAGCTGTCGCTACTGGCAAATTTGAGTCTCAGCAAGCGGATGTTGACGCCATGGCCAAGGCGATTGAGGATGCGGTAGACGGTCTCGTTCTAACTCCGGAAGGCAAGGCTGCTCAAGATCTCGACGCCGCGCAGGTCGCCGTCGAGGAGGCTCAGGCTAGGGCCGACGAGGCGGAGCAGGCTGCCAAGGCCGCGGAGGACGCGGCCGAGAAGGCCGAGAAGTCCGGCACTGCGGAGGACGCGGCCGCGGCCGTCGAGGCCGCCGAGAGGGCCAAGCAGGCGGCAGCCGCCGCCGAGCAGGCCGCGATGGCCGCCGACGAGGCCGCCAAGGCCGCCCAGGCCAGCGCCGAGGCCACCGACAGCCAGGAGGCAATTGGCAAGGCGAACGCCGCCATGGAGGCAGTGGCCACGGTCGCCGAGAAGGCCGCAGCCGCCACGAAGGCCGCCGAGGCCGCCGCGGGCAGGGCCGCTGCCGCCGAGAAGGCCGCAGCCGACAAGGCCGCGGCCCCCAAGGCTAACCCGATGAAGGCGCAGGCGAAGGCCGTCAAGGTCAAGGCCAAGAAGGTCAAGAAGAAGGCCCAGAAGGTCGCCGCCAACAAGGCCATCGCCGTCGCCGGCGCGCAGGGCAAGGTGAGCTACAAGCTGGTGAAGGTCTCCGCCAAGAAGAAGCTCGCCAAGCAGGCCAAGAAGAAGATCAAGGTCGCCGCGAACGGCCAGATCAAGCTCAAGAAGGGCCTAAAGAAGGGCACGTACAAGGTGACGATCGCCGTCACCGCGGCGGGCAACGCCTCCTACAAGGCGGCGACCCAGAACGTGACCGTCAAGATCAAGGTCAAGTAGACCGTTACGCTAAAGCGTTGTGAATGCTTGATAGCGCAGGTGTCCCGTCGTTTCGGCGGGACACCTGCTCACATGTACGGAAGCGCATTAGACTGGCTGCTGCTCGGTCATCGGGGTGGAACCGCATGCTAAGATTTGCGGTATGAATGGGGAGATGTAAGGTGAGCTCGATTCGCAATGACAAACGACTAATATGGGGGGTAATCCTCCTCGTCGGAGTCTCATTATTTTTATTGTGGTGGAATTCATCTACGGCTTATGCAGCTCAACACACGGTAGACGAAGTGGCGGAAATGATCTGCACCCTGCCTGCCAATCCGCGCGACTATTCCCCCGATGACAGGTCAACAGTCGAGTCGATTGAAGCGGCGTATGAGTCGCTGAGTGCCGAAGATCAGAACAAACTGGACAATATGGAATCGCACCCTGAAACGGCTCAGCCGCTTGGAAGGGTGCTGGAATCTGCGCTTTGGACTGTGTGGTCGTTCGACGTGCCCGACAACAGCACGGTGCTGCCTGACAACGTATACGATGGGGGCACTACGCCCGCTCTCGTTTCCGCTTATAGCAAGGGCAAGAGCACTTCTCCGCGCGACAGACCGTGGAGCGTTAAAGAGGTCGAGGTCATCGACGGCAAGGCCTATGCAACCCTGGTGGTTCAGAGTTCTTCCTACAGCGGTGTTTTGATGCACGGCACAGAATATCCACGCACGAATGAAAAAGGTAATTGCGAATTCGCGGGCATTCCCATTCAGCTCAACACGACGTTCTACTTTGCCGGCATTTCGACCAGCATGCTATATCCCATCGCGTTTTCGCTCGAAACCTCGATAGATGAGTCGGCTGCCGCCGGCACGTTCCTCGTCACGTTTACGGACGGGCAGGGTAATGTCTTGGAGGAGCAAGAAGTCGAGTACGGTCAACCTGCCGTGCCTCCTGCGGACCCTGCGCTCGAGGGGTTCGTGTTCCAAGGTTGGGATCCTGCTGATTTCGGCTTCGTAACTCAAGATATGACCATCGAAGCCGTGTGGAAGAAATCCGACGAGTCGCTGGTCAAAGAAGTGCGCGAAAAGATTACTCAGCTTACAGACGACCCGACAACGCTCATCGATCAAACCGGTGATGCGAGCGTGGCGGAAGCAGGCGAGCTCTACGTTGCACTGGGCGAAGAGCTGCAGGCGCGGGTGCCAGATGATGAGCGACTAAAACTGATTCGCGCCATGATAGCGGACCTTCCAAGGGACCCGTATGACGTGACGGCTAATGACGGGACGTCGATTTCGCGCGCCGCAACCGCCTACAGCATGTTGCCGGAAGCAATGCAAAATCAGCTCGATGAAGAACTGCTCATGGAGAGTCGTTCATACGGTCGCTATCTGGAAAGCGCCGTTTGGGCGTTCGATGCATTGAATGCAATTGATAATTCAACGTCTTTGGGGAATGGAACCTATTCAAAGGGAATTGAATCAACGTCGAGCCGGGGCAAGAGCACCTCGTCTCGTGATACGAGTTTCAAGGTCACAAGTGTTACGGTTTCTAATGGTCAGGCTTTTGCCACAATCGAGTCGACTGCAAAGACCTATCAGTCGATTCGCCTTGGCGGCGAAGAGTATCCAAATGCGGAGGCCGATCCTAACAAGAAATCCCGTTTCGAAAATATCCCAATCAACCTCAACTCGACGTTTTTCTTTTCTGCAAAAGCGCGCAATGCAACCGAGAATACCGATGCTATTGCGTACGAAATGGCGGTTTCAGCAGATGAAGGCTCGATGAAACCAGATTCGTCGGAAAAGTCAGAAACGGATGGTGGGGGATCGAAGCAAGAAAGTAAGGGTTCGAGTGGTTCGGGGAGCAAAGGGTCGGCCTCAAGCGGCGCGACGGCAAAAACCGGGAAGACTACCGGCAAGGTGTTGACTCCCACGGGGGCGAAGAATACGGCTTCTGCGACGAAACTAACGGCCACTACCGGTACGCGCAGTGCAAGTAATGCCAACAATCTCTCGTCGCTTTTGAGGAAGAGCAGCACCACAACGCAAGCAGCGAAAAAGAATTCCTCTAAGGGTGGCTCGTCAACCAAATCTGAATCGGCGAGCGATTTAGCTGACGATAGTGGGATTTCCGAAGTTGCGCTCGCCGATGGTGGCGATTCGTCACAGATCAACGTAAACGTGGATTTGGCCCCTGCGGTAGCGGGAGGTTCAGCCCTTTCCGTTGCTTTGGGCATTCTCGCATTTGTCTTGAGATTCGTCAGGCGCGAAGGCTTGTTGCTGCCGTTCTAATCGCAGGCCAGAGGATTGACGCTCATGAATAAAAGATTACTTACTCAGAGAATAAGATGCGTTTGTCTGGCGCTTTGCCTCTGCATGCTAATCGGGGTCGTTTCCTTTTCTTCTTCGCCTGCCTATGCAACGTTCGCTCAAACGGGGCAGGCATCGGCCGAACAGGATTTAGGTTCATTCGACGACCCGATTTTTGGCGATCAGATTCCCGATGGTACGTATCAGGTGACGGCTCGCACTTCGTCTTCTATGTGTATCTTCTACCTTGATCCAGCCGATGCGGATGCGCGCGAATCCAAAGAACAGGCCATCATCTCGGTTGATAACGGAAATATCACGGGAATCTTCTACATCTCGAAAATGTACAATTACTTGTACATGGGCACGAAGGAAGAGGCGGCTGCTGCAACGAACGCAGAGGGAACTGATGCATCAGCTTATATTGCTGGCGATCCCTCCGAAGGGTACGTCCCACATCTCTTCACAATGCCGGTTCCCGCTTTGAACTACCCTATCACCTTTGCTTCCTTTAGCGGCGGAGAGGGCAATGAAAGGGGCGTTTGGTACACACGCACTGTGGTCTTCGGCATGAGCGCAGCAGAGCTCGAGGCGATAGTGGCGAACGCCGCCGGTGAGCCTTCAGAGCCCGAACCAGAACCTCAGCCGGAGAACACGACAGAAGAATCGTCTGAGCAGGAGCCCGAATATGCGGGAGAAGATTCATCTGGGGAAGACGAGACTTCGGCGCCGGAGGAAGAGACTGTTCAACCCGAGCTCACAACCGACAACATCAATACGGGCGAGGAAGGTGACGGCACGGGTGAAGCTGGAGCCCAAAGCGGAGGGTCGAGTGAAAAAGATGCGTCGGGTGATTCTGCAACAGATGCAGGAAACTCGACAGCGGTGGGCATGAAGGCCACGCGCATGAGCATTGCCGGCGTGGGTGGCTCTATCGACATCGATCTGGAGGAGCCCGACGAGCCCGAAGAGGTTGACCTACCGCTCCTCACAGCACGTCAGATCCTTGGACTTTTCTGGCTCGGATTGCTTATCGCCGGCGTTGTCATACGTGTCGTGCTTTTCAATCGCGGTTATGATCGCGTGAGAAAACCGCCACGTGGGTCGCCGCCTGTTCCACCGACGGGATTCGGCACGCGTAGGGTCTAGCGACACCTCAAGATCGCGCAAGGTAGATTGTGTTTTCGGAATAACCGTCGCTGCAAGGGCGGCAGGATGGAGATGAAGCCATGCTCATAGACATAATGCATACGGTGACCAGCGCGCTGCAGGTGCCCGTGGTCGTTTTGCTCATGGCGCTTGCGGTGATCGTGGTCGTATTGCTCGGTATGCTGGCGGCCGAGTTCTTCACGGAACGCCGCTACTTCAAGCTGTCGATTCCCGATCTTGTGGACAATCTGCAGCACAGCGACAATCCCGAGTCCGTTGTGCGCAAGAGCGGCATGTTACGCCGTCAGAAGGTCGCTCTGTTTGAGCTGCTCAACCATCCCGATGCATCGTCGTCCGAGCGCGAGTCTATGGCAGTCAACATCGTGGCGCAGGAGCAGGCAATCTTCGACAACCGTGTGAAAATCACTGACTTTATCGCCAAGGTCGGCCCCATGCTGGGCCTCATGGGCACGCTGATTCCCTTGGGACCGGGTGTCATAGCCATCGGAATGGGCGATACGCAGACGCTCTCCGACAGTTTGCTCGTGGCGTTCGATACGACCATCACGGGTCTTGTGGTAGCCGCAATCGCTCTGCTTATCTCGACGATCCGCAAGGCGTGGTACGTCAAGTACAATGCGGCGTTTGCCGCGGCGTGCGAGATTGTGCTCGAAAAAGCCAACGAAGGCGCAGCGCTCAGCGATCGCATGGCGGATGAGATGCGTGCGCGCAAAGACGGGCGCAGGAAATCCGACGATTACTGGCGGGGTGGCGATCAGGCCGAGGCTTCCGGCCGTCGCGCCGATGGCGAGGGAGGCTCTGATGCTTAGGCGTCGATACGGCGTTTCGTTGCAGCGGCCTACCCAGGCTGATGAGGACGTCAACCCTAACGAATACATGGTGAACATCGCGGACTGTATGCTGGTGTTGCTGCTGGGGATGATAGTTGCGCTTATTTCGTATTACAACGTCGACCTTACCCAGACGGCGGGTTCCAGTGACGAGATAATCGGTGTGCAGGTAAACATGGACGAAAACGGCGACGGGGTCATAGATGCCGGCTACGAGCGCCGTGGCGATGTATATTATGATGAGAAAACTGGCAGCTACTATTTCGTAGACGAGGAGGAGGCTTAGCATGCCTGCTGGCGAGCTTACTTGGCCGTGGGTTGTCTTCATCATCTGCGTTGTGCTGTCGGCCATTTGCATTGGCGTTGCCATCGGCATTTTGCGTGGGTACCGCAATCGATAGCTGCGTGAAGGGCGCTATGATGCGTGAATCTATTTTGGTCAGCGCTTGCCTGTTGGGCGAACCGTGCCGCTATGACGGTAGGTCGGTTCCGTGCCAGGCGGTCATCGCGCTCGCCGAAGAGTTTGAGCTTGTTCCCGTATGTCCCGAGCAGCTCGGTGGGTTGCCGACGCCGCGAACGCCTTCGGAGGTGCAGCCCGATGGCCGCGTGGTTGATCGCGAAGGCGTCGATCGCACTGCGGAATTCCAGGCTGGCGCCCGGGCGACGCTCGCCATTGCGCGCGAGCATGGCTGCAAGTGCGCCATCCTGAAGGAAAACAGCCCATCGTGCGGGTCGAGCTGTATTTACGATGGCTCGTTTACGGGCACGCTCGTTCCTGGCGAAGGCGTAACCGCCGCGCTTCTTCGCGAAGTCGGGATCGAAGTAACGAGCCGATGAACAGGGGACGGAGGAGCGTTCAAAGACGACGGGAGGGCAACGGGGTGT
>CAMOLA010000002.1 GCA_946618265.1 uncultured Eggerthellaceae bacterium
CGGCATTCGGGCAGGCATCGACGCCCCTCATACACCACTAAATCCGACGCAACTCGCTTTGGGCAGATTTCGGCTCCAAAAATGACAGAATGTAAAAAAGTTAACACCTAATGGCCGATAATCGCGCCCAAGATGAAGGGGTCCTGCACCAGCCTCCTTGGGCCCGCATCTACGACCTGGTCAAATGCCGTGGGGAGCTGTTGCGTCGATGTTGTTTGGATCGTGAGACATGTTAACAATCTTACATTTTGTCATTTTCAGGGCCGAAATCTGCCCAAAGCGACTTTAGTCTTCTCCGAATGTGCGTAATCGTGGCCGTTCGGGGTCATTGTCTCCGTGGGAAGCGAACAAGCGCATGCGATTAGGATTGCCCATTCCCGTTTCCTGGTTTATACGACTCGTTCTATAGCATGATTTGGACAATATTGCAAAAGTGCACAAAAATTGGGCATAGCGGGATAGTTGTACCTTTCGAACTCCAGGCGTTGTATTTACCATAGGCGAATACTACAAAATGTTGTATAACTGCGGGGTTTTGCATGCGGAAATTCGGAAATGCAGTCGTCAGGTTGCGGGTGCCCATACTCGTGGTGGCGTTGCTGCTGCTCATACCCTCGGCGTGGGGTTATTTGAACACGCCGGTCAACTACGACCTGCTCACCTATCTGCCCGAGCAAATCGATACGGTCAAAGGCCAGGACATCCTGAAGGAGGATTTCGGCAAGGGGGCGTTCTCACTCATTGTGACCGAGGGGCTCGATGACGCGGCCGTCGCCGATTTGACCGAGAAGATCGGCGATGTCCCCAGCGTGGCGACGTCGCTCAGCTACGGCGAAATCGCCAAGAACTCGACGATTCCCGAAGAGGCCATCCCCGACAAGTACCTCAGCAAGCTCAAGAACGGCGATGCCCAGATGATCGCGGTGTTCTTCGAGGAGGGCACGTCGGCCGAGAACACGCTGAACGCCGTCGAACAGATTCGTGCGCTGGCCGACGAGAACGTGTACGTCAGCGGCATGAGCGCGTTCGTCCTGGACCTGAAGAACATCGCCGACCACGAGGAGCCGTTCTACGTGGCGGTCGCGGTTGCCTGCTCGCTCGTGCTGCTGTTGCTGTGCACCGATACGTTCCTGGCGCCGTTCATCTTCCTGATCAGCATCGGCATGGCCATCGTGTACAACATGGGCTCGAACTACTTCTTGGGCGAGATGTCCTATATCACCAAGGCGCTCGCCGCCGTGCTGCAGCTGGCCGTCACCATGGACTTCTCGATCTTTCTCTGGTCGAGCTTCGAGGAGAACATACGCAAGTTCGACGACCACAACGAGGCCATGGCCCAATCGATTGCCGAGACGCTCGTCGCGATCTCGAGTTCGGCGGCCACGGCGACTGCTGGCTTTCTGGCCATGGTCTTCATGTCGTTCACGCTCGGCGTCAACTTGGGCGTCGTCATGGCGAAGGGCTGCATCCTGGGCCTCATCGGCACGGTCACCATTCTGCCGTCGCTCATCCTGACGTTCGAGAAGCCCATGCTGCGCCTGCGCCACAAGCGGCTAATTTCCGATGTGGCCGGTCTCGCCAAGCTCATCACGCGCACGCCGGCAGTCGTCGTGTTCATGTGCCTGGCCGTGGCGCTGGTGTTCCCGGCCGTGTACGGATTCCTCAACAAGCCGGTGTACTACGACTTCACGAACATGGTCATCGGGCCTGGAAGCTCGCTGACCGAGGAGGAAACGCCGTTCAACACCGCCAACAAGAAGCTGCAGGAGGATTTCGACGTCGCGACCACCGAAATGGTGCTCTGCAGCGCCGATATCCCCCATTACCAGGCCAAGGAGATGCTCAACCGCATCAAGGCGGTCGATGGCGTCGCCTACGCCATAGGCTACGACTCCATCAAGGGCGGCCTCATGCCCGATGCGCTCGTGCCTGCGCGGCTGAAGGAAGCGCTCATCAACGATGGGCGGCAGCTCATCCTGATCAACTCGACGTTCGCCGTGTCGTCCAATGAGGTGAACGAGCAAATCGAAACGATCAACGCCATCATGAAGGAATACGACCCGCAAGGCATGCTGATCGGCGAGGCGCCCGCGACCAAGGACTTGACCCAGATCATGGACCATGACTTCCTGGTGGTCGACGCGCTGGCCATCGTGGCCATCCTAATCATCATCGCGATCGCGTTCCGTTCCATCACGTTGCCGTTCATCCTGGTGCTCGTCATCGAGTTGGCCATCATGATAAACTTGGGCCTGCCGTACTACATGAACGACACGATGTGCTTTATTTCGCCGATTTGCATTTCGACAATCCAGCTCGGTTCAACAGTTAACTATGCGATACTTATGACGACGCGGTACAAACGCGAGCGGGCAAACGGTTTGGAGAAACGAGAGGCGGTTGAGATGGCGTTCCGCATGACATTCCCTGCTGTCGTCACGAGCGGCCTGTCGTTCTTCGCCGCGACGATCGGCGTGTCCTTCGCCGCCCGCATGGGGCTCATCAACCAGCTATGCGGGCTCATGGCGCGTGGTGCATGCATTTCCACGCTGTGCGTGCTGTTCATCTTGCCCGCGTTCTTCATGACGTTCGACAAGCTCATCGTCAAGACAAGCCATGGATTCAAACCGCGCGCGCGTGCGGCGCAGGTAGCTCAGGAGGTCTAGCACATGGAATTCAGGAACAATCGGATCGTGACGTCGGTTGGCTACTCGTTCGCCTTCGCGGCGCTGTGCGGGATGGCGCTGTTCCCGCAGCCGGCGCTTGCAGACGACGATGCCGACGACGCTTCGTCGAGCTCGGCGGCGGCCAGCGAGCAGACGGGAAAGCGCACCTACGACGCGCCCGTTGCCGACGAAAAGTCCGAAACGGTCTACATCTTCACGAAGCCCGACGGGTCGGTGAAGGAAACCGAGGTGTCGACCACGCTGAAGAACCCGACGGGCGAGGGCACGCTCGCCGATTCGTCGGAGCTGACCGGCATCGAGAACGCCGAGGGCCCCAACACGTATTCGGGGTCGGGCGACGGCATGGTGTGGGACACCGAAGGTAAGGACGTGTACTACACGGGCAAGACTGACAAGAAGGCGCCGGTGTCGGTGAAGGTGACGTATTTCCTGGATGGCAAGGAGATTTCGTACGACAAGCTGGCGGGCGCGTCGGGCAAGCTGAAGATTCGCTACGACTACGACAATAACGCCACCGTCAAGGCGAAGATCAAGGACAAGGAAGAAACGCTGTACGTGCCGTTCACCTTCGTCACGGCGCTCATGTTCGACAACGAGAATTTCAAGAACGCCGAGGTGACTAACGGCAAGCTCATCGACGACGGCGATCGGGCCATCGTGGCGGGCTATGCCATTCCGGGGCTGCAGAAGAGCCTGGGCAAGCTGGTGGAGGACTTCGACATCCCCGATTACTTCGAGGTCACGGCAGACGTGACCGATTTCGAGATGAAGACGTCGCTGACCATCGTGACGGCGGGCCTGATGAGCGATTTGAACACCGACGAGATCGATACCAAGGAGCTGCGCGATGCGTCGGGCGAGCTGAGCGACGCCATGGACCAGATCCTGGACGGCACGGGCACGCTGGCCGATGGCCTGGGCAAGTTGGCCGATGGCGCCAAGAGCGCGAGCAAGGCCGCCGGTCAGCTGGCCGATGGCGCCGACAAAGTGGCCGACGGCAACAAGGAGCTGGCGAAGGGAACCAGCAAGCTGGCCGATGGCGCGAGCCAGCTTTCGGAGGGCTTGACCACCATGCAAGATCAGACGTCCGCCCTGCCCGATGGCGTCGGCCAGCTCGCAACCGGTTCGCAAAGCCTGGCCGATGGGCTCAAGGAGGCCGTGAAGGGCGCCAAGGCGCTCGAGGATGGAGCCGGATCGCTGGAAGATAGCCTGAAGAAGCTGGAAAGCGGGCTGAAGAGCGCGAAAGAGGGGTCCGAGCAGTTGGCCGACGGGCTTCAGCAGCTGGCTGACGAAGAAAGCGGGCTGCCGGCTTTGGCGTCCGGTGCGAACACGCTAGCCGATGGTCTGGATTCGCTGTCGGGGTTGTCTGGATCGCTTGCGAGCGCCAAGGAAGCTCTGAGCGAATTGGACGGCCTCATGGACGGCCTTTCGGGTGGTTTGCAGGGAATCGCCGAAGCCACGACCGACGCGGGCGCCCAGTTGGCGACGATAACGTCAAATCCGGAAAACTTGACTCCGGAGCAATTGCAGGCCGCACAGCAGCTGAGCTCCGACCTTGAGACGATCGGGGGCACGCTCGGTTCAGTTAATGACAGCCTAGGCAATCTTCCCGATTTGTCGGAGTTGGAATCTGCGTTGGACAGCCTTGACCCCGATTCGATAAGCGCGGCTGTTTCGGGCGCGCAAGAATTGGCGGCTGGTCTCAACCAAGCTGCTGGGGCGGTTGGCCAACTGTCAGCCGGAGCGACGCAGCTCGACGACGGATTGAAGGGAGCTGCAGATGGTTCTGATAAGCTCGTCAAAGGGGCTGGCTCCCTGAAGGGCGGGCTCGAAAGCCTCAACGACAAGAAAACGGGTTTGCCTGCTGCTTCGAGCGGCGCAGATGCGCTTGCAGCCGGGCTGGCGACGCTCGCCGAGAAGGCGAACGCGCTCATCGATGGCGTGTCCAAGATCGTCACGGGCGCAAAGCAGCTCGACGAAGGCGCGGGGACGCTCGACGAGGGCGCCGGCAAGCTCGCCAAGGGTGCGGGCGACCTGGCCGATGGCGCTCATGAATTCGACGACGGGCTCAAGGCGCTTCCCGAAGGGGCGGACGCCGCGGCCGATGGCGCGGGCCAGCTGCTCGACGGGCTTGAGGAATTCAACGAAGAGGGCATCGGCAAGATTACCGATATCATCGATGACGACCTGCTGCCGTTCGTCGATCGCCTGGATGCGCTGAAGGGCGCTGCGAAGGGCTACGACAACTTCGCCGGCATCACGGAAGGCACGTCGGGTTCGGTCAAGTTCATCATCGAAACCGACGCAATCTCGTTGGATGACTAGCATAGGTGCCCCGCCCATGAACAGGGGACGGAGGAATGTTCATGGGGGGCTGAACTTCCGGGGCACTTCCCCATGAACATTCCTCCGTCCCCTGTTCATGGGCGGGGAGATGGGAGCGCTATGAGGTTGTTCGTTGCTCTTGAATTAGCGGATGAAATGCTCGAGGCGCTGGCCGAGACTTCGGCTTCGCTGCGCGGGAGCGTGCGCGGACGGTTCGTGGCGCCCGATTCGCTGCATGTGACGCTCGCCTTCTTGGGCGAGGTGGAGCCTTATCGGGTGGACGATGCAATCGATGCGCTCGAGCAAGGGTGCGCGGGTTTCGGTGCGATCGAGGCGGCGCTTGGCGAGCTCGGCAGCTTCGGCAGGCGGTCTTCGGCGACGCTGTGGCAGGGGTTTCGCGATGCAGGGCCGTTGGGCGAGCTCGCCGCGTCGGTGCGCGGAGCGCTTCGCGATCGCGGGTTCTCGTTCGATGACAAGCCGTTCCGCGCGCACGTCACGTTGATGCGGGCGGCGGATTTGCGGTCAGGCGAGCTTCCCATGCCAGCGCTTGCGAGCGGCCTCCTGAATACCGTGACCTTGTTCAAATCGGACCTTTCGGGACCGCGCCCCGTGTACGAGCCGCTCCATTCGGTTGAGCTACCTTGATGCAGCGGAGGTTTTCGTGGCGGGTGCGAAGCGAGGTATCGCGAAACGAATCGGAATCGCGCTGGCGGTCGTGGCGCTGGCTCTCGTCGCGTTGTTCGCGTGGTATGTGGGCGATTACTACCGCGCGGATGAGGTGGCAACGGCAGAGCTTGCTCGCGTCGAAGCAGGCGATGAGCCGAGTGGTGGCGTCATGGTGCGCGAGTTGCCGAATGACACGATTGCATTCGAGCCGAAGACGCCCATGGCAGGGCTCGTGTTCTATCCGGGCGGGAAGGTTCAACCCGAAGCGTACGCCCCGCTCATGAGGCGCTTAGCGGATCGGGGCGTGCTTTGCATCTTGCTGAAGCCGCCGTTCAATTTGGCGTTTTTCGATGTCGACGGGGCGGCAGCCGCGCGCGAGCAGTTTCCGAATGTCGACAAGTGGGTGCTCGTCGGCCATTCGCTCGGCGGCGTGGCGATGGGCGATTACGCGGCGCGCCATGTTGGCGAACTGGACGCGCTCGTGTTCTTGGCGTCGTATCCCACCGTCGATCTCACGCAGTTTCCCGGGCGCGTTCTCTCGGTCGTGGGCTCGGAGGACGGCGTGCTCAATCGCGAAAACTACGAGGCGGCTCGGGAAAAACTGCCCGATCAGGCGCGTGAACTCGTTATCCAGGGCGGCAATCACGCCAGCTACGGCAATTACGGCGACCAGGAAGGCGATGGCGAAGCCTCGATTTCGCGAGAGCGCCAGCAAGAAGAAGTCGTCGACGCCATCATGGCGCTTGTTGGTTGATACAATAGCGCCGAAGTACTGTGTCATCAAGGTAGAAAGGGAGGCGGCCATGAACGCAAGGTTGAAAACGAATTCGATAGGCAAAGCGGCATTGGCGGTGGCGATGGCGCTGCTCTGCGCGGGCATGGTGGCCTCGATGATGGCGCGGCCTGCATATGCGAGCACGCTGACAGCCAGCCAAGCGCCGTCGGGTCTTTCTGTGGGCGAAACGTTCACGGTCGATGGCAACAAGTACAAGGTTCATGATGTTGAAAGCGACGCGAACGAGCTGAGCGAAGTCACGCTCGTCAAGTACGGCTCGAAGAACAAGAAGCCCAAGATCAACACCGTCAAGCACAATGGCGAGACGTTCAGGGTCGAAAACATCGGCAAGAACGCCTTCAACAACAAGGCTGGCCATAAAGTGACGGCGGTCACGCTCGGCCGCTACGTCGACAACATCGGCGCGAAGGCGTTTTACGGCTGCAAGAAGCTGAAGAGCGTCAACATGCGCAAAGCCGACGTTATCGACATCGAAAAGAAACGTGGCTCCTACGTCATAGACGACATCGACATCGGCAAGAAGGCATTTGCCAAGGCCGGCGTGAAGTCGATCAAGGTGAAGTGCGGCAAGAGCAATTCCGCGTACCGCGCGCAGTACAAAAAGGCCCTCAAGAAGCGGGGCATGCGCAAAAGCGTGACCGTGGTGAAATAGCAACGTGAGTGAAGCGGGTAAGTGTTTCATTGAGCGATGAAGCACTTACCCTGGATACCCGTTTCACCTATAATGGGCCGAGATGGTAAAACCGACGTTAGGAGCGCGCATGGCATCTCAAGATCTCGTTCAGCAGCTGGTTGGCAGCGTTCTTTCCAACCCTGACCTCATGAACAACTTGGCAGAGCATCCGTATTCGGCCGTCTCGGAAGCGACGGGCGTGGCAAAGGAGGACCTGACGCGCGACGACGTGAGCCAGGCGCTCGCGGCCTTCTCGGCCTTGGCGGGCGGCCAGCAAATCGATTTCGGCAATCTGGCCAGCATGGCGGAGAGCTTGCTGGGGCAGTACGGCGGCAGCGCTCACTCGATGGCGCAGGGCCTGTTCGGCGCGCCCATCGCCGAATCGCAGTCGACCGCTACGGCAGCCGACCCCATTTCCGACATGTTGGCGAACCTCGCCAACGTCAACTTCGGGTCCGGCATCGCGGGCATCGACCTGAGCGATGGTTTCGGCCTCGATGACGCCCTCGGCATCGCCGGCGCCATCTTCGGTGGCAAGAAGTAGCTTCGAAACGACTATCGCCATGGCGACGGGCCGGGGTCTCCGGCCCGTTTTTCTTTTTGCTTTTGGGCAATGGGCGAAATGCCTTGCACGGTCGAAAGAGCGTTCGTCCCCTGCCCAGTGTGACCGAAAGGGAGTCTCCCCTTTGGTCACACTGGGCCGGGGACGGGATAGCATCGCTTCTGACAGGGATGCCGTCGAGGTGCCAGTTCGATAACAACATCATGTGGTCTGCATCGGGGCGGCCCCAAGACGAGTTCACAGGCTCATCACAGCTGTTGTGGTGGGTGTGAAATTTCGCGTGTTGGGGTGGGGGAATGGCGAGTTCGGCATGGGCCGCATGGTAGAATCTATGGTCGTTTAGTTTCGTGAAGAATCATTGACCCAAGGGGTTTGAAATAATATGTCCATTCTCGATTTTCTGTCTAATTTGACGGGCAACAGATCGGCGGACATGGCCATCGACCTAGGTACCGCCAACACGCTCATCGCCATCTCGGGCGAGGGCATCGTCGTCAACGAACCGTCCGTTGTCGCCATCGAAAAGAGCTCGCATCGCGTCCTCGCCGTGGGGCACGAGGCGAAGAACATGATCAACCACACGCCCGACGCGTTTTCGGCCGAGCATCCGCTGAAGGACGGCGTCATCGCCGACTACGACGTGACCGAGGCCATGATTTCCGCGTTCATCAACAAGGCCGCGCCGCGCAAGCATCCGTGGCAGGCCAAGCCTCGCATCGTGATCTGCATTCCGTGCGGCGCCACCTCGGTGGAGAAGCGCGCCGTGTTCGAGGCGGCCATCCAGGCGGGCGCACGTCAGGCCTACCTCATCGAAGAGCCCATGGCGGCTGCGATGGGCGCCGACTTGCCCGTGACCGAGCCGACCGGATCGATGGTCGTCGACATCGGCGGCGGTACGACCGAGGTCGCCGTCATCTCGCTGGGCGGCATCGTGACGTCCTCGTCGCTGCGCTTGGCGGGCAACAAGATGGACGAGGCCATCCTCATGCATCTGCGCGACCTGCTGGGCATCAAGATCGGCGAGCGCACGGCCGAGGTCATCAAGATCAAGATCGGCTCCATCCTGCCGTTCGAGGACGGCCGCGAGCGCGACATGATCATTTCGGGCCAGGACATGATCACCGAGCAGCCAAAAGAGGTCACGATTCAGTCCGAGGACGTCCGCGCGGCGCTCATCGAGCCATGCGAGGACATGGTCCTTTCCATCAAGGAGACGTTCAAGAAGACCAACCCCGACCTGGCGAGCGACATCATCCAGAACGGCATCTTGCTGACCGGCGGCGGCGGGCTGCTTTCGGGCCTTGACCGCTACCTCACCGACAAGCTCGAGATTCCGGTATGGGTGAGCGAAACGGCGCTGACCAACGTGGTGACGGGCTGCCTCAAGGTGCTCGAGACGCCCACGGCGCTGCGCCAGACGCTCATGAGGTCCAAGTAGGCCCGAGCCGATACAATGCCGCTGAACATGCAACAGAACGGGTCTCCCATCGCCCGCAACGTGCTGCTTGTCGTGCTGATCGTCGCGTCGTTGGCGCTCGCCACCGTGTACGCGCGCGAAGGGCAGGGCGGGCCGCTGCATACCGTGCAGAACGCGGTCATGGGCGTGACAGGTTCCGTCGGGTCGGCCGGATCGGGCCTTGGGGCCGCGGCCGAGGCGTCGGGCGACGCCCTTGCCGACGCGACCGCCAATCCAACGACGCTTTCGGGTTTGCGCCAGCAGAATGAGGAGCTGCGCAGCCTCCTGGCGTCGGCGGAAGAATACCGCCAAGAAGCCGATAGGCTGCGCGGGCTGCTCGAGATGAAGGAGGCGGCCGGCGTCACGGGCCCCGTAGCGCATATCATCGGGCGTTCGGGCAATGCGTGGGACCAGTCGATCACGATTGACATCGGGGCCTCGTCCGGCGTTTCGGGCGGCATGACGGTCATGGGCGCGACGGGCGTGATCGGACAGGTGTCGCATGCGTTTGAGAACACCTCGACGGTGCGGTTGTTGACCGACCCCAATTCGGGAGCCGCCGTCATCGTCCAGTCGAGCCGGGCGAACGGCATCGTGCGCGGCTCGATAAACGGGCTGATGTACCTCGAGGACCTGGACGAAGAGGAGATTCCCAAGGTCGGCGACATCGTGGTCACGTCGGGCCTCGGCGGAAGCTACGAGCGCGGTCTGCTCATCGGCACGATTTCGAACGTGAACAAGAGCGAGACCGACTCGACGGGCGACATCCTGGTCACGCCCAACGGGGATGCGTCGATGCTCGAAGAGGTCATCGTCGTGTTCAAGGCGCCCGAGGTGAAGGCCGATTCCAGCAAGTCGTCGGCCTCTGCCGAAAAGAGCTCCGAGTCGGCTGACGGACAGGCGACCGAAGAGGGCGAGTCGGTCGAATACGACGAGAACGGCAATCCGATCGAAGCCGGGGACGGGACTGCAGAAGACGATTCCTCTGCGGACGAAGAAGCCGGGGCCGAATCCGTGGACGACGGTTCTGCCGAAGGCGCCGCGGAGTCAACCGAGTAGCTAACGGGAGGAGGGCGCGTGATAACGCCGGAACGCATATTCGTCATCGTGGGAGCGGTAGTCGCGCTGCTGCTCCAGATCATCGTCGTGCCGTACATTGCCGTGTTCTCGGCCGTCCCCAATTTCATCGTGGCGTACGTCTGCGCCATCGCGATTGCGCGCGCGCATTCGTTCGGGCCGGTGGTGCCGTTCGTGCTCGGGCTGCTGTTCGACATCGTCAGCGGGGGTCCGGTCGGCGCGATGGCGTTTTCGCTCACGCTGTTCTCGTCCGTTGCATCGCGCGTGTTCGCGGGCGCGAGCAACGACACCATCTTCATGGCGATCGCGTTCGTGGCGCTCTCGGTGCTTCTGGTCGATTTGTCCTATGGCATCTTCCTGCTGCTCTTCGGCTACAACGCATCGCTGTTCGAGGCGATCGCCTATCGCATCGGTCCGTGTTTCGTCTACGATGTGATAATCGGCCTTGTCGTGTTCCTTGCCGCGCGGCGGTTCATCCAGCCGGCGGCGGTGCCGAGGACCGATATCACTCAGCTGCGGTAAGGTGCGACGATGCTGATCGCCATTATCGTAACCATCGTGACGTTCGTCGTCGTTGCCGCGGCAGTTGCCGCGTTCTTCGTCATCCGCTCGCGCCGCGCGGGCTCCAAGATGCCCTCGAAGCACGCGAGCCATGACGCCGTGCGCTCCATCGACAGCGTGGGCCTCATGTCGGCCAAGCAGGAGAGCGGCTCGGGCGGCGTCAAGATCGGGCGTCATTCGGCTCCGACCACCGCTCCCGCCGAGACCACGACGGGCCGTCCGAGCGAGGCGCTGCGCTCGCGCTTCATCGCGATAGGCGTCCTGGCAGCTGCGGTGTTCGGCTCGCTGACGGCGAAGCTGTGGAGCATGCAGGTGCTTTCCTCCGAGCAATACCGGGCGCAGGCGACCCAGAACAAGTACTCGACCATCGCGACGCCAGCTCCGCGCGGGCTCGTGTTCGACGCCGACGGCGTCCAGCTCGTGAAGAACCGCACGACGCTCACGGTGCTCGCCGACGCTTCCGTCGCCGAGGACCATGACGTGGTGCAGCGCCTTTCGTCGGTGCTCGGCATCCCTTACAACATCGTGCGCATGCGCATCCAGGACCAGAGCTCGGGCGCGCAGAGCCAGCGCGTCGTCGCGCCGGACGCCCGCCAGCGCGACGTGGCGTTCATCGCCGAGCATTCCGATGCGTTCAAGGGCGTCACGGTGCAGGAGCGCACGATCCGCGAGTATCCCTATGGCGCGCTCGCCTCGCACGTCCTGGGCTATACGGGAACGGTTTCCGAAGACGAGTTGGCGACCGCGCCCACCAACCGCACCATCGAGCTCGGCGACACGGTGGGCAAAAGCGGCATCGAGGCGTACTACGACAACGTCCTGGCCGGAGAGCACGGGCAGCAGCGCGTCATCGTCGACTCGCAGGGGCGGATCGTCGAAGTCGAGAGCGAGACGCCGCCGACGCGCGGAAGCGACATCTACCTCACGATCCGGGCGGCCGTGCAATACGTCGCCGAAACCCAGCTCGCCGAGCTCATCGCGCCGCGGGGCACCATCGGCGAAGGCAAGGGATCGGGCGGCGCCGTCGTGGCCCTCGACGTGACGGACGGCAGCGTCATAGCCATGGCGAGCTTCCCCACGTTCGATCCGACGGCGTTCACGGGGGGCATCACGCAAGACATCTGGGATTTGTATTCCACCGAGGAAAGCTACTATCCGCTGCTCAACCGCGCCGTGTCGGGCACGTACCCGGCGGCTTCGACCTACAAGGCGTTCTCGAGCCTCGCAGGGTTGAAGTATGGGTTCGCCGACACCAAGAAGAACTGGGAATGCGGCGGCTCGTGGGACGGCTTCGGGTCGGGCGACTGGCAGAACTGCTGGAACCTCGACGGCCATGGCAAGATCAACCTCAACGATGGCATACGCGTGTCATGCGACGTCGTGTTTTACGAGATAGCCAAGGACTTCTTCTTCGCGGGCGCCACGCAGGGCGGCGACATCAGCGACACGGCGCTTCAGGAGGAGATCGCGAAATTCGGATTCGGCAAGGTGACGGGCATCGATCTGTCGGGTGAAGAGCCCGGGCGCATTCCCACGCCGGATTGGAAGGCCCAGCATTGGAGCGACGTGCCCACCGAAGGTCAGTGGCACGGCGGCGATTTGACCAACATGATCATCGGCCAGGGTGACGTGCTCATCACCCCGCTGCAAAACGCCGTCGGCTATGCCGGCGTCGCCACGGGCAAGCTGATGAAGCCGCACGTTCTGAAAGAGGTGCGCAATTCCGCCGACACGCCCGCGGTCACGTTCACGCCCGAGGAGCTGGCCGTGCCCGACGTCGAGGAGAAGCATTACAAGACGGTGCGCGACGCCCTGAAGTACGTCGCCGCCGATGCGAACAAGGTGGCCGAGGCCTTCCAGGAATGGGGCATCGACCCGACGACCGTCGCTTCGAAAACGGGTACGGGCGAGGTCGCGGGCAAGGGCGATACTGCATGGTTCGTATGCTATTATCCGCAGGACAAGCCGAAGTACGTGGTCTCGACCGTCATCGAGCAGGGTGGCGGCGGCGCAGAGGCGGCGGGTCCGGTCGGCGCCAACGTCCTTGCGGCGATTCTCGCCTACGACAAGGGCGAGCTCAAGGAAATCAAGCGAGTCGCAGGATCGAGCGGCAAGTCGGTGGCGCTCAACGTCGGCTCCACGGCGAGGACCGACTAGGAGACAGAGAGGCTCATGCCCGAAATATCCAACATAGCCATGGGCGGCCGCTCCTCGGCGCCCCGCAGCGCAAAGGGCTCCGCGTTCGAGATGCCGGCCATCAACATCCCGTTTCTGGTCGTCATCGCGCTGCTCGTGGGTTACGGGCTGGCCATCGTGTACTCGGCGGTCAGCGCCGACGAGGACTACAGCATCACCCAGCAGGTCGTCGGCGTGGCGGTCGGCGCCGTCGTCATGGCCATCATCTGGGCCTTCGACTACCGGCGGCTGTCGGAATACACCACGCTGTTCCTCATCATCAACATCGTGCTCATCCTGTCGCCCCACCTGCCGGTTGTCGGCGTCACCACCATGGGCGCGACGTCATGGGTGAAGGTGGGGCCGCTGCCCCAGCTGCAGCCGGGCGAATTCGCGAAGATCACCGTCATCTTGCTCGATGCGTCCATCATCGCGCGGTATCAGGGTCGATTGGATGACCTGGGCGAGTACTGCAAGGCCGTTGGGATCATGCTCGTTCCCTTCATATGCATCATGACCCAGCCCGACCTCGGGACGGGCCTCGTGTACCTGTTCATCGGCGCGGTGGCGCTCGTGGCGGGCGGCGCGCGTGCCAAGCACCTCCTTGTCTCGCTCGCGATAGGGATCGCGCTCATAGCCGCCGTGTTCGCCATCGACGAGGTGCTGCGCGGGGCGACGGGCGAATACAAGCTGCTCAAGCAGTACCAGCGGGACCGCTTGCTCGTGTTCATGAACCAGGGTTCCGCCGACTTGTCCGACGAGGGCTACAACTTGCAGCAGGCCATGATCGCCATCGGCTCGGGCGGGCTGACCGGCCAGGGCTACATGCATGGTTCCCAGCATGCACTGGGCCTGCTGCCCGAGGCGCCGACTGACTTCATATTCTGCGTTTTGGCCGAAGAGCTCGGGTTTTTCGGTGTAATGGCGCTACTGGCCCTCTACATTGCCCTCGTTGTAATAGGATTTCGCATAGCGAGCGCGTCGAGTGACATGTTCGGCCTGCTCATCGTGATGTGCATTATCGGCATGTGGTTGTTCCAGATACTCGAGAACATCGGCATGACGTGTGGTCTCATGCCCATCACCGGCATTCCGCTGCCCTTCATGAGCTACGGATCGTCGTTCATGGTCGTGAATTTCGCCCTGCTGGGCCTGGTGGGCTCGGTATGGTCGCATGGCAAGGAGATTTCGAGAAAGGCGTCGTATGCAGCTTCCCGTTGATATCAAAGCGCTGATCGAAGAAGTGACGAACATCAAGAGCGCCCAGGGCACGAAGCTGTCGGTTGGCATCTACATCGACAACACTGCGCCGGATGATCTGGTCGCATACGTCAGGGGGCGGTTCGCATCGACGCTGTCGACGGTGCGCTTGACGCTTTCCTATCTGGATAGCTCGTTTGCGCCGTACGCCGAAGACGACATGGCGGTCCTCGTCGCTGGGTCGTCGCGCGTGATCGGAGCCGCTGCGGCGGCGCTGCGCGCGTCCGGCGTTCCCGCCATGGTGGTGACGACCCTTCCCGCAACCGTCGAGCGCCTTGCCGCCGAGGGTTCGCACGCCATTCCCGAAGGCGATATCGTCGCGCCGCGCAAGGGCGACGAGCAGGCCGAGCCGTTTGCGCTCGACGACGAGCTGTCCGCCGCGCTCGACGAGCGCGTGGGCGCTTGGATCGCCATGGTCAACGGCGATAAGCGTGTCGCGTTTTCTGCGGCGTTTCCCTTCATGCGCCGCTCGCTCGCGAAGGATTCCGTTGCCGCCACGTCGCTTCAGAACGCAGGCATCGGTCTCGTCCCGTTCATACCCGGGGCCGATTTGCCCATCATGACGCTCAATCAGGCCAAGATGGTGCTCCAGATTGCGGCGACGTACGGTCACGAGATGGACAAGGGCCGCGCCAAGGAGCTGGCGGCCGTCGTCGGCGGGGCGTACGTGTGCCGCTCGCTCGCGCGCGAGCTGGTCGAGTTCGTCCCCGTGCTCGGCTTCGTCGTGAAGCCCGGCATCGCGTACGGTGGCACCGCTGCCATCGGCAACGCGGTCATCGAGTACTACGAAGGCGGCGAGAACGTCGCGGGCGTCGCCAACGTCGCTTCGCGCGCGGTCGGGTTCGCCAACAAGTGGATCACGCGCCTGCGCGAGAATCCCGCCGAGGCGGCGGCCGACATAAAGGCTGCGGCTTCGGAGGCTGCTGCCGAGAAGGTGCCGGTCATCCGCGAGAAGGCGGAAGCCGCCGTGCCCGTCGTGCGTGATTTCGCGACCCAGTACGTTCCGAAAGCCGCGGAACTCGTGACCGAGTACGCGCCGAAGGCGAAGGACGTCGTGACGAGCTACGTCCCGAAGGCCGTCGACGTCGTCGCGGACGTCGTTTCGTCGGCAGTGTCGCGCGATTCCGGCTCTGCGGCATAAACGAAACATCATGGTTCCATTCGAAAGCACGTGGGCGCAGGTCGCCCCTTTGGTCAAGCGCGCCGAGAGGCCGTCGCGGTACATCGATCGCGAGTGGGGTGCGCAGAGTGCGGCTGATGCCGATTTCCGCCTTTGCATGGTGTATCCCGACACCTACGAGCTGGGGCAGGCGAATCAAGCGCTTCGCATCCTCGTGAACACGGTCAACGCGCAGGAGGGCATGGGCGCCGAACGCGGCTTTTTGCCCGCGCCCGATATGTGCGATGCGTTGCGCGAGGCGGGCTTGCCGCTGTTTTCCATCGAGAGCTGCGCTCCGCTGGCGGCGTTCGACGTCATAGGCATCACGCTTCCGCACGAGCTGGCGGCAACGAACATACTCGAGGCCCTCGACCTTGCGGGGATTCCCCTGCGGGCGGGCGATCGTGCCGATGACGACCCCATCGTGGTGGCGGGCGGGCCGTGCGCCTTCAATCCCGAGCCGTATGCGCCGTTCTTCGACGCCATCGACATTGGGGAAGGCGAGCTGTCGCTTCCCGAGGGATTGCGGGTCATTCGCGACATGCGCGCACAGGGCGCATCGCGCGAGGACGTGTTGCGCGGTCTTGCGCGCCTGGGCGGTTGGTACGTTCCGGGGCTCTATCGCGAGCGCTCCGAGGAGGAAGCACAGGAGGCGGGCTCGTGGGTGGAGCCTTTGACGTCTGATGCGCCCGCGCTCATCGAGAAGCAGCTGTTCGGCGGTTTTGCGGAAAGCTCGGCGTGGGAACCGTGCATCGTGCCGTTCACCGAGGCCGTGCACGATCGCCTGAACGTCGAGATCCTGCGCGGGTGCGCACGCGGTTGCCGGTTTTGCCAGGCGGGGATGATGTACCGCCCTGTGCGCGAGCGCTCTGCCGACAACGTGGTCGACGCCGTCGTGCGCGGGTTGGCAGAAACGGGATACGACGAGGTCAGTCTCACGTCGCTTTCCTCGACCGACCATTCGCAAATCGCCGAGATCCTCACACGCCTCAATCAGAAGTTCGCGGGTACGGGGGTGCGCGTGTCCATTCCCTCGCAGCGGCTCGATTCGTTCGGCGTGGGCATGGCGGGCCTCGTCGCCGGCCAGAAGAAGGGCGGCCTCACGTTCGCTCCCGAAGCCGGCACGCAGCGGCTGCGCGACGTGATCAACAAGAACGTGACCGAGGAGAACCTTTTCGACGCCGTCGACGCGGCGTTTGCCGCGGGGTGGCGTCGCTGCAAGTTGTACTTCATGATCGGGCTTCCCACCGAAACCGACGAGGACGTCGTGGGTATCGCCGATCTGCTTTCGCGAACCTACGAGCGCGCACGCGATTCGGTGCCGCGTGAGCAGAAGGGCTCGATCCAGATATCGGCGTCGGTCGCGTTGTTCGTGCCGAAGGCGCACACGCCGTTCCAGTGGGACGGCCAGATTCCGCCCGAGGAGGCGCTGCGCCGCGTGCAGCTGCTCAGGCGTTCCGTCAAGTACCGTGCCATCACGGTGAGCTGGCATGACCCGAAGACGAGCTTCGTCGAGGCTGTCATGAGCCGGTCGGGGCGCATCGCGGCCGATTTGGTCGAGGGCGCCTGGCGCAGGGGCGCGCGCTTCGACGCGTGGTCCGAATGCTTCGACGAGCAGGCGTGGCGCGATGCGGCGGCCGACCTGGGATTCGACGTCGAGGCGGCGGCCCAGGTGAGCTACCCAGTCGGCTACGTCATGCCGTGGGACCATATCAGCTGCGGCGCGTCCGTGCGCTGGCTCGCGCGCGAGCGCATGCTCGCCGACGAGGCGAAGACGACGCCGGATTGCACGTTCGGGCGCTGCTCGGCGTGCGGCGTGTGCATGAACCTGGGCGCGGAGAACAAGCTCGCAAGACCGCGGATCGCGGGTGCCGTCGCGGACGAAGGCGGTGATGTGCGATGACCGACCCCAATGCTCCACGGGTGTTCCGGCTGCGGTGCACGTTCGCCGAGCGTGACCGCTTGGCCTTGCTGTCGCATTTGGAAGTGGCCCACACGCTCGAGCGCACGGTGCGTCGCGCGGGGTTGCCGTTCGCGGTTAGCCAGGGATTCTCGCCGCATATGAAGATCGCGTTCGGTGCCGCGCTCCCCGTTGGCGTGGGCAGCACGTGCGAGATCTTCGACTTGCAGCTGACGGATTACGTTCCCGCCGATCGTGTGCTTGCGGCATTGCAGGCGGCCAGCGTGCCCGATCTCATGGTGCAGGAATGCCGTTACATCGAGAAATCGGCTCCCGCCGCAAGCGTCGCGTTTCCCCTCAGCACCTACGAGGTTCGCTTCGATGTGCCCGTTTCGCAGGTTGGCGTGCCGGAGACGATAACCGTCGTGCGCAAGCGCAAGGAGAAGGTGCTCGTGGTGAGCGATTTCCTGGTGCGGCCGTTCGAACTGTCCGAAGATGGCCTGAGCGCCGTTTTCGCCCTCGAGGCGAAGCAGACCGGATCGCTGCGACCCGATGTGCTGCTCGACAACTGCTCCATCGATGCGGGCATAGTCGCGATCACGCGCATCGCGCAGGAATGATACAGTACCTCAGAGGTAATGTATCATCGGGAAAGCTTTTCAGCTATAGTGAGGCACTGCCTCGATGATACATTACCTCTGAGGTACTGTATCATTCAGGGAAACTGTGTCACTGGAAAGGTGGACGAGTATGTATACGTTAACCGACGAGGAGTTCGAGGCGGCGGTGCAAGATGCGATCGACTCCATTCCCGACGAGTTTCTCGACGAATTGGAGAACGTCGCGATTATCATAGCGGACGAACCGGAAGAGGAAGATTTCGAAGGGGACGGTTATTTCACCGAAGAGGGCGATCTGCTCGGATTGTACGACGGAATGTCGCTAACGGAGCGGGATGGCGGTTACGGAGTGGGCGACTACCCTGATACCATCACCGTTTTCAAAGGCCCGCACGAGCGGTTGGAAGGCGGGCGCGACGAGATCGTCGAGGAAGTGCGCAAGACGGTCGTTCACGAGATTGCCCATTATTTCGGGCTCGACGAAGACCAGGTCGACGACATGGGCTACGCGTAATGCGTCATTGGGGCGTTCTGGCCTCGAGGGCGCAATTTAGAACGTCATCGTGATGCAGGCGATGGAAAAGGCGGTTGCGAACGCGGATGCGGCGGTGATGCAGATGCGGGCTTTCAGGATGTCGGATCTCATGATGGCTCCTCGTCTCTTCTCTTTCGATGTATCCATCATGTCATCGGGTTTGTGGTTTCTGTTGCGCAACAATGGGCGCCGCCGCGTGCTGCGCTTGCGGCGCTGCTCTGGGGTTACAATGTCGTTCTGGAAACGATGACCGGTTTAACGGCGAACCGCGAGGGGCCGCCTGAAGTCATTTCAATTTGCCATTCCGAACCGAAGGCGAAGAATCTTGCACGTTGCGGGGGTCTTGACGAACCGCTTCGCGCTCCTATTCGCTACGTTTAGGGTGATGGACCGAGCGTTTCTTTGGACAGTCTGATGGAGGAGCAAGGCTATGGATGGACAGCAGGTATCGATTGCGTATCTCGGGCCCGAGGGCACGTATTCCGATGAGGCGGCGCGCGCCTTCGCGCAGCGGATCGGCGCCCCTCAGACGCAGTTCGTGGCCTGCACGTCGTTCACCGACGTGTTCGACTGCGTCGATCGCGGGAAGAGCACGTATGGCGTGGTCGCCACCGAGAACGCCCTCGAGGGGCCTGTCACGGCGACGCTCGACAACTTCGCCTTCAACAGCTCGGCGCAGATCCTCGGCGTTCACGTGGTCGATATCCATCACTGCCTGATCATGCAGCCGGGTGCGCAGCGCTCCGACGTGCGGACTATCGCTTCGCATGCGCAGGGGCTCGGGCAGTGCCGGCGGTTCATAACGCGCGAGTTTCCGAACGCGACGACGATTTCGACGTCGTCCACGGCTGAAAGCGTCAAGGTCGCCATGGGCGATCCCAGCGTTGCCGCCATTGCGAATCGCCATGCAGCTGAGCTGTACGGTGCGGTCGTCCTCGATGACGATATCGAGGACCGCCTGGGCAATCAGACGTCGTTCGCTCTCATTGGGCGCCCGGGCGCGGTAACGCCGCTCACGGGTTCGCGCTACAAGACGAGCGTGGCGCTGTTCATGCAGATCGACCGCGCGGGCACGCTCAACATGATCCTGTCGGAATTCGCTTATGCGGGCATCAACATCACGATGATCCAGTCGCGCCCAACCAAGCAGGCGCTCGGTGATTACATGTTCTTCCTCGACCTCGAGGGCCGTGTCGAGGACCCGGCTATGCAGACCGCCCTCAACTGCCTGCGTCTCAAGCTTCGCGAAGTCAAGGTTCTCGGCTCGTATCCCGTGAACTAGCGAGACAACGAGGGCGCAAGTCGTTGTCTCGCCCCCGCTGAGCAGGCAGGCAATAGGCCAGTACCCGTTGGTATCATCGCCGCGTTCGGGTGCCGAACGCGGCGATGATACCTCGAAGTAAGCAGCAACCTACGTTTCCGTTGTCCCGCTCTGCCATAATGTGGAGCATGGAACATCTTGTCGGGCACATAGCGGAAGTCGAGCTCGCGCGATTCTCGGTAAACGCTTATCGGGGATTGCCCGATGCCCCGCCGTATAGCGTGGTGGAGGGCGATTTGCCCGTAATCGTGTCTGCGCCGCATGCGGTTTCGCAGTTTCGCGAGGGGCGCATCAAGCCTTCTGACGATTTCACGGGAGCGATCGCGCTTGCCGTGGCGGAGCTTTCTGGCGCGAGCGCCATCGTTGCAAGTAGGTACGACTCGTGCGACCCGAATTGGGATCCGTTCGAGCGGTGCGCGTATAAACAGGCGGTGGCAGCCATGGTCCGCAAGCTCAACGCCGTTGTTCTGCTTGATGTGCATGGGGTTCCCGCCGCCGCTCCTGACGCAATCGAGATCGGGTCGGCAGATGGCCTGACGGTTCGGGCCACGCCGGGTGCCGACGAGTTTGCCAGCCGGTTCCTTCGCGAACGGCTTGGCGAGCATCTGGCCAAGCACGGCAAAACCATCAGCCTGAATGCGCGTCATGCCGCGCGTGGCCTTAACACCGTTGCTCACGCCATCTCGCGAGAATGCGGAATTGCCGCCCTGCAGATCGAGATATCGTCGGACTTTCGCGTTCCGCGTGTTATCAAGGGGCATGTTCCGCCTGGCGAGGACGTTCCCTTTACAAGTGACCAGCTGCCCGTAGAGCTCGTGGCCCGCCGCAACCCCGATCCTAAGTGCGTGGAGGCTACCGTCCACGCACTCGCCGATTTAGCGCGCATACTTGCAAGCGGCTGCATTCGCGGGTAACCCCCTCGAGCTTGTCCAGAAAACGCATGATTTGTCATCCTGAGCCGAAGTCGAATAATCTCCGCGAAGCGATGAGTTGGGTAAACCGCTTCGGAGTTCCTTGGCCTTCGGCTCAGGATGATATCGGGGCTTTTTTGGACGATCCCCCCTTAGTGACAGGGTTGCTGTATCTCTTGTGACCATGCTCGACTGTGGCATCAAGAAGACTGCGCTCATGTTGCGCGGCTAATCGTTAATGTGCTCGACCAGCCAGGTACGAATTGTCCTCTGTGACAAAGCGCGTTATGGGGATGTGCGACATGGAGGCAAACTTCAAGGTAGCACTTGTCGGACGATTCGCGTAGATGATATGAGAAAGCATGGGACATTTACGTTATGGGCTCTCCCCTAATTAAGGGTGATCGGTCTGTGGACTTTGCCCTGCCAATTTGCAGGTCTTTTTGTTAACAAGTTAGGGTATCCGGTTCTCGAAATCTCGCTTTGGGCAAAATATCGGCGATTCTATGACAAAATGCAAGAAAGTTAACATATAGAAGTGTCCAGAGGCGGTTTATCATCGGTTTGGATTCGCAAAAGCCCTGGTGGCAGAAATCGCTAAACTGGAGCGATACTGATTTGGAGCAAAATTTCTTGTTTTAGATATTAACATTCTTACATTTTGTCATTCTAATCACGATTTTTTGCCCGGAAGCACGTTCGGAGGTGTTTTGCATGACTAAAGGCCGTCTGTTTTTGGGTTATGAGACGGCGTTTTGGATTTGGCGTAAGGCGGGGCCGGCTGCATTCTCGGTATTGGCTCCGACGCGCGTTCGTGCGCTTGCGGGTGGGGCGCCGACTGCGGCTAAGATTCGCGCTTTCAGGTCACGGCACCCCGATCTGGCTCTCGATGATGTTGATTGCATGGTCGCTTATGGTGATCAGCGTAGGCTACTCGGAGTGAAGAACCACATCAGGAGGGCACCGTTGCCTGACCGTTCGTTTTATCGATTGGGCGACGACGTTTTCGTCGCCTCTCCTGAGTTGTGTCTCATGCAACTCGCGGTCAAGCTCTCGGAACCGCAGGTCGTCAAGCTTGCGCTGGAAATGTGCGGTTCTTACGCGATTGATCCCTATGCTGCGGTTGACATTGGCTTTTACGACTCGCGTGAAGAAGATGCGGATGAAAGCTCGGGCATGTGCAAGCGGCCTCCGCTCACGAGCGCCGCGAAGCTCGAGGCGTATGCCGGGCGCCTTCTTGCTCAGGGCAGCCGGGCACGTAGCGCCCATTACCTACGCTACGTGGTCGACGGCTCCGCGTCGCCGCGCGAAACGGCCCTGTATATGCTTCTGTGCATGCCGCCTCGCTTTGGCGGCTATGGCCTGATGCAGCCAGAGTTGAACTTTCGCATCGAGCTGACTCCTCAAGAACGGTTGATGGTGGGAGCGCATCACTACGATTGCGATTTGTACTGGCTCGATAAACATGTAGCTATCGAGTACGACAGCAAGAAGCACCACTCTGCAGAGGAAAAACAAGAGCGCGATGCTATTAGGCGCAACATGCTCCAATACATGGGAGAGCAGGTAATCGTCGCCACACGCACGCAGGTGAACAAGATGGCCGGGTTCGACAAGCTTGCCCGCCAGATTGGCCGAGCCATCGGAAAGCGGTTTCGAGTTCCTGCGGATGAACACATTGCAGCGAGGGCTCAGCTGCGGGAGGCGTTGTTCGACTGGGATGCGATTGCGGTACCTGGCATTGTCGAGGGCGAGCTCGAGTGAACGTGTGAACGGCGGGTGTTGGGTTGCGGCGCATCTGGTACCATTACGCTCATAGAATGGCCGAAAGAGAGTTTGGGGTTTCGATCTGCGTGTCCCGAAAGGCTGATTGCCATGAGCATGATGAGGCTGATGCGTCCCATCGCGGTAGCAAGATGGTTTCGCGTTGCGTGTTTGGTGCTCGCTTGTTTTGCGGGTTTCGTTGTTTCTTCCTGCGTGACGTTTGGCGCGGCCGATGCAAAGGCCGATATCGCCGCTGCCTCGCTCGGCGGGGACGGCCCGTCATCGGCCGAGTTGTCTGATGATGGACAAGATTACGGGTGGCTTTATCGCAAGGGCGACTACTGGTACAAGATCGGGACGTCGAGCGACGACCCGAATAACATCCTGTTCGTGAAGTACGATTCTCGCGTCTACGACAAGGAGTCGTACGATGCGGGGGTGTACAAAACGGAGTCGCGGGGGCTTGGAGAATGGCTCTATTCGGGAGGGACCATCTGCTATCAAGTTGGCGAGCAGGTGTGTCTCGATGCGATTGTGCGCGGCGAGAAAAAGCAGAGCACCACGGTGGGATCGTGGGTGGAAAACGACGAAAAACCTGGAACCATGCACGTTGCGTCGAACCAGATAAAAGCCAAAGACATAACCCATGTCGTGTTCGACAAAAGTGTAAAAGCCAGGTTTCATGCGAAAGGCGTGCAGGCGGATTACGATTACACTGTCGACGACCCGGAACGTATATGGTTCCTGAACGGTCTCTTTGACGGATGTTCGAATCTGGAGGACATCAAGGGGCTCGAGTACTTCTATACTGACGAGACGGCTGCGATGCCGCGGATGTTTGCCGGTTGCACCAAGCTCGAGGAGCTTGACCTTACGGCGTTCAACACGGAGGCTTGTTCGGATTTCACCGACATGTTCGAAGGATGCTCCTCGTTGATCACGCTCAAGCTCGGCGATGGATGGACCCAGGCGAATATGGGGACGTGGGTTAGCTGCAATGGGGAGGTCGTCGAAGGAGCGCCGGCGACGTTTCCCGTCGACATGTATTGCGAATCGGGGCCGAACGCGGGGTCGTACCAGGCGGGCTGCGTGATTCCTGACGGTGCGGGCGTTTACATTGCCTCGGGCCATATCTATGTGCGATCGGCCGCCGTCGAGCTCTTGCCCCAAAGCGGTGACGGCCAAGCGGTGCAGGTGGCCACGGAAAATGGCGCGTTGCCGGCCTTCGAGTACACGGGGTCGGCAGTCAAGCCGGCCATCGAGCTTTCGGTGGATGGCGAGCAGCTGTCCGAGGGTCGCGACTATACCGTCGTGTTCGAGGACAACGTCGAAGATGGCCGGGCACAGGCGGTCATCACCGGATGCGGTGATTGCTTCGGCTGCCTGATAGTCCCGTTCGACATCGTCGACACCGGCGCCTATGCGTTGCTGTACGAGGACGGCTGCCTGGTGCTCAAGGCGGGACACGGCCTTCTGGACAAATCGGTCATCTCGTCGTCCAAGCCGCTTGCGTCGAGCATGCGCTGGTTCGATTCACATGATGCGGATCCTGGCGCGCAGGTTCCCTGGGCGGACGTGGCCGACAAGGTCACGAGCATCTTCGTGGACAAGTCGTTCGTCCGTTTCAAGCCCGTCACGGCGCAGAAGTGGTTCGCGGGTTTCACCGCACTTGCCGACGTCGAAGGACTCGAACACATCGACACGTCGGCGATGGCGAGCGCGCGGGGCATGTTCGAAGGCTGCACGTCGCTTGCGACCGCGCACCTGGAGCGCTTCGACTCGTCGAACCTAGCCGATTTGGGCGGGTTCTTTGCAGGTTGCACGTCGCTCGCGGATGCGAAGTTCGCAGATGGTGGCCTTGCGGGCGCGGTCGTGCTGAGCGACTTCTTTGCAGGCTGCACGTCACTCGCGTCGATTGACTTGAGTTCCGCCGACCTTCGCAGCGTCGAGGCGCTGGACGGGTTGTTCCGCGGTTGCACGAGCTTGCTGAATGTGGACATGAGCGTTATGAACGCATCGAACGCGCAGGATTTGAGCGGCATGTTCGAAGGCTGCTCGTCGCTCGTCAGCGTGAAGCTGCAGGGGACGTCCGTTCCAAAAGCTCGGAACTTCGCGCGGTTTCTGAAGGGCTGCTCGTCTTTGCGTGCCGCGGACTTCTCTGGCATCGGCGCACCCTGCGTGGAGGATTTGACGGGGTTCGTGGACGGTTGCATGTTGTTGACCAGCCTGAATCTGGGCGATATTGATGCGTCGGGCGCTGCGGGCCTCGCCGGTCTCGCGGCTGATTGCCCGCAGCTCGAAGAGCTCAAGATGGGTCAAGGGTGGTGCAATGCGCGCGGTACGCTGATGCCGCTCGCGCTCGCGCAGCGCGCTTACCGCACGCAGCCGACGTATGACATAATCGATGCGGGAGCCGCCCTTCCCGATGGAGTGGGCGAGTACCGGCTCTCCACCGTGGCGATCCAACTTGCCACGGTGGTCATGGACTCGCCGACCTATGAGTTCACCGGCCGCGCTATAACGCCGAAAATCGCGGTCAAGTTGGGTGACGTGGTGTTGCGGGAAGGCGCTGACTACACTATCGACTACGCGAACAACGTTCACGTGGGCACGGCGAGCGCGACGGTCACAGGCAAGGGCGCCTTCGTGGGCGGTTTGGTGGTCCCGTTCGCGATAACAGAGCGGGTGACGCGGGTGGGTGACCGCATCGTGTACACGAAGGGCAAGGTCACGTACACGCTGGAAGTCACCAGCGTCCGGAAATCGGGCGACAAGGTCACGGGCGTGGAAGTGGCCATCGTCGACGTGCGGGTCAAGAGCCGCAAGGTCAAGACGCTCTCGCTTCCCGTCCAGTGCACGGTGGGCGGGGTTTCGGCTACTGTCACGGAAGTCGGCTCCAAGCTGACGGGCGTGTTCCGCAACGTGAGAACGGTCATCATCGGCCCGAACGTGGTGGTGATAGGCGCTCGCGCGTTTGCCAAGGCCAAGAAGGTGAAGAAGCTCATCGTTCAATCCGCCCGCCTGAAGAAGGTGAAGAACTGCCTGAAGGGCTCGAAGGTGAAGCGGGTCGAGACGCGCGTGTACTTGTCGGATTCCCAGCGCAAGAAGTACAAGAAGATGTTCACCAAGAAGGCCGGGAAAAAGGGCGTCACGTTCATCTACGGTTAACCGCATCCGGCGCCGCTTACCTGCTTGCTCATATCGGCGCCGTGTAAAAACGCTACAATAACGTCGCGCTCGCAAAAGCGGGCGGCGGGGAGCTTGCGCGATGCAGGCTGAGAGGAAGCGTATTCCCGCTTCGACCCGAGGAACCTGATGCAGGTAATTCTGCCGGAGGGAGCATGCGCCATGTCTGGTGAATCTCGTGATCGCAATCTGTCCACGCCTCTGCTGGGGCTCGTCTGGTTCGGGGCGGCGGTGTCGCTTGCCGAGATATTGACGGGCACGTTCTTCGCACCGCTCGGATGGGAAACGGGCCTTGTCGCCATCTTCGTCGGGCACGTCATCGGCTGCGTGCTGTTCTGGTTGGTGGCGCATGCGAGCGCGCAAACGGGCAAGACGGCCATGCAGGTGGCGGGCCGCTCGTTCGGAAGCGCGGGGTCCAAGCTGTTCTCGGTCGCCAACGTCGTGCAGCTCGTGGGGTGGACGGCCATCATGATCATGTCGGGTGCCGCTGCGGCGGTGCTGCTCGTTCCCGCTCTCGGCATGGTGGGGTGGAGCGTCGTCATCGGCGCGCTCATCGTCTTGTGGATAGCCATCGGCGTCAAGCGCATGGGCCAGGTGCAATCGGCCGCCGCCGTGTTGCTGCTGGTGCTGACGTTCGTGGCGAGCGCTGCCGTGTTCGGGGCGGGCGGCGCGTCTGAGGCTCTGGCAGGCGAGGGGCTCTCGTTCGGCGCGGCAGTCGAGCTTGCGGTGGCCATGCCTTTGTCGTGGTTGCCCGTGGTGGGCGATTACACGCGCGAGGCGCGCCGTCCTGCGGCGGGCTCGGCCTTGGCGACCGTTGCCTATTTCGTGGGTAGTTGCTGGATGTTCGCCATCGGTTTAGGCTGTGCGCTTTTCGCCGGATCTGATGACGTTGCATCGGTGCTCGCGCAGGCGGGTCTCGGCGTGGCTGGCATTCTCATCGTGGTGTTCTCGACCGTGACGACCACGTTCCTCGACGCCGAGTCAGCGGGTATTTCGGCTGAGGCCATTCACCCGCGCCTCGATGCGCGTGTATGCGGTATCGCGGCAGCCATCGTGGGATGCGTGCTTGCCATCGTGGCTCCCGTGGGCGATTTCGAGGAGTTCCTGTACCTGATTGGGTCGGTTTTCGCGCCCATGGCAGCGATCGTGATCGCCGACTACTTCGTGCTGCACCGCGACCGCTCCGCCGTCGCCGTCGACTGGCGCAATGTGGTGCTTTGGGCATGCGGGTTCGCCCTGTACCGCTTTTCGCTCGGGTGGGACCTGCCCTGCGGGAACACGCTGCCGGTCATGGTGATTATCGTGGTCGCAGCAGTAGCGGTCGGCAAGATTTCCAAGTCCTGAGAGGAACGCCGTCAAGGTGCCAGATGCGTCAAAGGGGTCTGATCCTTTTGACGCATTGGTGAAACAGTTACCCTGGAGACCCGTTTCAGTTTGTTAGCAGCCGAGTAGGCGGGTGAGGGCGTCGGTCTGTGCTTTGAGGTTGGTGAGCAGGCCGATGCCGCCTGCGGGCGAGATCTTGTTGTTGAACAGCAGCTTCACGATGGGCCCGACTATGAAGTAGTTGACCACCATGGCCGTGGGCATGACGATGGGCAGCGTCGTGAAGTAGTTGTACGCGAAGTTGTCGCCGCCCACGATGAGCAACGTGCCGATGGCGCACATGATGGGAGCCATGCAGCAGACGTTGAGCACCGTCATGCCGATGGCGCGCTTCGTTCCCGTGAAACGGTTGAGCACGAGTTTCGGCGCCAGGGCGCCTGCAATCTTGCCGCCGATGAACGTGCGTACGAGAAACGCAAGGCAGAACATGAGCGGGTAGAGCCAATGGGACAAGGCGAAGAACGCCAGCCCCAGGTGGCGAAGGCCGTTTATCGTGACCATGAAGGTGACCATGCCGCCGACCATCAGCACTTGGAACGTTGCTGCGCCGTTTGCGCCTTGCGGTCCAGGCGTTATGCCCTTGAGGCAATCTATATAGGTATAACGAGGAGCGGTCCCCGCTTCCGATACGGCGTCGGTCTTGTTCTGAGAGTATGGTTGTCCTGCGGTTTGCGTCATGGTTTCCTTTCATATTGTCGTTTGGGGATGCGCAGCACGACCCTTTGTCATGGTCGACAAGGGCAAATTATCTGGTTGCTTGTGGATGCTAACTCGTAACTGGCTACGTCATCTCGTTTTGTTCAACTTGTACGATACTAGGAAGATATGAAAGCGCCGTGAATGTGGAGGGAGATTCCACGAGCACGTGGAAGAGGCCTGACAAGGATACCGTCGAGGTGTCAGGAAGCGCGAAGCCCCAGCTCAAGCTCTGCTATTACTCGCTACCTATCACAATTGCTAGGTAGGGTTGAGTGTCCTGGCAAATTTCGCAGGAAGTGTGTATTTAGTTTTTTACGGCGTCGTGGCACGATTGCATTCGTATAGGTCTGGGGTTAAGAGGGAGGCCTGTTATGAAAAAGAAGAAGACGTTCATAGTCGTGGCCGTCGTCGCGGTTGTGGCCGTTGTAGTTGGGCTTGCCGCATGCGCGCCGAGGGCCAACACGTCCACGGTGGGCAATCCGACGCCCACTGTCCAGAAGGCCGACGTTTCGCCAACCCCCGACAAGTTCGGCGTGGTGAAAGCCATCCAATGGGCCGATGCGTACCCGCAGATTTTCGCGTCGTACCTCGAGAACGCCAGCAATACCCCTCCTGCGAGCGATTACCTGAACACTGCCGATGATGCCTGGTGCGCCGAGGGCGCCACCAAGGAAGACACGACGTCGGCACTGCCCGAAGGCTTCGAGTACGTCGACTGCGACAAAATGGATTATCTCGAGACCAATCCTGAAATCAAAACGCTCGGCAAAGGCTACGGCTATGCCAAATACTACACCGAGCCGGCCAGCCACGTGTACTCGCTGTGGTCGGTCAGCCATAACGGCCGCGTGAACGATGGCACCAAGACGAAGGCCGCTTGCATCACGTGCAAGACGCCGCAGTACTCCAACTTGGTCGATAAGGAAGGCGCGGAAGTCCACGCTCGTCCGTTCAACGAGGTCATCGCGCAGCTCGACGAGAACATATCCTGCGCCAGCTGCCATGCCAACACGCCGATGGGCGATGACGGCAAGGTGTATCTCGAGGTCGATCGCGCCGAATGGGTGCGCTCGATGGGCGCCGACCACGAAGTGGCGTCTATCCAGGGCCAGATATGCGGCCAGTGCCACTGCGACTACTCCATGGCTCCCGAGACGTCCATTCCCACCAGCCCCTATGACAACGGCCGTGTCGACATGGTTCCCGACAAGGCGCTGCAGTGGTATGACGACCACGGCTTCGTCGATTGGACCTATGCTTCCACCGGCGCCAAGATGCTTGCCATCCGCCATGCCGAATACGAGTTCGTCTATGGAGGCGACGACAAGGTCCTGCCGCAGGGCTCTCACATGCAGAACCTCGGTTACGATTGCAACGACTGCCATATGGCCACCACCAAGGCCGATGATGGCACGGTGTATTCCAACCACAACTGGACCAGCCCGCTCGACAACCAAGAGCTCATCGACCGCGACTGCAGCTCGTGCCACAAGGACCTTGCGGCCGAGGTGAAGGCTTGGCAGGAAGACATCGACGGTCAGACCAAGACGCTTGGCGAGCGGTGCGAGAAGTTCATCCAGAACTTCGAGGCCAAAGTGGCCACGATGCAGGACGATCCGGCTAATCCTGGCCAGCAGGCCCTCATGCTCGACGAGAAAGCCGCCGAGAAGAACGGCATCGACGCCAAGACGCTCGAGCGCCTGCAATGGATCCAGCGCGCATCGTGCTACTACTGGAACCTCGATGCCGCCGAGAACAGCGAAGGCGCCCACAATCCGACGTATTACCGCTACGTGCTTGACAAGGGCAACGAGCTTCTCGACGAGGGCGACAAGCTGCTGGGCGTGTCTTCCGTCGCAAGCGCCTAGGCATCCTTTACCGAGAACGTGAAGGAGTCGAATCATGAGCGATGAGAAACTGGAAAGCAAGGCCGAGCAATCTACGAGCGAAGTCCAGCCGAAGAAGAAGCGGACGAAGAAGCTTGCAATCGCGGGCGTCATCGTCGTGGTCCTGGCAGCCATCGGTGCCGGCATGATGGTGTGGCACGAGTCGCCTGACTTCTGCTCGACCATGTGCCACATCGAGGGCACCTACGTCGACAATTACATGCAAGAGCAAGGCGTCGCCGGCATTGACAAGTACGGCACGGAGGTGTCCAACACCAACGCCATGATGGCGGTGCTGCACCGCAACACCAAGGCGACCGCCAAGCCCGAGATCGTTTGCGTTGATTGCCATACGCCCAACATCGTGGAGCTCGCGCATGACGGGATGAACTTCGTCACCGGCAACTATCCTCTGCCGCGCAACGAGCGATCGGCATCGGGGTTGCAGTCCTGGGACGGCAAGACCGCCGAGAGCTTCTGCGCTAACGAGAACTGCCATGTGTACCTGCTCGGAGACGATGGTCAGTTGAGCCACGCCAAGCTCGCGGATTCCACGAAGGGTGCCGCGTTCAACCCGCATGAGCAACACCACGCCAACCTCTCGCTGGAATGCACCGACTGCCATAAGGGCCACCGCGCATCCACCGTCGTGTGCACGGCCTGCCACGAGCACGAGAACGTGGCCCTGCCCGATGGCTGGGTCACCTACGACGAGTCGCAGAAGATTCTGCAAGAGGGCTACGCTTCAGCGGCCTAAGCTTTTGCGAAACATTTGCGAGCGGGGTGCGCATGGAGCTGCACCCCGCTTTTCTCATGCTCTGGAACCGGCGGGGCGTGCCTGGGCGAAATGCCAGGCAGAAAAGGTGTCTTCATTCTCTGCAAGAATCTTGTGCGATCAGCGCATCAAGTGGCCCCTCTTTTTCGGCGAAATGGCTGGATGTGCCATTGGGGTCTGACCCTAATGACACATTGCGAGGTCCTTCACGACTTCGGCGGCCATGGCGAGGCCGGCGGCGGGCGGCACGAAGGCCACCGAGCCGGGAATGCCGGCGCGACCGACGCGATGGCCTCCATCGTCGGTCGTTCCCTCCTCGCGGCGCACGTCCTCGAGTTGCGTGCCGCCGAAACGCTCGCGCGCGGGTTCCTTAGAGTAGACGACCTTGAGATGGCCGATGCCGCGCTTGCGGCATTCCTTGCGGATGATCTTGGCCAGCGGGCAGATGCTCGTCTCGTAGATGTCGGCCACTTCGAAGGCCGTGGGGTCGAGCTTGTTGGCGGCGCCCATGCTGGAGATGATGGGCGTTCCCGTCTCGTGGGCGCGTTCGATGAGGTTCAGCTTTGCAGTGACGGTGTCGACGCAATCAAGCACGTAGTCATATTGCGCGAAGTCGAACTGGTCGGCGGTTGCGGGAAGGTAGAAGCATTTACGGGGCGTAACGCGGCAGTTCGGGTTGATGTCGCGGATCCGCTCGGCCATGACATCTACCTTGTTGCGACCAAGCGAGCCATGCGTCGCGATGATCTGCCGATTGAGGTTCGTGATGCCCACCACGTCGTCGTCCACCACCGTGATGGCCCCCACGCCGCACCGCGCGAGCGCCTCTGTTGCATAGCCGCCGACGCCGCCGATGCCGAACACCGCCACATGGGCGTTCGACAAGGCTTCCATGGCAGCAGGGCCGAGCAGCAGTTCGGTGCGGGAGAATTGCTCGGTCATGGCGGCTGTCCTTTCAGCGGGCTTGTATCGATGGCTACCAGATGATACCAAACCGTTCCGCATGGAGCGACGGACTGATCGAAGGGGAGAGACTCCCTTTCGGCCAGTGACCGAAAGGGAGTCTCCCCATCGGTCACCTTGTGCGAAGGAAAGATATTTCATGCTTCAAATCGAAAGAAGTGTCTCTGGATTTAATGGCGCGGTTTCACGATAATAAAGATTTACTGCAGGCGAGGTGCATGCGCTCCACGCTCGCCGCAAAGGGCCGAAGGCGTTCGCCATGCGATTCGCCGCGACGGCAGATGGGAGAAGCGGATGAACGCGAAGATGAAGCGTCGCATGGCGGCGGTGACGGGCGTCATCGTCATCGTGCTCATACTGGTGTTGGCCATCGTGGGTGGCAATTCGGCGGCGCGGACCGTTTCGGTCGCCGAGGCGCTGGAGGTGCAGGACGATAGCAAGATCCAGGTGACGGGCAACGTCGTGGAGAACTCGTTCACCATCGAGGGCGACACGCTCACGTTCAGGATTTACGATACCGAGGCCGATCCCGAGGCGGTGCATCAGTTCGATGTGCGCTACGACGGTGGCGTATCGGCCACGTTCGGCAATGACGTTACGGCCATTTGCACGGGCAAGAAGAACGCCGAGGGCGTGCTCGTGTGCTCGGAGCTCGTCACGAAGTGCCCGTCGAAATACGAGAACGCCACCGATGCGCTTTCCGTGGCCGAGCTGCTGGCATACGGCGATCGCGTGCTCAACAAGCCGGTGAAAGTCGAGGGCACCATGAAGGCCGGCACGCTGGCCGGCGTCGATGCACCCGAGCGCTTCACGATCGTCGATGCTGAATCGGACGCGGAGCTGCACGTGAAGTATGCGGGAGCCCTGTCTGACGAGACGGGCGAAGGCGCGATCGTCGTGTTGACGGGTTCGATTGGCTCGGATGGCATGTTCACGGCGACCGATGTGGCGCTGAAAGGCTAGTTCATGGCAACGGTAGGTTTTGCATTCCTCGTTACGGGTTTCGTCGCGGCGCTGGTGGCGGTCGCGTTGCTGTTCGCAGGCCATTTCGCAGGCAAGGACGCGATGAGCGCCATCGGCCGCGGGGGCGTTCTCGTCAGCTTCGCGGCCCTTCTGGCCTGCTGCCTCGTGCTCGTCGTGTGCTTCATGACGGGCGACGTGTCCATCCAGTACGTGCTCGAGGAGCGCTCGCTTTCCACCGATTCGCTCGCGTGGCTCTACAAGCTGTCGGGGCTGTGGGCGGGCCGCTCGGGGTCGCTTCTGTTCTGGACGTTTCTCATCGCGCTGTTCGGCATGTTGATTCTGGCTCGGTCGGTCGCGGGTGTGCGCAAGGGTTCTGCGGAAGATGCCGCCAATGTGCAGCAGGCGTTGCGACTCGACAACCTCGCCATGGCCATCTGCTCCATCGTAGTGGCCGTGTTCTGCGGGGTGCTGCTGTTTTCGGAGGGCAGCAACCCGTTCGCGCCGACGCCGGCCAGCTATTTCAACGCCGATGGCACCCTGACGGCCGCCGCGTCCCTGTACTCGATGAACCAATTGCTCGAGCACTGGGCCATGGCCATCCATCCACCGCTGCTGTTCGTGGGCTATGCGGGCCTCACCGTACCGTTCGCGTACGCTATGGCCACGCTCATCCTCGACGATTCGTCCAAGCTCTGGGTCGAGCGCGCGACGCGTTTCGTGCTGGGGAGCTGGCTGTTCCTGGGCGCGGGCATCGGGTTGGGGGCCGTGTGGGCCTACGTCGTGCTCGGCTGGGGCGGTTACTGGGGCTGGGATCCCGTGGAAAACGCCAGCTTGCTTTCGTGGCTCGTGTGCGTGGCGCTCGTGCATACGTTCACGGCATACCGGCAGCGCGGCGCGTTCAAGCGCTGGGCGGTCATGTGCGCGTGCCTGGCGTTCACGTTCGTCATAGTGGCGACGTTCATCACGCGGTCCGGCATCGTGCAATCGGTGCACGCATTTGCGGGGGACCCGGTATCGCTCGCACTGTTCGGCGGGCTCATCGCCGTGTCCATCGTGGTGCCGCTCATCGGCATCGCGGCGCGGTGGAAGACGTTCGGGCCCGATACGGAAGGCGCCGACGACGTCGAGAACATGCTGTCGAAGGACGCTGCGTATTACTTCAACAACGTCATCATGATCGTGTTCGCCTTGCTGCTCACGTATATGACGGTGTCTTCGGCGTTGCCGCGATGGCTGCCGTTTGGCGGCGATTCGCTGGGCACGACGTCGTACGAGGCCATTGCGCGCCCGCTCGGCATCGCGTATCTGCTCATCCTGGCGGTGTGCCCCCTGCTCGCCTGGGGCAAGACCGACCCGAAGAAGTTCCTGCGGCAGGCTCGCGTGCCGGCCGCTTGCGCGCTCGTGCTGTTCGCGTTCCTGGCGTTCTGGTGGGCGACGCAGTTCGTGCCGGTGTACGACGCCATGCTGGCCAAGGGCAATGCGAACTCGCAGACGCTGTACGAGGCGGGTCCTCCGTGGTATTACAACGGGCTTGCGCTCGTGGGCTTGCTCGTTGCCAGCCTGCTGCTGTTCAACGCGCTGTTCGTGTTCGTGCGCAATGTGAAGGCCCCGGGCAAACGGGCCGCGGCCATCGGTGGCGCGTTCGCGCATATCGCGATGGGCGTCATACTCGTCGGCCTCATCGGGTCGAGCATGTACGTCTACGAAGAGTCGGGCTATCTGGCCGGCAGCGAGCAGTCGAGCGCCAAGGCGGAATTCGACGTTCGCGAATACCAGCTGAAATACGCGAGCGATTCGATCGACGACCGCACCGAGGAGTCGAACACGGTGCTGTACAGCGTCACGTTCGACGTGTTCAAGGACGGGCAGTTCATCGGGCAGGTCACGCCCTCGGTGCAGCTCGATGTGACCACGCAGCAGCAGAAGCTCAACGCGGCGGTCATCGGATTTCCGGAAGAGGACTTGTTCGTGGTGTACCGCGGGGTCAACCAGAACGGCGATTACTCGCTCGACGTGCGGGTCAACCCGTTCATCACGCTCGTCTGGGCGGGGTTCGGAATGCTGATGCTCGGCACGCTGTTCGCCCTCGTCGGCCCGCGCGGCCGCAGGCGCAGCGGGGACGCCCGGGGAGGTGCCGCAGGAGGCAGCGAGGGGCTGGTGGAGGGGAAGCTCGCTTGTCCTCGGCCTAACCTAAATGAATTTAGAAGTTTGTGCCTGCGGAATCGCTCGCTTCCCCTCTGCCAGCCCCTCGCGGCCTCCTGCGGCACCTCCCCAGGCGTCCCCGCCGCGCCTGCGGCCGCGCGGGCCGACGAGGGCGAACGGGGCGAGCAAGCTTCCTCACTGTGCTATGGGGTCGGGTGTTAGCTTGGTCGCATACGAAGGGCATACTGGGTTGGTGGCCGAATCGAAGGGTTCGGCGATCGTGGCGCGTGACTTGGCGAAGGCATTTGGGACGCGAAGGGCGCTCGACGGGGTTTCGTTCGAGCTGCCGGAGGGGGCGTTTCTCTCCATTTTCGGGCCGAACGGGGCGGGGAAGACGACGCTTCTGCGGGTGCTGGCCACGTTAGCGCGCCCGACGGGGGGAGAGGCCAGCGTGTGCGGCGTCGACTTGAAGGAGGAGCCCGACAAGGCGCGGGGGCTTATCGGCATGATCTCGCATCAGTCGATGCTCTATCCCGACCTCACGGCTGAGGAAAACCTCATGTTGTATGCGGAGCTTTATGGCGTTGCCGATCCCAAGGCGCGTGTCACCGAGCTGCTCGAGGCCGTGGGTCTCGCCCATCGCAGGCTCGATGCGGTTCGCACGTTCTCGCGCGGCATGACGCAGCGCGTTTCCATTGCGCGGGCGCTCGTGCACGATCCGGCCGTCGTGTTTCTGGACGAACCGTATTCGGGGCTCGATCCCCATGCGGTCGAGATCTTCGACGAGCTCATCGACTCGGTGCGGGGCGACCGCACGTTCGTCATGGTCAGCCATGACCTGGCCAAGGGATTCGAGATGTGCACGCATGCGCTCGTGCTCGCGCGCGGCCGCATCGTGACGTTCGCGCGCAAGGAGGACCTCGATTTCGACGAGTTCTCGCAACTGTATCGCGAAACGGTCGGCATGGGGGTGGCCTAACATGATCGCGCGCGGCAATATAGTATACATTTGGGGACTGTCCCCAAATGTATACTGCGCACATGGAGCCAGGTGGCGTAAATGAGCGAACCCATGCGTGACATCGGCAGGTCGGCGCCTTCGGCCTTCTCGCAATACAAGATCTTGCTGGCAAAGGACCTGCGTCAGGAATTCCGCACGCGCGAAATGCTCACGTCGATGGGAATCTATGCGCTGCTCGTCATCATCGTGTACGGTGCGGCGCTCGCGCTCACGGCCAACGGGCTCGACATCATGAAGATGGGCGGCGGGCTGTTGTGGGTGCTCATCGTGTTCACGTCGCTGCTCGGGCTCGGGCGCTCGTTCGCGCACGAGAAGGAGCAAGGCTGCATGGAGGGCATCTTGCTCGTGCCGCTCGACCGATCGGTCGCGTTCCTTTCCAAGGCTACGGCGAACATCTTGTTCATGCTGGCCGTCGAGGTCATCACGGTGCCCCTGTTCTACTTCTTCTTCATGTCGGGCGAGCCTGTCGCGTCTACGCTCCCGGCTATCGTGGCGCCGCTCGTCGTGGGCACGGTCGGCATGGCGGGCATCGGGACCATGCTCTCGACTATCACCATGAACACGCGCAGCAAGGACGTCATGCTCGCCGTGCTGTTCATTCCGCTCATCTACCCGTTGCTCTACGCGTGCGTGACCGCTACGACGGCCGCCATTGTGGGTACGGAGTTCTGGACCGATTTCTTCGTCATGCCGCTCGTGCTTGCGTGCGGCTACGACGTGGTGATGCTGCTCGCTTGCTGGGTACTTTACGACTTCGTCGTTAGCGCCTAAGCCGCTGATGGGATAAGGCTGGAGCGGTAAGAAATATTGTGTACAATGCAAAAAGCGTGAAGAGAAAGGACATCGGATGGCGTCGAAGAAGGTGAAGGTGCCCGAAGCGGGACAGTGGCCCGACAAGCTGGCGTTGCCGGCGATCGCTGCGGGGGCCGTGCTCACCACCGTGGGCTTCCTCATGGCGTTTCTGTACGCTGCGCCCGTCAACGGGGCGGCGCTCAGCGCGCCCGAGCTCGTGGGCGATACGATGGTCACGAATCAGCAGCTGCTCAGCCAGAAGATTTTCTACTTCCACATGCCCGTCGCCGTCGTGTCGTTCGTCGCGCTCGCGTTTGCCGCATATTACGGCATCCGGTTCCTCATGACGCGCGAGCAGCGTTTCGACACGTGTTCGCGCGCGGCGATGGAAATCGCGCTGCTGTTCGTCATCTTCACCATGGTCACGGGCGATTTGTGGACCCGCTTCGAATGGGGCGTGTGGTGGACGTGGGAGCCTCGTTTGACGACGTATCTCATTCTCATGCTCATCGTGATCGCGTATTTCGTCATGCGCAATTCGGTCGACGATCCCGAGCGGCGAGCCACCTATGCAGGCGTCATCAGCGTCATCGCGCTCATCGACGTGCCGATTTGCTTCATGATCACGCGCCTCATCCCCTCAAGCATCCACCCGGTTGTGGCGCGCGAGGGCGGGATGGCGCCCGATATGGCGATGACCGTGGCCATCATCATGATCGGCATGATGCTTGTGGCGTTCGCGCTGTATCGTTTGCGTTTCCGCCAGGCGAGGCTTGCAGAGCGCGTTCAGGCGTTGAAGGACCAGCTGGAAGACTAGCGGCGGGCGGCCCAGATAGTTTCGGTGATTTGACCTGCCTTTGGGCGGGAGAGCGGAGATAGAACATGAACCCGATCCTTTCCGATATCTATAGCACGGTGATTCCGTCCGCGCCGTTCATCATCGCGGCGTACGCTATCGTCTGGGCGGCCCTGCTCGTGTACGTTCTCGTGGTGATTCGAGGCCTGAAGAAAACGGAAGCCCAGATGGCGGTGCTCGAAGAAGCAATCCGCGCCAAGACCGGCAACGAGTGAAACAGGCCCCCAGTGAACGGGGGACGTGTTCCCATTCAACCTTGAAGTCGTGAACAGGAGCGCGTCCCCTGTTCATCCTGTCATATGCCCCTTTCGCGGGGTATACGTTTCCAGGAACGAAAAGCGAGCTAGGCGCCCCTTTTTTGTTCGTTTTCATGATGTTCATTGTAAATGTTAAATGCAGCGATGTACTAGGCTTTTGTGCGGCATGCGGAGCGCTTGCCGTGCTTCTGTGCGCGAGTGTTACCGGGCTTGCCGTTGTCTTCGGCGGGCTTTGGGCATACTGTGCGGCCAAGCTGGCTATGGCCGTGCCGATTGGCATATTGTATTCGCTGGGTTACTCGCCGAACGCCCCTTGCTTCCCCCAGCGCGCAGCCGCACCGTGGCGCCCAAACGGGTTAGCGATGGCGGGCGATGTTTGAAGGCGAAGCGTGACGCTCCGCGTCAACGGCGGTTTAACAGAGAGTGGATAAGTGCTACGGCATCATTCCCGGATGCCCCAAGCGCGCGCGAGCGTCAAGATGCCCGGCGCGATGGCCTCCTCCGCTATGCCTGCGTATCCTACCAGAACGTAGCGCCAGGTTTCAGGCGGTTTTTCGCTCCAGTAGGGTGATGTCGGGTACACGCGAACTCCCGCCCGTTCAGCTGCCTCGATGAGCTCTGATTCGCTACGGTCATCGCGGGTTTGCATGAGGATGAAAAGGCTGCAGGGGCCGATGAGGGCTTCGACCGAATCGCCCATGTACTTCTCGAGGGCTTCGAGCGCGGCGCGCCGCTTGCGCAGCATGGCGGTTCGCATCTTGCGGATGTGGGTGCGCCAGTGGTCGTCGGCCATGAACATCGCCATGCCCGCCTGCGTCTGCCAGGGGGACCCGGGATGGGCTTTGCCGGCTATGCGTCTCCAGCGCAGCATGAGCTGCGGAGGCAGGATGGCATAGCTGAGGCATATCGCGGGCGTGAAGCAGTTGGAGAACGTGCCGATGGTGATGACGCGTCCTGTTTTGTCGAGAGCGGCAAGCGTGGGCGTGCGGGCGATGCCCGATTGGAATTCCCATCCGTATTCGTCGTCGATGAGATAGGCGTCATGTTCCTCGGCCCAGCTGATGAGATGCTGCTTGAGGTCGAGCGGCATGGGCTGGTTGGTGGGAAACTGGCAACTGGGCGTGGTGAACACGATCTTTGCTCCGTCGATGTAGCGCCGTGCGCTGTCCCACTCGGGGAAGGGGCTCACGGGAATCGACTGCACGGCAAATCCGCTTTGGCGCACGATTTTGCGCACCTCGTTGTAGCCGGGGTCTTCCATGGCGAACGCGTCATGCGCTGGATCGAACAATGACAAGATGGCCGATATGAGGTCGCGCGTGGTCGGCATGATCAGCACCTGCTCTGCAACGCAGTTCAAGCCGTATTCGCTCGCGACGTAATGAGCTATTTGCTCGCGCAGCTGCCTCAGCCCTTGCCTGCTGTTGTAGAGGCAGGCGTTTTCGGCGCCGGGCGCGAAGAAGACTTCGCGAGATATCCGGGCCCATGCGGCGAATGGGAAGAGCGATTTGTCGATCGTGTCGTATGCGAAATCGTAAGCAGCATCGTCGAGCTTCGAGCCGTCGCCGCTTGGAGCCATGAGTTCTGCGAGCGCCGATTGGTATTCGCTCGAGAAGAGCTTTACCGGGCTTGCAGGGGCTTCGGCCAGAGCGCAGATGGTGTAGCCGCTCCCTCGGCGCGCCTGCACGTATCCTTCGGCCGTCAGCTTCTGATACGCAAGCTCGATGGTGGTGTTCGAGACGCCGAGCTCGCGCGCGCATTCGCGAATCGACGGCAGCTTCTTGCCCGCAGGGTACAGCCCGCTTTCGATGCCTTCGGCGATCTGCGTGTACACCTGCAGGTAAAAAGGTGCAGAGTCATTCCTGTCGATTGACGGCATGCGCTTCTTCCTGATTCCCGTTTCGGCCGCACTGGCGCAGAATTCATCACATATGCATGTAATAGTACGCGAATAGCCGCCTGAAAAGTGTCCTGACTTTTCAGGCGACAAGTGTACCTAAGGTTGCCGTCCGCACCCCGGCAGCCCGGGTCGGCGGCAGGGCGCTAAGCCTACAGCTGCTCGCGTTTCGGTATACATTTGGGGACTGTCCCCAAATGTATACCAAGACGGGCATTGATGTGCCGGCTGAGTCGGACAGGCGGAAAGGCGAGTAGAACGTGATGGGCTTGTCCTGGTCGACGACCTCGGCCTCTTCGCTCCATGCTCCGCCGTCGAGCACTTGTGCGTGGATGTCGGTTGCGCCGTCACCTGCGACGATGTAGGAGATCATGGCATGCGATGCGAGATCGCCCGTGACGAGGTAATTGGCCGAAGGCACGGCAGTGGCCTCGTCGTTAGACAATACGACATCGGGTTGCGCATTCGCTGATTGCACGCTCATGATGGCGCCATCTTGGTAGAACGTGAGCACGTCGGTTGAGCCCTTCTTCGCGAACTGGGCGTTTGCCGCCTTGGACGCGACCTGCGCCTGGTTGCCCTCGCAGGTTGCGAGGAACAAATGGGAATTGTCGAGGGAGCCAGTCCCGGCATCCGCATTCTGGAGAAAATCGGGGTCGAGCGTCCATGCGCATGCTGGCGCGCTCTCCAGGCTGCCGAGGGCGAACGAGGTGATGGCACCATCGGCCTTGGTCCCGTTGGCATCGAGCATCGGTTTTGCCGTAATCGACCATTCGCCATCGAACCCTGCATTCTCGATGGGCCGGGCGAAACAGATTTCATGGCCGCCCGAAAGCCCGATAACCTGGCTTTCCTTGGCGTCTGGTCCGATTTCGTTCGTGTACCACGCAACGCAGGGCTGGTCGCTGGCGATGCAGATACGGGGAACTGCGGGCATGGAGTTGGGCGTCTGGGAGCTTACGGTCTTGACCGTAACGGCGTCGTCCTTGCTGATTTTCGCGACGTTGACAAGCAAGCTATCGGCGACTTCCCCGATTTTCATGGAGCTGGCGATTGCGGATTCCGCATTGAGCCATGCAACGTAGGCCGTGCCGTCTTCGGCCATGCAGACGGACGGATTGTAGTCCGCGCACCGGTCGTCGCCACCATGCGCCTGCACGGGTTTGGGCGCGCTCCAGGTGTTTAGCGCGGCGTTGTAGCGCGAGTAGACGAGCACGCCGCAGTTTGCGCTCTTGCGTGCGTCCACTTCGTCTCCGATGTTGTTGAGCGTCCACGAGAAGCCTTCCTCGCCGAGTTCCCACGAGGGCTCCTCGACATCGGTCGCGTCGACCGTCTCGATGTTGAGGTTAGCGATATAGCGCGAGCTGTATCCCGTGTGCTTTATGACGTTGCCGTTCTCGTCGCATACGGCGTTCGTGTACGTCTTCAGGGCGAGTCTTTATTCTGCTTTGAGCTGCTTGGCCCTGAAGCTTATCGTGTCGGAATTGCGCACGGTCTTGATGTTTCTGGCGTTGCCCTCTTCGTCCACTTGCACGAGAAAGCGCAAGCACTCGACTTCGCCATGCGTCTTCGATTGCGAAAACCGATCGTCTACCGTGAGGTTGAGCAGGGTGTCTCCGGATGAGACGTCTATCGTGGCAACCTCTTTGGTGACGTCGATGCCCTTCGACGTGATGAAGTTGTCGGCTTGCAGCATTACGCTCGTGGGCTTTACGGCGTCGGCGTAAGCGCTTGGCGCGGCGATGAGCATCGCGCACATCGAGAACAAGAGCGCAAATGCGCCTACGATTAACGCTGGTAGAAAGGCGTGCCTTGTTGCGTTCATAGTGCGTTCGATCCTTCCTATGTGGTTTTAGGGAAACGGATTGATGTTCGTGCGGCCTAGGTTCCGCAAGGCGGCGTGCGCAGCCCCCCTCAAATCTCATTTCCCGCGCGGCCAATTATATAGAAACAACGCCCAGCGTGAGCGTCTCTGCCGAGTTATTACTGGTATATTTGGTCATATGTCTCAGGGCAGATTTGCTGCCAACATGCTTTTCTCTGTCAGCTTACGGAGAAACATGCTTTCGGGATTGAGCAGACAAGGGGGATGGCCGTCATGGAGCGGTATCTGACCGATGACACAAAGCGATTCGAGCGGGAAGACCTGCGTGCGCATCCGACGGCCAGCATTCCCGAGATGCAGCTCGTGAAAGTGTATCCCCAGGTGACCTACCAACGGTTCATCGGTTTCGGGGCGGCGCTTACCGAGGCATCGGGCTACGTGTACGCGCAGATGGACGAACAGGCGCGTCGCGAGTTTATCGAGCTGTGCTTCGGGGCGGAGGGCAACCGGTACTCGCTTGCCCGCACTTCCATCCAGAGCTGCGATTTCTCGCTTGTTCCACGTTCGTATCTGGCGAATTCGTCGGACCGGGCGCTCGAGTCGTTCAACATCGACGACGATTACGCCTACGTTTTGCCGCTCGTGTTCGATGCTTGCGCGAAGAATCCTGGTTTGGAAGTGCTGGCAACTCCGTGGAGTCCGCCCAAGTGGGCGAAGACGAACAGGAACATGAAGTACGGTGGACGCCTCGTTCGCAAGCATTACGATACGTGGGCGCGCATGATGGCGCGCTACGTGGCGGAGTATCGTGCGCTGGGCGTGCCCGTGACGCGCTTGACGGTGCAGAACGAACCGCAGGCAATCCAGACATGGGAGTCGTGCCTGTTCACGGCGTCACAGGAAGGCGAGTTCCTGGTGCGCAGCCTGAAGCCGGCTCTGCGCGAAGCGGGCCTTGACGACGTCAAGGTGCTGATCTGGGATCATAACAAGGAGGCCGTGTTCGACTGGGCTGCCGAGCTGCTGGGGGATGCGGACGTGGCGCCGTGCGTCGACGGGGTTGCGTTCCATTGGTATTCGGGCGACCATTTCGAGGCCTTGCGCGCCGTTCGCGAGCTGGCCGGACCCGATCGCGAGCTGGTTTTCACCGAAGGTTGCGATGCCTATTCGGCGGGCGATGCAGCGCGCGAGATACCGCATGCCGAGCATTACGCCCACGAGGTCATCGGCGATTTGGAAGCTGGCGCGAACGCGGTGCTCGATTGGAACATCCTGCTCGACGAGACGGGCGGCCCGAACCACGTGGGCAATTTTTGCGATGCGCCGATCATGTACGACACGCGTTCCCATACGATGAACGTGCGAGCGCCGTTCTATTACCTGGGGCATTTCAGTCGTTTCATCGCCCCCGGAGCCCAGCGCATTCTGAGCACGCGCTATACGACCGATTTGGAGACGTGCGCGTTCGCGAACCCGGACGGTTCGCACGTGCTCGTGGTTCTCAACCGCACGGCGCGCGATATCCCGTTCGACCTCGCGTCGGGCGAAAAAGCAGAACGCCGGCGCATTGTTCATGCCGACGCGCCGGCTCATTCCATCCAGACTATCGTATGGTAGTGTTACCGTTATACATTTGGGGACTGTCCCCAAATGTATAGTGGGCGTTCCGTGCCGTGACCGAAAGGGAGTCTCCCCTTCGGTCAGTCGCTACTCTTCCTCGGAGGATTCGTCGCTGGTGCCTTCTCCGGATTCTTCGGATGATTCTTCTTCGGAGCTTTCCTCGTTCTCGTTGTTGGTCGTGGATTCTCCGTCCTCGGATTCCTCATCGGCGTTGGAAGTCCTTTCGGAATCCTCGCTTTCCGAATCGGACGAGGAACTGGCACTCGACGAGCTGGAGCTCGAGTCGTCTTCGCCTTCCGTCAGCTCGCCCGCGGGGATGCGCGTCGGGTTGTCATCGTCGTCGATGGCGTCGACGTTGCCCTTGATGGACGAATTCTGGTTGATGTTGCGCACGTCGTAGTCGTAGGCATTGATGTCGAGCATCCAGCCGTTGGCGCTCAGGGCGCCGTCGACCAGGCAGCGCTTGCCGTCGACCTTGTTGGTGAGGAAGACGAGGCCGTGGTCGCCCCACGAGCCGCTGTCGAGCTTGACGACGCAGGGCTCGGCTTCGGCATCAGAGTAGCCGAAGTACTTGAGCAGGTACTCGTACACGGCGCAGAAGTTGTAGCAGTTGCCCTTGTTGCCCTCTTCGAAATACTGCTTGGCGTATTCGATGTCCCAGGTGGGACCCCAGGGGCTCTGGTTGTTCTTGCGCTCGACGTAGTCGGTCCGCGAGACGTAGATGTAGGTGTCGTAGGCGTTCTTGTCGTACGAGGCGCCGGCGGTCGAATGCTCGTCGCAGAGCTGCTTGATGTAGTTGTCGAGCGCGCTGTCGCCCGTGCTGAAGCGCCCATCCTCGGTCCAGGGGCTCTCGACGCCCTGCGTGGCGTTGGCGTTGTTGTTCTGGCCGTCGCCGCCTGCGGCGCCCTGTGCGCTGGCGGATGCCTCCGTGGCAGCAGCGTCGTTGCTCGCGGTCTGGCTGGATTGGCCGGTGATGGCGCCGCCAATGCAAGTCACCAGGTTGAACAGGATGAAGATGAGGATGAGCAGAATGACGGCGAGGATCGCGCGGTTCACCCAGACGTTGTCGGGAAGCATGTTCGTGATGCGCTCGAGAAGCGTTGGCTCCTGTCCCACGTAGACGTTGCGCGAGCCGTACGAAGAGCGTCCTTCGCCCCGCGTCGACGAGCTGTTCGCACCGATGCGCGCATCGCGCTTGCGAGCCGTCGATTCGCGGTCCGCCGTGGTGCGGGCGCTGCTCCTGCGCGACGACGAGCCGCGTTGCGCGGAGCCGTACGGGGAGGAGCTATCTTCGGTGATGCGGTTGTTCGTTCGGTAGTCTTGTGTGCTCATGGTCTCTTCCTAAAATTGGTTGTAGATGAAATCCGCTGATGCTCCAAATCCTGAAAAGGCGACGAAGAGGAACAAACCGACGATAGACGCCATCATGACCAAGGCGATGGCGATGCAGGCAATGCGATTATGACCGTTCATCCAGGTCTGTATCGTTTGCATGCGTGTCGGTTTCTTGTTGCCAAGTGCCATTATGCACCGTCCTGTGCGAATTCGTAAATGCTTTGCGCGACGTCGACCCAGCCCGTCCAGCCGAAGTGCACGATTTCGTAGAGGAAGTACTTCTCGTATTCCTTGTCGGAGAAGTCGGCGAGTTTCGCCGATGCGTGGTCTGCCACGAGGGCTCGCACGCGGCTGTAGCAGTTCTCGCGGTCTTCCTTCGAAATGCCGATGTAATCGTAGTACGGCCCCATTTCCGGGGACAGGATGACGAGGACTTCGATGTTGCAGGCCTCGGCGATGTCGAGGAAGCAGTCGAGGTCGTCATATTCGGGCGTGTCGGTGTACGTCTCGCCGGCGCGGCTGTCCTTCAGGTCGTCGTACACCGGGGCGAGCTGTTCGGTGTAGAACCCGTCCTCGACGCCCCAGTCGTTCGTCGTGCTGCGCTCGGCGCCCATCTTCGCGGCTTCCTCGCGTAGGGTCGCGAAATCGGGCGTGGCGGGCGTTTGCTCGTCGACGAGGTCGATGCCCTTCTCGCGCACTTCCATAAGGCCTTGGCGCAGCTTCAGGTCATCGAGCGCACCGAGCGCCATGGCGTCCAGGTAATCCTGGGGCAGCGTGGGCGATGCGGCGTTGAGCTGCGTCTCGTCGACCCCCAGATGCTCGAGCCGCTGGCGCACGTAGGCCTTCGCCTCGTCTGGCACGTTGGCGTTCGCGCAGAAGCGCTGGTACAGCGAGTACGAGAAGCGCGTGCCGAACGTATCGGCGTCCTGGCCGCCGTCGGTGAACCAGCCGGGCGAGGCTATGATGGCGACCTTGCCCTGCGGTATGCCGGCGCCTTGGTACGCGCCGAGCGCGATGGCGTGCCAGAGGCTCTGGTCGAACGCCTCGCCGATGAGCATGAGGCGCAGCCCGTAGTCGTTCTTGCCGAACACCTGGCTGGGAATCTGCGGCACGAGCCGCCTGGGCGTCGAGAACTCCGACGAGCCGAACACGAGCAACGATTCGTCGGTGAGGTTGGCCTCGACGAAATCGACGCTCGACGACTTGACGCCGGAGTAGACGTATCCGTAGTCGACGCCTTCGCGCGTTTGCGACTGCGCCGGCATGAGCACGCAGATGAGCGCGATGGCGCACACGGCCAGCCCCACGCCTATGGCGAGGGCGGCGAGCCTGGTGTGCAACGTGCGCTTTTCCATGCGCTACAGGCGCTCCTGCACGCGAGCGATGATCTTGTCGACGGTGTTCATCTCCTCGCGCTCGAGCTCGGTCGGTGCGATGGAGACGCCGAACGCGTCCTCGATTTCGATGAGCAGGTCGATGGCGCCGAGGGAGTCGAGCAGCCCCGCCGCGAACAGGTCGGCGTCGCGATGCTCGCGCACGTCGTCGGTATCGCAGATTTCCGCGATCAGGTCTAACAGCTTGTCTTCCATGCAAGTTCCTTTCGTCGGTTCCTATAGCGGCACTTGCCCGGAGAACAGGGCAAAACCGAACATTACCAATATCATCGTGACCGCCCACGAGCATACCTTGTAGATGCGGCCGTCCTTGTGCTTCTTGTAGAAGTCGGTCCGCTGGTACAGCTCGTTGAGCGAGAGCAGGATGCCGTGATACAGGCCGTAGGCGATGTAGCCCGGCGTGATGCCGTGCCAGACGCCCATGAGCCCCATGTTGCACATATAACCGATGCACGACGCGGTCACGCGCGACTTGACGACCTTGTGGCGACGAATGGAGCGCGCCACGCGCATGAACACGAAGTCGCGCAGCCAGTATGATAGCGTGATGTGCCAACGGTTCCAGAAGTCCTTGATGTCGACGGCGAGGAACGGTGCCTTGAAGTTCGTCGGCACGCGGACGCCGAGGGCGAATCCGAGGCCGACGGCCATATGGGAATAGCCCGCGAAATCGAAGAACAGATACAGCGAGTACGCGAAGGCGTACACGAGCTCGGATGCCACGGCGGCGCTTGCGGTATCGGCGCCGATCACGCTGGGCACGAACCACATGAGCCATTGGGCGATCGCCGCAGCGACGAACTTGTACAGCGCGCCGAGCACGAACCAGCCGGCGCCCCGGTAGAGCAGCTCGAGGTAGCCGTCACGCGAGAGCTTCTCCTCGATGCTTTCCACGAATGCGCGGCTGCGCAGGATCGGGCCCGACGTGATGGTGGGGAAGAACACGAGGAAGTAGAAGTACTCGAACGCGTCGAGGTGGTCGATGAGGCCGTCGCGCGTTTCGATGAGGACCTGGACGGTCTTGAACGTGATGTAGGAGATGCCGATGAACCCGAGGAAATCGGGCTCGAACAGCACGCCCACCTTGTACACCGCAAGCGGTGCGATTTGCAAGGCCAGGGCGACGCGATACCGCGCCACGCGCTGTTGATGTTCTGTTCGGAACAGGTGCATCACGTAGTAGACGAGCGCGAACGAGAGCGCAAGGTAGCAAACGAAGAAAACGAGGCTCGGGATTGAGCGGCTGAACAGCAGCGCCAGCATGACGACGGAGGCGATGCATCCGTATCGTGCGAGCGGCTTTTCGAGCATGCCAAGAACCACCGCGATTGCCACGATGGGAATGAGCATGAGGAAAAATGCTGGTTCGGCGTAAAAATTCATAGTTGAGTGATGGTCGCAGACGAGGTTGTTTGGGAGAAGCGAATCGCGGTGAACATGGTCCTCGTCATGGCGCGGGAAGAGAGAGGGCCCCTATGCGATGCGATCGGCATCGAGCCGATCGCATCAGGGCATCTTGGTGAAATCTTAGGACTTCTTTGCCGGCAGGTCGTCGCCGTAGCAGTTGTCCTGGTCCTCTTCCGAGGCGTCGTCGGTCGCCGCGGCGCTGTCGGATGCGGTGCCGGTCGCGCTCGCCGCGCTTGCGGAAGCATCGCTCGGGGCGGCCGCCGCGCTTGCAGCAGAGGCGCTTGCCGCGCTCGTGGACGTCGAGCTGCCGCAGCCTACGAGCGCGATTGCGCCGAAGCACGTGGCGATGGCGATGAGTGCGGAAAGCATGATCTTTGAGATTGATTGCATATGGTCTCCTCGTTTGTAGTGCGTTGCCTGCAGCAGAAATCGTAACATAGCTTCGCAGCTCGTGCGGCCTGATTTGTGTATATTGCGTGTTAACGTCAACTAATCACAACATTTTGGGGTGGTCGTCTGTCCCCCTGTCCGCCCCGGGCGCCCCGGGATGGCCGCGTTCGGCGCAGGCGGGCGCCTCCTGGCGCCGGCTCGCTTTCTCCCCCTCCGATGCGCGCTAACAGAAGGCGCTTGATGGAGGCGCGCAAGTGGCTCTCCCACATCATCTCTCCCGCGCCTCACCCGCGTTGCGCCTTCCTATGCGCGCGCATCTCCGGGGGCGCTCGCGAGGCGCCAGGAGGCGCCCGCCCGCGCCGAACGCGGCCATCCCGGGGCGCCGGGGCTCCGCTCTTCCGGGGGCGTTGGTGTGGGCTCGCGCGCTTCGCGCGCATCGACTGCTCGGGTGGGGAGGCTGGCGTCATGAAAGGGGACAGTCCCTTTCTATGACAGCTTCTGGGGGCGGCTGGGGGATTGCGGCTTTCGCGTGCGCCGCTTGTTCGGATGGTTTCATCGCAGGACTGTTTTCCCCGTGGGAGTTTGATCCGAAATCGGTCCCGATTGCTTTCCCCGTGGGAGTTTGATTCGAAATCGGACCCGATCACTTTCCCCGTGGGAGTTTGATTCGGGAATTAGTTCCCCGTGGGAAAACGGTTCGGGAAAACGGTTCCAGCTGTCGAGGCTGGGTTTCCCGCGGGAAATCGGGTTACCCGTGGGAGTTTGATCTGGGAATCAGGTTCCCCGTGGGAAAACGGTTCGGGAATCAGGTTACCCGTGGGAGTTTGGTTCGGGGAGGGGTGGCGGGGGTTTGTCATCCTTGTAGATGTGCGAGGTGGCGGGCGGTTTTCGGTGGTGGGTGCGTATAATGGGAAAGTTACGATTTGGCGCAGGAAAGCAGGTGCTTTGCATGGCACAACATGTTACTGAACGGGATGTGCGCGATATCGCCGAATATACGCGCATTCATCTCGACGAAAGCGAGGTCGCGCAGATGACGGTCGACCTCAACAGCATCATCGACAGCTTGAAACCCATCACGGAATACGACCTGGAAGGCGTCGAGCCGACGTTCCATCCGATCGGCAGCTTGTCCAACGTCATGCGCGAGGACGTCGAAGTGGCCGGGTTCACGCAGGAAGAGGCGCTGGCCAACGCGCCGGCGCGTCAGGATGATTGCTTCCTCATCCCGTCGATCCTCGGCGAAGGGGGCGATCGATAATGACGCAGTTCGCAACCATGGGCGTTCGCGAGATCCAGGAAGGCCTCGCGGCGAAGGAATTCTCGGCGCGCGAAATCGCCGAGCAATCGCTCGAGCGCATCGCCGCCGTCGACGGCGAGGTGCATGCGTTCCTCGAGACCACCGAAGACCTCGCGCTCGAGGCCGCGCGCAAGATCGACGAGGCGGTGGCTGCCGGGACGCTGTCCGAGTGTGGGCCGCTTGCCGGCGTGCCCGTCGCCTACAAGGACAACATGAACCTGAAGGGCACGCACACGACCTGCTCGTCGCGCATGCTCGAAAGCTACGTCTCGCCGTTCACGGCCACGAGCGTCGCCAACACGCTTGCTGCCGGCGCCATCCCGCTCGGCAAGCTGAACATGGACGAGTTCGCGTTCGGATCGTCGACCGAGACGTCCGCGTTTGGCCCCACCCGCAATCCGTGGGACCTCGAGCGCGTGCCCGGCGGCTCCTCGGGCGGTTCGGCCGCCGCGGTCGCCGCTGGCCTTGCCACGGTTACGCTCGGATCCGATACAGGCGGTTCCATCCGCCAGCCGGGCAGCTTCACGGGCACGGTGGCGGTCAAGCCCACCTACGGCGTGGTCAGCCGCTACGGCATCGTGGCGTTCGGCAGTTCCCTTGACCAGGTCGGCCCCTTCGCGCGTTCCGTCGAAGATGCGGCGCTCGCGCTCAACGCCATCGCCGGCCACGACCCGCTCGATTGCACGAGCCAGCCGGTCGACACCGATTTCACGGCCAACCTCGCGGAAGGCGCGCGCGGCATGCGCATCGGCATCGTCCCGGCGTTCATGGAAGCGCAGGGCCTCGACGCCGAGGTCAAGGCCAAGGTCGAGGATGCGGCCGAGCAGCTGCGAGCCGCCGGCGCCGAGCTCGTCGACATCGACCTCCCCAATGCGCAAGCTGCCATGAGCGCTTATTACGTGCTCGGGCCCTGCGAGGCGTTTTCCAACTTGTCGCGATTCGACTCGGTGCGCTACGGGTACTGCGATCCGGGCCATGCCGATCTCGGCGGCCAGTACGAGGCCAGCCGCGCGAACGGATTCGGCCCCGAGGCGCGTCGCCGCATCATGCTGGGCAGCTACTTGCTTTCCGCAGGCGTGTACGACAAGTACTACTACCCAGCTCAGCAGGTGCGCACGCTCATCACGCGCGATTACACGCAAGCTTACGAGAAATGCGACGTCATCCTGGCTCCCGTCAGCCCGCGCACTGCATTCAAGTTCGGCGAGATCAGCGATCCGACCAGCATGTACCTGTCCGACATGTTCACCATCTCCATCAACATCGCGGGTAACGGCGGCATGTCGCTGCCGGTGGGCCTCGGCGCCGATTCGGGGCTTCCCGTCGGCGTGCAGCTCATCGCGCCGCAGTTCAAGGACGAGAACATGTTCCGCGCCGCCGCCGCCCTCGAGCAGGTATACGGCAAGGCGCCCATCGCGCCTGCGTTCGCGTAATGTGACAAAGGGGTCAGACCCCTTTGTCACATGTTCGAGTAGCGAGCCGATGGCCGCGAGGCAAGCGGATTGACGATGCATCAGCGATGCATCCTTCGAGGAAGAGAAGACGTTATGAAGACAATGGAAGAAGTGCTCAAGGACTGGGAGGCGGTCATCGGCCTCGAGGTCCATTGCGAGCTGACCAAGCTCGAAACGAAGATGTTCTGCGGCTGCAAGCTGGAGTTCGGAGCCGAGCCCAACACGCACACGTGCCCCGTGTGCCTCGGCATGCCGGGTGCGCTGCCCGTGCCGAACCGCGCCGCCATCGAGAACATCGTGCTGGCGGGCCTTGCCACCAACTGCGACATCGAAAAGCACACGATGTTCTATCGCAAGGGCTACATGTATCCGGACATGGCCAAGAACTTCCAGACCACGCAGGGCCCGAAAGCCTTCTGCATGCGCGGCCACTTGGATTTGGCCGTTGACGGCCGTGGTGCCGCCGAGCGCCTGTTCTGGAAGGACCTGGCCGAAGGCGAGCAGTCCGAGAACATCACGCGCACGGCCGACGGCTATGTGGCGCATGTGGGCATCACGCGCATCCATATGGAAGAAGACGCCGGCAAGATGGTCCACATCGGCGGCGGCGAGGGCCGCATCGCGGGCGCCACGCATTCGCTCGTGGACTACAACCGCGCCGGCACGCCGCTCATCGAGCTCGTGACCGAGCCCGACCTGCGCACGCCCGAGGAGGCGCGCCTGTTCATGCAGAAGCTGCGCCAGATCTTCCTGACGCTCGGCATCTCCGACTGCTCGATGGAAGAGGGGTCGCTGCGCGCCGACGGCAACATCTCGCTGCGCCGCCGCGGGTCGAAGGAGTTCGGCACGAAGACGGAGCTGAAGAACATCAACTCGTTCAAGAACCTCCACGACGGCTTGGCCTACGAGATCTGCCGCCAGGCCGAGGTGCTCGAGGAAGGCGGTCAGATTTACCAGGAAACGCGCCATTGGGACCCGTCGAAGAAGCGCACGATCGTCATGCGCGTGAAGGAGACGGCCGACGACTACCGCATGTTCCCCGATCCCGACCTCGCGCCCTATGACCTGTCCGACGAGTTCATCGAGCGCGTGCGCGCCAAGCTCCCCGAGCTTCCCGACCAGAAGGCCGCACGCTATGCCGCCGATTACGGCCTGTCGGCCTACGATGCGCGTCATCTGGTGGATCATCGGTTCACCATCGAGTTCTTCGAGGCCGCCATCGCCGAGGCGGGCGATCGCGCGCGCGACCTGGCCAAGCCGCTTGCGAACCTCGTCCTCAACGACATCACCGCCTACGTGAACGCGGGAGAGGGCATCGACTTCGCGCAGACGCCGTTCACGCCCGCGCGCGGCGTGCAGCTCGTGTCGCTGCTCGCCGAAGACGCCATCTCGTCCAAGCAGGCCAAGGAGGTCTTCGCGGCGGTCCTCGAAGAGGACAAGGACCCCGACGCCATCGTCGAGGAACGCGGCATGAAGCAGGTCTCCGATACCGGCGCCATCGAGGCGGTCATCGACGAGGTGCTCGCCGCCAATCCCGACAAGGTCGAGCAGTACAAGGGCGGCAAGACGGGCCTCATCGGCTTCTTCGTCGGGCAGTGCATGAAGGCCATGAAGGGCCAGGGCAATCCGAAGCTCATCAACCAGATACTCGCCGAGAAGCTCGGCTAATGTGTCATTAGGGTCAGATCCCTTTGTCACATTCACTGCATAACGATAACCGCTCGATAGGAGGATGCGTTGACGGGAGAAGCCTTTCCTACCATAACGGTCGTTGTCCCCGTCTACAACGTGGCAGCCTACATAGGTGATGCGATTTGTTCGCTGCAGGAGCAGACGTTTTCTGATTTCGAGGTCATCATGGTCGACGACGGCTCGACCGACGGGTCGCTCGACGTTGCGCGCGACCTCGTTGCCGGTGACGCGCGTTTTTGCTTTCTCAGGCAGGAGAACGCTGGGCCCGCTTCGGCGCGCAACCGTGCTTTCGAGGTGGCGCGCGGGGAATACATCGTCTGCCTCGATGCCGACGATTCGCTGACGCGCGAGGCGTTCGCCCGCCTGGTTTCCTTCGCGCGGCAGCACGACCTCGACTATCTCGACTTCAGCGCGCACACCATCTACGAATCGAACGACTTGCGAGAAGTGCGGGACGAAAGCTTCTACGAGGGCCGGCGCGATATTGACGGTGTGATGTCGGGCCCCGAGCTGTTCTGTGCGTTCCAGAGGAATCGCGAGTACTGCTGCGCGTTGTGGCTGCATTTTTTCAAACGCGACTTGCTCGGCCAATCGTCGCTCATGCTCAAGGAGGGCTTGTACGTCCACGAGGACGAGTTGTTCTCGCCGCTGCTCATTGCCCGTGCGAAGCGGGCGGCGTTTCTAAATGAGCCGCTGTATGTGCGACGCGTGCGTGGCCGGTCTGCGATGACGAGCGGGCGCAGCATGCGCAACGTCGCTTCCATGCACGAAGTTGTCCAGGAATTGTACGCGTGGATGAAAGTCCACGCGGTCGAGTTCGATGGCGCGTTTCGCGCTGCCTGGGCCCAACGCATCGCAGAGCTGCGCGAACTTGCCTGCGCTGACGCTCGCTCAGCGCCAGTTGATGAACTGGTGGCGTATAGCGAGGGGCTGCCGCCTGCCGAGCAGTTTGACTTCGAGCTCGATGTCGTGCAGGGCATGCTGCGACGCGCGGAATTCTATGGCTCGACTACGTGGCGCGTGGGCGAAGCGCTCCTTGCACTTCCGAAAGCGGCTCAAAAACTTGTAATGTGACAAAGGGGTCAGACCCCTTTGTCACATTTTTTGAGAATGGAGGTTGGTTTTGCCGAGATCGCAGCGTCGGCGCAGTGAAGCTGACATCTACCATATCATCGTGAGAGGCGAGGGGAGGCGGATCCTTTTTGAGGACGATGAGGACAGGGAATGCTTCTTGCGTTTTCTGAAAGCGGCCCTTGATAGGTACGGCGCATCCATTTACGCATGGTGCCTCATGAGCAATCACGCCCACATGCTGTTGAAAGCCGAATTCGGCGTCATGCCGCGGTTGATGCAAAGTTTGACGAGCGGGTATGCGAGCTATTTCAACAAGCGACACGATGGCGTCGGGCACGTTTTCGCGGGACGCTACAAGAGTGAAGCGGTCGATACGGACGAGTATCTGCTCACGGTTGTCCGCTACATCCACTTCAACCCCGTGAAAGGGGGCTTGTCGGCGAGCTGTGACTACCGTTGGAGTAGCTACGGCCACTATGTTTCCCAGACAGGTTTCATCGATTCGGCGTTTGTGCTCGATGTATGCGGCGGCTTGCTGAATTTCGTGAAGTTTCACGATGTCCCCGAATCGAAGGCCATTCTTGTCAAAGACAATGGAGTTGCGGCGAAATCGCGTATCGATGATGACGAAGCGTTCGAGATAGCCGAAGCTATCGTCGGGCAAGGCGCGTTGCGCGAGGTCGGATCGCTTAGCAAAGGAGAAAGAGACGAGGCGATTGCGAAGCTGCGCAGGGCAGGGTTGACCGTGAGGCAGGTCGAGCGTTTTACGGGAATTGGTCGGGGCATCGTTAGCCGCGTCAAATGGAAAGATTGAGGATGAGATACTTTATTACTCTACTGTGGTAAAGTATTTGCCCGTACCGACCGTTGATTGGGCAGAGAATGTGACGAAGGGGTCTGACCCCTTCGTCACATATAGGAAAGAAGGACCATGAACTACACGACACCGCAGGGGTTCAGGGACGTTTTGTCCGACGAGGCCATCGAGCGCGAACGTATTGTCAGGCGCGTGCAGGACTGCTTCGCCGAGCGTGGATATGCGCCCATCGAGACCCCGACGCTCGAGAATATGGGCGTGATGCAGGCGGGCGGACGCGTTCCTACGTCGCCCTTCAAGTTTTTCGACGCGCAGGGCAACCTCGTCACGATGCGGCCTGATGTTACGCTGCAGGTGGCGCGCATGTGCGCGACGCGCCTCGGATCCTCGGAAGGGCCGTTGCGGCTCCGCTATATCCAGCGCGTGTTCCGCGAAGTCGAGGGGCAGGGGGGCGTCGAGGCCCGTGAGAAAAAGCAAATCGGCGTCGAATGCATCGGGCTTGCCGGTCCCGAAGCCGATGCGGAGGTAATCGAGCTGTACGCCCAGGCTATGGAAGCAGCTGGGGTGCGCGACTTCAAGTTGTCGATTGCCACGGTAGGCGTGCTGCGCGCACTGCTTGGCGCGTCGAGCGCGCCGGCGGAATGGAAAGATGCCGTGCTCGAGGCGTTCCATGCGTCGAACTTCGTCGAGATAGACCGCCTTTGCGATGGGGCTGAGGCCAAGGGTTCGAGCTTTGCTCCGGCCATTCGCCGTCTTGCCAGGATGCGGGGCGGTCGCGAGGTTGTCGCAACCGTTCGCGATTTGGTGTCGCCTTTTGGCTGCGACGGCGCACTCGACGAGTTCGAGCAAACCTGCGAACTGCTCTCGCAACGCGGGCTGGGAGAACGCATCGTCGTCGATTTTTCTGTCGTGAGCTCGTTCGACTACTATACGGGCATCGTGTTCGAAGCCTTCGCGCCAGGTCTGGGCGCGCCGCTTGGGAGCGGTGGACGTTACGACAATATGCTTGGCGTGTACGGTGCCGATCGTCCTGCTGCGGGATTCGCGTTTTATCTGGAAGAAGTCCAAGCAGCGCTCGCAGAGCAGGAGCGCACGGGCGGGGATGGCGGAGAGGCGCGTCCGCTGCGCGTCGCCGTGCCGAAGGGTTCACTCAACGCCGACACGATCGAGGCGCTCGCGTCGGCGGGGCTCGATGTGGCCGGCCTCGACGACCCCGGTCGGTCGCTCATCATCAGCAATCCCGGGGTCGATTACATTATCGTGCGGCCGTCGGATGCTCCGGTGTTCGTCGAGACGGGTGCGGCCGACTGCGGCGTGTGCGGAGAAGACTCGCTGCTCGAGTCTGAAGCCGACGTCGTTGAGCTCGTCGATTTGCGCTTCGGCGCATGTCGATTCATCGTCGCCGAGCCAGCGGGTGCAGCCGAGCACACCGCCGAGCAATATCGGAGGCTGGGCAGCATCCGCGTGGCGACGAAATACCCGCGTATTGCGCGCGCTCATTTTGCACGCCGCGGCACGCAGGTCGAAATCGTGCAGCTGCATGGTAATATCGAGCTCGGGCCGTTAACGGGCATGTCGGAATGCATCGTGGACATTACGGCGACGGGCACCACGTTGCGCGAGAACAACCTAGTCATTACTGACGAAGTGCTTGACTCGACGGCGCGGTTCTTTGCGAACGCCGCATCGTTTAGGACCGATGCTCGCGTGCGCGATTTGTCGGCCAAGCTTCGTGAGCGTTCGCGTAACCGCGAATTGAAAGTGACGGCTGGCGGCGAAGGCAAGTAAGTAATACGAGCGTGACAAAGGGGTCAGACCCCTTTGTCACATTAATCGAGTACGAAGAAAGGTATGTGACAAAGGGGTCTGACCCCTTTGTCACGCTCGGAAGGAAACGTCATGAGAAGAGTCATCCTGGAGGCGGGCGAGCAGTTCGGAAACGCCCACCTGAAGCGCAAGAGCGCGTTCAACGCCAAGGCGATGGAGGTAGCGACGGGCATCGTGGAGGACGTGCGCCAGCGCGGCGACGAGTGCCTGCGCGAGCTGACCGCGAAGTTCGACGGCGTCGAGGTCGATCGGTTCCGCGTGCCGCAGGAGGCCATCGACGAGGCGGTTGCACAGTGCGATCCCGTCATCGCCGAGGCGCTCGAGCACGCCGCCGCCCAGATTCGCGAGTTCCACGAGCGTCAGCTGCAGCAGAGCTGGTTCGCCACGCGCCCGAACGGCTCGATTGTCGGCGCGAAGGTGACGCCGCTCGACTCGGTGGGCATCTACGTGCCCGGCGGGCGCGCCCTCTATCCTTCGACCCTGCTCATGAACGCGCTTCCCGCGAGCGTCGCCGGTGTGAAGCGCATCGTCGTGGTCAACCCGCCGACCAAGGACGGCTCGCTCGACTCCGCCATCCTGAAGGCGGCGCAGCTCGCGGGCGTGACCGAGATCTACTCGGTCGGAGGCGCCCAGGCCATCGCCGCGCTGGCGTACGGCACCGAGCAGATCGCGCCCGTTGACAAGATCACCGGCCCGGGCAATGCTTTCGTAGCCGCTGCCAAGCAGCTCGTCAGCGGAGACGTGGGCATCGACATGGTCGCAGGGCCTTCCGAGGTGTGCGTCGTGGCCGACGAGACGGCCGACCCGCGCCTGGTGGCCATCGACCTCATGGCCCAGGCCGAGCACGACCCGCTGGCAACCTGCTATCTGGTCACGTTCTCGGCCGAATACGCCGATAGCGTCGAGGCGGCCATCGCCGAGTATCTGAAGGAGTCCACTCGCGCCGATATCACGTCGACGTCGCTCGACAACGAGGGCCTCATCGTGATCTGCGAGGATCTGCCCCAGGCGATCGGGGCCGTCAACGTCATCGCGCCCGAGCACCTCGAGCTGCATATCGCCAATCCGATGGATTCGCTCGGCGCCATCCGCCATGCAGGTGCGATCTTCCTTGGCGAATGGACGCCCGAGGCGGTCGGCGATTACGTTGCAGGTCCCAACCACACGTTGCCGACCGGCGGCACGGCGCGCTTCTCCAGCCCGCTTTCGGTCGAAGAGTTCGTCAAGAAGTCCTCGATCATCCAATACTCTCCGGCGGCGCTTTCCGACGATGCCGATGCCATCATCACCATCGCCGACCACGAGGGCCTCTGGGCGCATGCGCAAAGCGTCAGATTGCGCAAGGAGGCGCTGTAGGAGGGACTTGACGTCGCAAAATGGGCCGCGGGGACAGATTCGGCTCGTTTTCGAACGAGAAAGGGAATATGCAATGAAACAAGTTCGCCCAGCTGCCCCGCAGCTTGCCGATATACAGCCGTACGATCCGAAATACATTCCCGCCGAGGTCATGATCTCGGCGAACGAGAACACGAGCGACGTGTCGTTCGAGCTGCGCCGCGAGATCGAACGCGCCATACGCAAGGTGCCGTTCAACCGCTATCCCGACCCGTTGGCCAACGATTTGCGCAACATGATAGCCGAGGCCAACGGGCTCGACCGCGATCAAGTCGTCATGGGCAACGGCGGCGACGAGCTGCTGTTCAACATCGCGCTTGCGTGGGGCGGGCCGGGACGCACCTTCCTCAACCTGCCGCCGACGTTCTCGGTGTACAAGAACAACGCCCAGCTGACGAACACGAGCATCGTCGACGTACCGCGTCTGCCCGATTTCTCGATCGACGAGGAAGCCGTGCTCGCGCGTCTTGCGCAAGACGATATCGACTACACCATCATCACGAGCCCCAACAACCCTTCGGGCAACGTCGTCGATACGTCGTTCGTGCGGCGCGTGCTCGAAGCGACCGATGCGCTCGTGATGGTCGACGAGGCGTATTTCGAGTTCTCGCGCAACACGGTGCGCCCCCTGCTCGAAAGCCACGAGAACCTGGTCATTCTCCGCACGTTTTCCAAGGCGTTCTCGCTCGCGGGCGTGCGCATGGGCTACCTGTTGGGAAACGAGAGCGTGATCAGGGAATTCAAGAAGGTTCGCCAGCCCTACTCGGTCGACGCCGTCTCGCAGGCCATCGCGCGCGTCGTGTACGAGAACCGCGCCCAGTTCGAAAAGGGCATCGACGCCATCATCGAGCAACGGGCCCGCGTCACTGCCGAGCTCGATGCCATGGACGGCGTCGAGGTGTTTCCGTCTGCCGCCAACTACGTCCTGTTCAGGCTCGACGGCGCCTACGATGCCGGCGACGTGTGGCAGCGCCTGCTCGATAACGGCGTGCTCATCCGCGATTTCTCCCGTTCGCCCCGCCTCGAGAACTGCCTGCGCGTCTCGATTGGCAACGAGGAAGAGAACACGCGGTTCCTCGGCGAGCTGCGACAGATTCTGGGATTGGTTTAGGCTGGCGGCGCACGGCTGTCTCCGCTTGGCATCCAGGCCCAATAGCCCGCTTCTTCCGGACAGGGCGGGCGATCGGAAGGACGGCGCGCATGACAACCTGTCTCTTTTCGGTTGTCGGCCACGCAAGGGCATTGACGGCGCGAACTCGTGCGATACTGGTCCGGCATAGATGAAGGCAAGTAGGAATGTGACAAAGGGGTCAGACCCCTTTGTCACATTCAAGGGAGCAAGGCGAAAGGACGAACATGACGCGTCAGGCGACGATAACGCGCGCGACGAAGGAAACCGACATCGTCATCACGCTCGACCTCGATGGCTCGGGCGCCACGACGATCGACACGGGCATTGGGTTCTTCGACCACATGCTCGAGGCATTTGGGCGCCATGGCCTGTACGATCTCGAGGTGAAAGCCAAAGGCGACTTGCACGTCGACGGGCATCATACGGTCGAGGACTGCGGCATCGTGCTCGGCCAGGCCTTTGCCCGCGCGCTCGGCGACAAGCGCGGCATCGTGCGCTACGGCGACATCGCGCTTCCCATGGACGAAGCGCTCGTGATGGCCGCGGTCGACATCTCGGGTCGCGGGGCGCTGTACTGGGACATGGACATTCCCTACCAGATGGTGGGCGCCTTCGACTCCACGCTGGCCAAGGAGTTCTTCATCGCCTTCGCGGCGAATGCGGGCATCACGCTGCACGTGCGGCAGCTCGCCGGCGAGAACGTGCATCACGTGGTCGAAGCCTTGTTCAAGGCAGTCGCCCGCGCCCTGCGCGCCGCCGTTGCGACCGACCCGCGCGCAGCAGACGCGCTTCCGAGCACCAAAGGCGCGCTCTAGCAAACGCGAACGGGGCCGAGGTGCCAGCTGGTCGTGGGGGAGAATCTGGACCAGGGCAGGCCGTTCGTCACGGCCGAAGAACATGCGCCCTGGCCGAGGTAGTTTCAAGATAGAGGAAGATTCGTGATAGCAGTAGTCGATTACCACAAGGGCAACTTGAAGTCGGTCGAGCGCGGACTCATCGGAGTCGGTGCCGACGCGCGCATCACCGACGACGCGGCGGAAATCGCGCGCGCCGATGCCATCGTGCTGCCGGGCGTGGGCGCGTTCGCCGATGCCGCGGCCGCCATGAACGAGCTCGGCCAGATGCAGCTCTTGTGCGAGCGCATCGAAGCCGGCGTGCCGTTCCTCGGCATTTGCCTGGGGCTTCACCTCATGTTCGAGGGAGGCGACGAGCATGCGCAGGGCTCGCCCACGCCCGGCATGGGCATCTTGCCCGGCATCGTCAGCGCGCTTCCCAAGGTTGATTCCGCCGGCAATGCGTACAAGATCCCGCACGTCGGCTGGAATAGCGTCGAGTACTCAGGCGAACCGAGCGCGCTATTCGATGGTATTCCCGATGGCGAGTTTTTCTATTTCACGCATAGCTTCGCGGTGCCGCAATCGTCCGCTACGATTGCGACGACGACCCATTCCGTCGCGTTTCCCTGTGCCGTCCAGGTGGCCGAGCGTGCGTTCGGGGTTCAGTTCCACCCCGAAAAAAGCTCGGATGCGGGCGCGCGGTTGCTGGCGAACTTCGTCAAGCTGGCAAGCTGACGCTGCGAACGGATTGCGTCGGTTCGCCCGATACGTTCAGACGAGAATCGCGCTCACGAGGAAGGAATCACATGTACCTGCTACCCGCAATCGATATCCTGGACGGCAAGGCCGTGCGTTTGGCGAAAGGCGATTACGCCAAGGTCACGGTGTACAACGAGAATCCCGTCGAACAGGCGAAGGTCTTCGAGGACGCCGGTGCCGAATGGCTGCACATGGTCGATTTGGACGGCGCGAAGTCGGGCAATGCCGACAACATCCGCGTCGTCGAGGAGATTCTGTCCAAGACCAGCCTCAAGGTCGAGATCGGCGGCGGCATTCGCAGCCTGGCCGTCATCGAGCGCCTCGTGAACGCGGGCGCTACCAGGCTCGTTTTAGGTACGGCGCTCGTTCGCGATCCCGAATTCGCGCAGGCGGCCATCGAGCAATACGGAGACGCGCTTGCCGCGGGCATCGACGCCAAGAGCGGGGAAGTGGCCGTCGCCGGCTGGACGCGGGGCAGCGGCATCACCGCGCATGAGCTGGCATCGCGCATGTCCGAGCTCGGCTACCGCCATCTGGTCTACACCGACATCGCGCGCGACGGCATGCAGACCGGCATCGACGAGCAGGCCTATGTGCAGATGGCCGCGTCGTTCGGGCATCCCGTCATCGCGAGCGGCGGCGTGGCCGGCATGGACGACATCGTTCGGCTCGCCCAGGTTGCCGACAGCATCGAGGGCGTCATCGCGGGCCGCGCCATCTACGAGGGCACGCTGCCGCTCGAGGAGGCCATCGCCGCTTGCAAAGCGCACTAGCTCCCGGTGACCTGTTCGCCGCCTTGCCCTGATACACGAAAGAGAAGCGAGAGAGAATTGTCCCCAGCACGAGATCGAATCCCACCCATGAAAGTGTCCATCGTCATCCCCGTCTTCAACGACGAGGACTATGTGGGGCGCACGCTCAAATCATGCCTGCGCCAGACGCACCAGTTCATCGAGGTCGTCTGCGTCGATGATGGCTCGTCGGACGCCTCGCTCGAGCGGCTGCGCGCGATAGCGGCCCAGGATGGCCGCGTGAAGGTCGTGGCGCTTCCCCAGAACGGCGGCTCGCACAACGCGCGGCGTGCGGGTTTGGCCGCCGCGACCGGCGAGCTCGTGACGTTCCTCGACGCCGACGACGAGCTGCACAGCAAGATGTGCGCCCGCATGGTGGCGGAATACGCCCGCGAGCCGTACGACGTGCTGCATTTCGCGACGTACGTGAAAGGCGACGGGCAGGTGCCGGTCGAACGCGTCCGCGAGATGACGCGCTGGTGCGCGCCGCTCGAGGGCCCGCTTCACGGACGCGACATCCTCGTGCGCTCGTTCGTGAACTACGAGTACGCATTCAACGTCGCCGGCAAGGCGTTTCCGATCGAGCTCGCGCGCAAGGCGTTCGATGCGATAGGCGACATCAAGGCCGATTCGAGCGAAGACGTGCTCGAGTACTTCGCCATCGGGTTCTTCGCCGACAGCTATCGGGGACTGCCGGGCTTGCGCTACTACGTGTACCACTTGGGCGACGGGGGGTCGGCGCTCGCCGACATGACGACCGCCCAGTTCGCGCGCGCCTTGCGCAGCAGTGATGCGGTCGCGGCCGTCGGCGCGTTCCTGGAATCCCAGGGCGCCGCGGAAAGCCATGCCGATATCTACGAGGCGCATCGGACCGAGCAGCTGCGCGTGCTCCTGCGCACGTGGGATGCGTACGTGCGGCCTGCCGACAAGGCCGAATGCCTGGCGGCGGTGTTCGAGCGCTGGCCCGAGGCCGATGTGGTCTCGGCGACTTGCGAGCTGGGAAGCGACGCCGTCGGCATTCTCAAAGGCCAAGTGGGGGATGACTACGCTTTCACCAACGAGCACTACTACGCCATGGGCGTGGCCGACGGTGCCCGCGCCGAGCGCGAGGGCATTCACGCCACGGGCACGTATCGTCTGGGCAACGCCGTAGGTGCCTTGCCCCGCAAGATCCTTGCCTTGATGGGGAGGTGAGCCGATCGCACACTGCCATGCTTCCACATGATGCGGCCTTCCCCTTTGACGCTTTCGTTCATCGCAAAGTGATGCTTGACTTTTAAGGATATGTGATTTTAGATATATAAATATAACTATTTACTTATATCTAAAGGATGGGCATGATGCGAGGGAAACGCACGACCATGATGATCTTCGCGGCAGCGCTCGCGTTGGCCCTGTGCTTTGCCCTTGTAGGCTGCGGATCGGGCTCGGCGTCGGGCAGCGCGTCGAGCGCTAGCGCGGCAGCCTCGGGAGCGCCTGCCAAGCTCGGCGTCGCTTACCAGTACGGGCTTTCCTATGCTCCTGCAGTCATCGCGAAGGAGCAGGGCCTCGTCGAGAAGTACTACAAGGAAGCGACGGGCAACGACGTCACCATCGAGTGGAATCAGATGAGCTCGGGCGCCGACATCAACATCGGCATCACTTCGGGCAGCATCGACGTGGGCTTCATGGGCCTCGGCCCGGCTATTACGGGCGTCGCGACCGGCCTTGATTACAAGATCTTCGCCAACATCTCCGGCCAGGAGCATGGCATGACCACGAGCGATGCCGGCATCACGTCCATCAAGGACCTCGTCGGTAGCGACAAGCAGATCGCGCTCGTCAACATCGGCTCCATCCAGCACATCATCCTCGCCAAGGCCCTCGCCGACAACGGCCTCGACCCCCATGCGCTCGATTCCAACATCGTCGCCATGAAGCACCCGGACGGCATGGCCGCGCTGCAGAGCGGCAGCATTCCCTGCCACCTCACCTCGAGCCCCTACATCTTCACCGAGCGCGCGGATTCCTCCCTGCACGAGATCGAGGAAGTGACCAAGGCCTGGACCAAGGACGACTCCTTCATCGTGGGCGTCGCTTCTTCCAAGCTGCATGAGGACGCCGCGCTGTACCAGGCGCTGTGCGACGCTATCGCCGAGTCGCAGGAGTTCATCACGGCCAATCCCGACGAGGCGGCGGCGATCCTCTGCGAGTTCGATGGCAACACTGCCGAGGTCGAAGCTGACTATCTGAAGAAGGGCACCTACTCCAGCAAGACCAACAACCTCTTCGAAATGGCGAAGTTCATGTCGGAGAACGGCTTTATCGACAAGTCCATCGATTCGTACGAGACCCTCGTTTACGATAACGTCGAAGGCAACTAGCGCTTCCGGCAACTGACCTTGTCTTGGAAATCACTGGCCTTTCCGGAGGCCAGTGATTTTTTGGGCGTATGAGAGGAACCTTCATGGCATTCAAATCAAAGGACGCGCAAGGATCGCGGCTCGGGGTTGCCCAGAGCGTGGTCGTCCAGGTGGTCTTCGTCGCCATCGTGCTTGTCATCTGGGAAATGGTGGCGAAGGCGCACGTGTTCGGCCCCACGTCCGAAATCATCTTCCCCACGCTCGAATCGATCGGCGAGGCGTTCGTCAAGAACTTCGTCGTGGGGTACGCGGGCACATCGCTTTGGGTGTATGTTGGCGATTCCATGATGTTGTTGCTCGAGGGCTTCGCTATCGGCGTCATCCTGGCCTTGCTGTTCTCGTCGCTCTCGATGATCAGCAAGGTGTTCTATTCGATCTACAATCTCGTGGTGACCGTTTGCGACCTGCTTCCCGGCGTGGCACTGCTGCCCGTGGTCATCATCGTCGTGGGCATCCGCCCCGAGGTCATCGTGTTCCTCGTCGTGCACGCGGTGCTCTGGCCCATGTCACGCAACATGCTCGACGGATTTCAAGCCGTGCCGAGCATCTACATCGAGGCGGGCAAGAACATCGGCCTGCGCGGGTTCTCGCTGCTCAAGAGCGTGTACCTGCCTGCGGCCACCTCGTATATGGTGTCGGGCCTCAAGGTGAGCTGGGCGCGTGCGTGGCGCGGCCTCATCAGCGCCGAGATGATCTTCGGTCTGGCGTCGTGCCCGGGCATCGGGTTGTTCATCAACCAGATGCGCACCAACATGTACAACGCCGAGATGTACGCGACGCTCATCGTCATCGTGATCATCGGCCTCATCGTGCAATACGGGATCCTGATGCCCATCGAGAAGAACACCGTCGTGAAATGGGGGATGTCCAAATGACGAGCGCAAAGACCGTCCTTTCGGTCAAGAACCTCACGAAGGTGTACCGCGACACCGATGCGAGCAAGACCGTCTTGGGCGAGGTGAACCTCGACGTCGACGAGCGCGAGTTCGTCTGCATCCTGGGACCCTCCGGATGCGGCAAGACGACGCTTCTGCGCTGCATCGCCGGTTTCGAGGATTACGAGGGCGACGTGCTCGTCGCCGGCGAGCGCAAGACCGAACCCGGCATCGACCGCGTCATGGTGTTCCAAGATTTCAACCAGCTGTTCCCGTGGAAGACCGTCGAGAAGAACATCCAGCAGCCGCTGCGCCTCCAGGGCATGCGCGACAAGGCCGCGCTGCAGCGCGCTTCCGACGAGGCCCTCGAGAAGGTGAGGCTCGCGGGGTACGGCAAGTACTATCCGCATCAGCTGTCCGGCGGCATGAAGCAGCGCGTGGCCATCGCCAAGGCGCTCGCGGTCAAGCCGCGCATCATCTTGATGGACGAGCCGTTCGCCGCGCTCGACGCCATGACCCGCAACAACCTGCAGGACGAGGTCATCCGCCTGAGCGACGAGTCGGAGTGCACGTTCATCTTCGTGACGCACAACATCCAGGAAGCCATCGTGCTCAGCACGCGCATCATCGTCTTCGGACAGGAGGGCAAGGTGCTCGTCGACGAGAAGAACCCGATAGTGCGGCCCGTATCTCCCGCATCAGAAGGATACGGCCCCTTGTGGGAGAAGCTGCACGAATCGCTGTATCAAGCATAGGTGCACGACGCGGTGGGTTGCCGGGATGGTGGCCCCTGGCGCGTCGACGGAGGAGGACTTTTGAGCACATACACTATGACCTCGGTTGTCGAATGCGCGTTCGCGCATGCCGAGAGCAAGCCCGACGCCCTTTGCCTGGCCGACGGGAAAACGCGCTATTCGTACGCCGAGGTGCGCGATCTCGTGAAATCCCGCAGCGTTCGCCTCGCCGACCTGGGATGTGCGAAGGGCGATTACGCGCTCGTCGAGTGCAATCAGTCGGCGGACTTCATCGTCTGGATGCTCGCCTGCCATCTGGCCGGCGTCATCGCCGTGCCGCTCGAGAAAAACGCTTCCGCGATTCGCAAGCTTGAGATCAAGGGCGAGACGGGTGCCGCTGCGCATATCGGCCCGACGCCGTGCGAAGAGCTGGCGGATCTGCGGTTCTGCGATATCAGGGACGCATGCGAGGACTGCGCCGCTCGCTTCGACGTCGCCATTTTGTTCCCCGCGGCGGAAGACGTGGCCGAGATCCTGTTCTCGACGGGGACGACCGGCAAGTCGAAGGGCGTCGTCATCACCCACCGCAACAACATGGCCATCGCCGAGAACATCATCGCGGGCTTGCAAATGAAGCCCGGCAATGTCGAGGTCATCCCGATGCCGCTGAGCCATTCGCATGGCTTGCGTCGCACGTACAGCAACATCGTCAACGGCTCGAGCGCCGTCATCGCCGACGGCGTGCTGGCCCTGAAGCGGCTCTTCCAGCTTATGGACGACTACGGGGCGACGTCTCTGGATTTATCGCCGAGCATGCTGTCCATCATCTTCAAATTGTCGAAGGACCGCCTGGGCACCTACGCTGACCAGCTCGATTACGTACAGCTCGGCTCGGCGCCGCTCGCCGAGGACGACAAGTCCCGCATCCGCGCGCTGCTCCCCACGACCCGCCTCTACAACTTCTACGGCAGCACGGAGGCCGGCTGCTCGTGCCTGCTCGAGTTCGGCATGTCTTCCAACAAGGAGGGCTGCATCGGCAAGCCCTGCGTCAACGCGCGGTTCATCGTGGTCGATGACGAGCGCAACCCCATCGATTCCTCGCCCGATAACCTGGGCCTTCTCGCAAGCGCGGGCGACATCAACATGAGCTGCTATTTCAACGCCCCCGAGCTCACGGCCCAGACGATGCAGGACGGCTTCATCTACACGAAGGATCTCGGTTACATCGACGAAGAGGGTTACGTGTACATGCTCGGTCGCAAAGATGACGTCATCAACTTCGGCGGCGTGAAGATCGCTCCCGAGGAGATCGAGGCGGAGGTCGTCAAGCACCCCGCGGTGCGCGACTGCGCGTGCGTTCCCGTGACAGACGAGCTGACGGGCCAAAAGCCCGTGCTCTGCATTGCGCTCGAAGATGGCGAAAGCTACGATTTCAAAGAGTTCAAGGCGTTTCTCGCCAAGGCGCTCGACGCCAACAAGCAGCCGGTCCTTGTCGAGGTGCTCGACGAGATTCCCCGCACGTTCAACGGCAAGATCATCCGAAAAGACCTGATTGCACGGTTTGGGGGTTAGAAGCACCGTCCGCTTGCGGACTTTGCCGACACGCGTGGTATCCTAGCATGAACGACCGAACCGACGAGTAAAGGCGAAACGATGTTGACCAAGCGAGTTATACCCTGCATGGACGTCAAAGACGGGCGCGTGGTAAAGGGCGTGAACTTCGTCAACCTGCGCGATGCGGGCGACCCGATCGAGCTTGCACAGCGCTACGACGAGCAGAAGGCCGACGAGGTCATCTTCCTCGACATCACGGCGACGAGCGATGACCGCGCGACGACGGTCGAGCTAGCCAGCCGTGCGAGCGAGGAGCTACATCTGCCCTATACGGTGGGAGGCGGGTTCCGCAGCGTGGCCGATATCCGGCGCATGATCGCCGCCGGCGCCGACAAGGTGAGCGTGAACTCGGCCGCCGTGAAGGATCCGACGCTGATCACGCAGGCCGCCGAGGCGTTCGGCACGCAGGCCATCATCGTGGCCATCGATGCCAAGCAGCGTGCCGACAATCCCAACAAGTGGGAAGTCTACGTGGCGGGCGGACGCAAGGCCACGGGAATCGATGCCGTCGAATGGGCGCGCGAAGCGGCGCGTCGCGGTGCTGGCGAGATATTGCTGACCAGCATGGACCGCGACGGGAGCCGCGATGGCTTCGATTGCGCCCTCACGCGCGCCATCGCGCGCGCGGTCGACATTCCCGTCATCGCAAGCGGCGGCGTCGGCGAGCTCGAGCATTTCGCGCAGGGCATCCTGGAGGGCGAGGCCGATGCCGTCCTCGCCGCGAGCGTGTTCCATTTCGGTGAGCTCACCGTGCGCCAAGTGAAGGAATACATGCGCGCCCAGGGCATTCCCGTGCGGTTGTAGCCGTCAAGCAGATAGTTTCCACTGGAAAGCGGTCGGGGCTCTGCGCGGCTGCGCCGGAAGGGCTGCGGGGCGGGGGCGTTCGCTTGGCTTCGGCTAATCTAGATGAAGGTTAGAAGTTAGTGCCTGCAGAATCGCTCACACCCCCGCCTCGCAGCCCTTCTGGAGCAGCCGTGCAGAGCCATACTGTTTGTCTGGAGCATTGCAGGATCAATTACCCGCGGGGAAACCGATTTACGGCGATCATCGGCGCGAATCATGTTCCCCGCGGGAAAACGGTTGGGTGAAAGGAAAGAAGACATGGACGTAAGCGGTCTCGCGTACAACGAGCAGGGGCTCGTTCCGTGCATCGTGCAGGATGCCGATGCGGGCGATGTGCTGATGATGGCGTGGATGAACGAGGAGTCGGTGCGCCTCACGCTCGAGCAGCGCACGACCTGGTTCTGGTCGCGCAGCCGCGGACAGCTCTGGCACAAGGGCGAGACGAGCGGCAATGTGCAGGAGCTCGTCGAGCTGCGTTACGACTGCGACGCGGACTGCCTGCTGGCGCTCGTGCACCCGGCTGGCCCGGCATGCCATACCGGCGAGCGCACCTGCTTCTACCGCACGCTCGGCTAGCGTCCATTTCCATTGCAACAGCCGACCTGGTCGGCTGTTGCAGGCTGTTGCAATGCTTTCAGCTCGTTGCGAAGAATCTGTTCGGACTTTATCGCCATGCGACGTATGGGTCTAAGATACGTTCAGGTTTAACGGGGCGCCGCTGGGCTTTTTGCCTAATACGCAGAGCTGGAGATTGAGGGCAAGAGGAAATCATGGATCTGCGATTTGCGGATGACGTGCGTACGATAGTCGAAGAGGGCAGCGTTTCTGACGCCGCGAGACGAATGGGGATATCGCAACCGGCGCTTAGTGCTCGTTTGCGCAAGCTCGAGGATCTGTACGGCATCCAGGTCTTCAAGCGCAATCGTCGTCCGGTGGCGCTCACCGACGAGGGCAGGATGTATCTGGAGTATGCGCAGAAGGCCGAGGATCTCGACAAGGAGTTCCGAAACGCCGTGATGCAGGTCGAAGAGCTCGTCAGCGGCGAGCTCGTGGTCGGCGGGACGCACTTGTATACCTGTCAGTTCCTTCCTCCGGCCATATGCGAGTTCAGTCGCCGTTTTCCAGGCGTTGACGTGCGCGTCGTCAACGAGAAAGCACCCGTTTTGACCACGATGGCCGCAAAGGGCGAACTGGACCTGTTCATCACCAACGCCGAGAAGAAGGTCAGCGGCATCAGCTACGAGCCGCTCTTCGACGTGGGCATGTATTTTTGCGTTCCGCGCGATTATGAGGTGAACAGGGATTTTGCGGAGAACGGTTTCGACTTGAGAAAACTCGAGGACTACCCGTTCATATTGCTCGACAAGAGCCAGTACATGGGGGAGACGCTGCTCAAGCTGTTCAGGCGCTACGGCATCGATCCCGTGCAGCGCATCCATACAGATCAGGCTATCACCGCACGCGCCCTTTCCGAAGCAGGCGCGGGGGTGGCGCTCATGTACGGTGCTCCCGGCCGCAAAGAGCTGGAGATGCCGGGGTTGATCTGCTATTCTACCGATGACGATGAGATGCGCGTCCAGATTTCGGTCGCCTATGCCGAAAACGCGCCCCTTTCGCCCGCCGCGCGCATGTTCTTGCAAACTCTCGTGCAGGGCAGCGGCTTGTGAGACGGGTCTCAGGGTAAGTGTTTCAACCACGTTTCGTGAGAATTGCACGGCATTGGCAGCATGTGTTCCAAGGTGCCGTGCTGCGGTGCTACAATACGCGCATGTGCAAACGCAACAGTAAAGGAGAAGGCACATGAAGAAGAGGGGCGCCCTATTAGTCGTGCTCGCCCTGGCGCTGGCCGCTTCGCTGGCTGCGCTGAGCGCATGCGGGCAATCATCACCTACGCAATCTGGCACCAACGAGTCGCTCGACGCTTCGACCGAGCCGACGATGTCCGAAGAGCCGGTCATCCTGAAAACCGAGCCGTTCTACGTGCTCGTCGTCGGCAGCGATTCGCGCGAGGGCACGGTCGGCATGCACGGCCAGTACGCCGACGGCAAGGGCCGTTCCGACACGATCATGCTCGTGCGCGTCGATCCGACCACGTACAAGCTCACGGTCGTCACGATTCCGCGCGATACCACGATCGACCTCGATGGTCAGCCCAACAAGATCAACGAGTCGTTCCATCAGGGCGGCATCGACGGCCTGATCGGCGAAGTCAAGTCGCTCACCGGTGTGACGCCCGACTACTACATGATCACCACGTTCGTGAACTTCCAGAAGATCATCAACGATATGGGTGGCCTCGACGTCGTCACCCCGCTCGCCGTGTCGGCTATTGATGCCCTGACGGGCGACACCATGGGCTTCGAGCAGGGCGAGCAGACGCTCGACGGCGCTCAGGCGCTCATCTTCGCCCGCGACCGTCATTCCTACGACATGTCGGGCAACGCAGAACCATACCGTCAGTTCAACGATCGCTACATCTTCCAGACCATGCTCGAGCAGATTCTGGCCAAGCCCGACAACGCGGGCGATGTCGCGACGCAGCTGTATCCTTACGTCGAGACCAACCTGAGCGACCGCGAGTTGGCCGCCTACGTCCAGGATTTCGCCGACAATGCCAAGAAGGTCAGCTTCGAGCTCTACACCGGCCCCAATGACGGCGGCGTGAACGAAGAGGTCAACCTCTGGCTCGCCTATCGCGATGAGGAGACCTGGGCCAAGATCATCGATGCCATCGAGAGTGGCAAAGATGCATCCGAGATCGTGCCGAACGTCAACCCGTTCGAGTTCGCCGGCTCGACGGTCGAGGTCGAGGGGACCAATGGCAGTACCGCTGAGTACGACAATTACGATGGGGAATCGGCAGAATAGCCAGACGTTGCCTGTAACGTAGCGGGTATCAGGGCGTCGCGCTTGCGGCGCCCTTTTTATGCATGGGGGATATGCGCGAGAACGCATGTGGTGCACATTTTGTAACCGCTACTGACCGAAAGGGAGTCTCCCCTTTGGTCAGTGACCGTTAGGGAGTCTCCCTTTCGGTCAGTCGCACATGTGTGCAGGCGGGTGTTCGTGTGAGGATGCGCGTTTGGAACGTGATATGGCGGCGGATAACGATATAATCATTGAGTTTTGCGGAAATGGTTCAATGCGAACGCCGCAACGGAAGTATAAGGACGACGACAGGGGATACGTGAGCCTGACCAATGCGGCAATCGTGTTTGCGGTGGCGTTCATCGTCACGTTCGCGACTGTGCCTCTTGCGAAGCGCATCGCCATGCTCGTCGGCGCAATCGATTATCCCAGCAACCGCCGCGTCAATTCCGTGCCCATCCCGCGTTGCGGCGGCATCGCCATGTACTTAGGCCTCGTCGCCGCCGCGTTCGCAGTGTTTATTGGCTCGCGATTCTTCGGGTGGAAGCTCGAGGGGTATTACACGTTCGAGGGCGTCAACTACATCGTTCTCTACATCGGCATCACGCTCATGTTCCTCGTGGGCCTCATCGACGACATCACCCAGCTCAAGCCATCCATAAAGTTCATCGGCCAGATCGTCGCTGCGTTCGTGGTGGTGTTATCGGGCATTTCGATCGGCACGGTGCGCATGGCCATCACCGGCGACTACATCGACTTCGGGTTATTCGATGCGCCCGTATCGGTGCTTTACCTCGTCGTGTTCGTCAACGTCATCAACCTCATCGACGGGCTCGATGGGCTGGCGTCGGGCGTGGTGGCCATCGTGTCGGCGGCCCTGCTCTACATCGTCGCCATGCGCGGCAACATCATCTTCGCCTATACGAGCATCGCGATCATAGCCGTATGCCTGGCTTTCTTGCGCTACAACTTCTTTCCCGCCTCGGTGTTCATGGGCGACTCGGGGTCGATGTTGCTCGGGCTCATCGTCGGCATCGTGTCCATCGTGGGCGTGACGCGTACGCAGAGCTTCGTCATCATGGTCGTGCCGCTCGCCATCGCCGGCGTGCCTGTGCTCGACACCATATCGGCCATCATCCGCCGCTTACGAGGGCATCAGAGCATTGGCCAGGCCGACATGAACCACATCCACCACCGTCTCATGCGCTCGGGCCTGTCTCAGAAGCGCTCGGTCGCCGTGTTGTGGACCTGCTCGGCGCTGCTTGCGGTCGCGGGCTGCATCCTATCAAGCTACAACGGCCCGGTTCGCTGGGCGGTGTTCCTCGTGCTGTTCGTCGTGGTGTTCATCATCATCTGGCGTTTCGGCCTGTTCAGCCCCGTGCTCAAGCACCATTACGACAACAAGGGCCGGCGCGGCCCGCGCATGCCGCGCGAGAAAAAGTAGGCTGTCATGGCTAGGGGAACGATTTCATACGGTCGCAAGGCCAACCGTGTAGCGGCTATCACGGCTGCGGTCGTCATGGCGTTCGCGGCGGCGTTCATCGGCTTGGTGCTTCTGATCGATGCCGTGGCGCCCAGCAACGAGCCGGAGGACATCGCCATCGAGAGTTCGCAGGCGGCTCCGGCCAAGCTGACCAAGCCGTTTTACGTGCTGCTGATCGGTTCCGACACGCGCAAGGGCACGGCGCTCTACACGGGCAAGGCGACCGACCATGCCCAGGTCGACCAGCACTCCGACGTGATGACGCTCGTGCGCATCGATCCCAAGAAGTATAAGGTCTCACTGCTCACCATCCCGCGCGACACGGTCATAAACGGCGAGACGAACAAGATTAACGATGCGCTCTTGGATAACGATCCCGCGCAGGTGGTCAAGGCTGTGCAGCGCCTGACGGGCGTGCAGGCTGACTACTACATGATGACGACGTTCTCGACGTTCGAGGCGCTCATCAACAGCATCGACGGCATCGATGTGGACGTGCCGCTCGACATCGAAGTGGGCGATCCGGCCACCGGTGGCACCGTGAAGGTGAAGGCGGGTAAGGATCAGCATCTCGACGGCTCGAAGGCGCTCGCGTTCGCCCGTGCCCGGCACGAGTACGTCGAGGACCAGGACTACTACCGCCAGCGCAACGTGCGCGCCATCGAGCAGGCCATCATCGAGAAGGTGCTCACGTATCCCGACGCGGTCGACGTGGAGCATCTGCTGGCATCGGTCGAGACCGATGTCCAGACCGACGCCGACCTCGCGGAGCTCGGCGCGGTCATGCTCGATTTCATAGAGCACGCCAGCAAGGTGACGTTCGTGCAGGGAACCGGCCCCTATGGTGGCGGCCCGCGCGAGAGTGATGGCCAATGGGTGGTCGAGGACGACGTCAAGACGTGGAAGAAAGTCATGAAGGCGTTCAAGAAGGGCAAGGAGTTCTCCGAGATCGTCAGCAAGGCCGAGGCGAAGAAGCGCGCGAAGGCGGTCAAGGAGGCGAAGGCGGCGAGCAAGTCCAGCTCGGCGGCGAGTGCAAAGAGCTCGGCGAGCAGCAGCAAGAGCGCATCGAGCAGCTCGAAGTGATAGCCGGCCGTTCCGTCCGCAGCGAGGTTATCCTGCCCGTTTGCCTGCGGTAAGGCCATCCGCACGCTTCCTTCATATGTTGCGAAGACCGCTGTGCTATCATCATAAGGTCAAAATTCAAGGGAGAACTTGCTTGGGTACGTTAAAGAGCATCCTCAAGGACAATTGGGAATGGCGGGGCCAGATTTGGCGTCTTGCCGTTTTTGAGCTCAAGAAGCAGCAGCGCGGCGCAGCATTCGGCTGGGGCTGGTTTCTCGTAAAGCCCATTATCTACGTGTTCTGCTTCTGGTTCGCGCTCGACGTGGGCATGCGCGGCGCGAAGGTCGTCGTCGGCGACGGCCCCTACATCTTATGGCTTGCGGCGGGCATCATCCCCTGGTTCTTCATGAGCAACATGCTCGGCGGCGGCGTCGACGTGTTGCGCAAGTTCTCGTATCTGGTCAAGAAGGTAAAATTCCCGATCAGCTCCATCTCCAGCATCTACACGCTGTCGACGCTGCTGATACAGCTCATCCAGTACGTCGTGTTGTTTGCCGTCTACTTCGGAACGGGCCAGCCGCTCGATTTGTACCTCTTGCAGTTCCCCGTGCTGGTCGTATTGATGGCCATCTTCTGGTGGCTCGTCAGCGTCCTCATATCGCCGCTCTGCGCTTTGAGCAGGGACATGAAAAACCTCATGAACGCGCTCAGCACGCCGTTTTTCTGGCTGTCCGGCGTCATCTTCGACGTTCACGCCATGAACAGTCCGCTCATCCATACGGCTCTCATGTTCAATCCCATCACGTTTTTCGTCACGGGCTTTCGCGATGCGCTGTTCTTGAAGGCTTGGATTTGGGAAGATCCCATGACATGCCTTTGCTTTGCGGCCGTGTTCCTCGTCACTGCGGTGCTGGCCTTTATCGTCTACAATAAAACGAACAGGGAGGTGGCCGATGTCCTCTAACGAAAACCAGGCAGAAGCTACCCCGGTCGTGCCCGCCGACGCACCCGAGATCACCGAGCAATCCGTGCGGACCAAGCGTTCGCGCGCACATATGCTCTCGGTTACCAAAGACCTCCATATGCCTGGGTCGAGCGACGAGATCGCAATCAAGTTCGACCACGTCACCAAGACCTACGATCTGTACAAGAACGATCGGGGCCGGTTCCTGGGGCTCTTCAACATCAAGAAGAAGCGCACGGGCTACCTCGGCACCATCAACGCCAACGAGGATTTGAGCTTCGAGATCAAGAAGGGCGAGGCCGTCGCGTTCCTCGGCCTCAACGGCGCTGGCAAATCCACGGCGCTCAAGATGATCACGGGCGTGACCTATCCGACGTCGGGGGAGATCACGGTGAACGGCTCGGTAAGCGCGCTGCTCGAATTGTCCGCTGGGTTCGATCGCCGCCTCACCGGCCGCGAGAACATCCACCTGCGTGGCCAGATCCTGGGCATGAGCAAGGAAGAGCTCGAAGAAATCGAGCCGCAGGCCATCAAGTTCGCTGATCTCGGCATGTACATCGACCAGCCCATGCGCTCGTACTCGAGCGGTATGAGGGCGCGCCTCGGATTCGCGTTGGCCGTTTCGGTCAACCCCGAAATCCTCGTGGTCGACGAGGCTCTTTCGGTCGGCGACCGCAAGTTCAAGAAAAAATGCGTCACGCGCATTCGCGAGATTATGATGGACAGCAACGTCACGGTCCTGTTCGTCACGCACTCCACGACCACGGCGCAGGAGTTCTGCAGCCGCGGCATCGTGCTCGATCACGGCAAAAAGCTCTTCGATGGCACCATGGATGACGCCATGGCGTATTATGAGCAAAACATCTAGGAAAACGGAGTTCATATGGGCAAGGTTTATGCGGCAATTCTCGCGGGCGGCTCTGGTACCCGCATGGGCAATCCCGACAAGCCGAAACAGTTCTGGATGATGGCCGACCGCCCGGTCATTGTGCACACGATCGAAAAGTTCTGCATGGTCGACGACTTCGCGGACATCATCGTGCTGCCGCCGGCTGGCTGGATCAACCAGACCAACGACATCGTGAAACGCTACCTCTCGCAGTATTCGGACCGCATCTCGGTCGTGGCGGGCGGCGCAGAGCGCAACGATACGATCATGAACGCGATCGCTCATATCGAGGACACGGTCGGGCTCGAGGAGGACGACATCATCGTCACGCATGACGCCGTTCGCCCCTTCGTCAGCTACCGCATCATCAAGGACAACATCGAGGCAGCGCGTAAATACGGCGCATGCGATACGGTGATTCCCGCGACGGACACCATCGTGCAGAGCGTCGACGCCACGGTGATTTCCGACATCCCCAAGCGATCCGAATTCTATCAGGGACAAACGCCCCAGTCGTTCAATGCGCTGCGTCTCAAGGCCCTGTTCGAGGAGCTTGCCGAGGATACCAAGGCGGTTCTCACCGATGCTTGCAAGATTCTCGTCCTGAAGGGCGAGCCGGTCGCGCTCGTGCAGGGCGATGTGTCCAACATGAAGCTCACGTACACCAACGACATGCGCATCGCGCGTGCGATGATCGAGGGCGAGGACATCGATGCTTAACCGCGTATACCGTTTGGTGGCGCCTCGCGTCGTAGAGCCTGTCGAGGTGCCGGTCGCCGTAGACGACAGCGTCGTCGCGGTGCGTCCCACGCATCTTTCGATCTGCAATGCCGACATGCGCTACTATCTGGGCCGCAGAAGCCCCGAGGCCCTGGCCAAGAAGCTGCCGATGGCGCTTATCCACGAGGGCATCGGGCGCGTGGCGTTCGACCAGGCAGGCGAGTTCGCGCCGGGCACGCCCGTGGTCATGCTGCCCAACGATCCGGTGGAGACCGACGACGTCATCGCCGAGAACTATCTGCGCTCCTCGCGGTTTTGCGGGAGCGGGTTCGATGGCTTCATGCAAGAGCTCTGCGTTTTGCCGCGTGCGCGCGTGCTGGCGTTGCCGGATGGCATCGACCCGCATGTCGCTGCATTCACGGAGCTGGTCAGCGTCACGGTTCACACGGTTTCGCGATTCGACCGCATTGCGCACGACCGCAGGGATGTGGTCGGCGTGTGGGGCGATGGCAACGTGGGATTCATCACGGCGCTCGTCCTGCGCATGACCTATCCCGACATGCGCATCGTCGTGTTCGGCCGCAACTCCTACAAGCTGGCCGATTTCACGTTCGCCGACACCTATCTCACGACCGAAGCCGATCGCGCACCTCAGATCGACCATGCTTTCGAATGCTGCGGCGGGGACGGTTCCGTGGCTGCAATCGACCAGATCATCGACAAGATCCATCCCGAGGGTACGATTGCGCTGATGGGGGTTTCGGAAAACCCGGTGCCCATCAACACTCGCATGGTGCTGGAAAAGGGCCTGCGCGTGTACGGTTCGAGCCGAAGCGGCCGCGCTGACTTCCAGAACACGCTGGCGTTGTACCGCGAGCATCCGGAGATGGTCGATTATCTCAGCGCGCTCGTGGGGACGGTCGTGCCTGTTTCCTCCATCAAGGACATCGCATCGGCGTTCGACGCGGATACGAAGAAGTCGATGGGCAAGACCATTATGGAATGGAACATGTAACCTGCGGGACTAGCTTCAGCGCTTCGGCGAGGCAGGGTGCGATTGTTCAAGCGATGTAGCAGGTTGTTGAGGAACGGGGTTCGCCATGCCGAAGGGCTGGAAGAAGTTTTGGCCGTACAAAAAGGCGTTGAAAATTGCCAAGCGAATAGCCAAAGACAGGTTGTTGAGCAGGAAGCTTCCCGCAATTTACGAAGAAGCTGCGAAGCAGCCCGTTGACGAGCGCAAGGTTCTGTTTGCCGAGGGCAAGCTCACGGCGATGCCCGATGCGTATACGCTATTGTGGAATCGTCTCGAAAAGCGATATGATTTCGACCTAAGCTACATTACTCTTCGGCAAAACTCCGTTCGATACAAGGAATATGAGCAGAATTGCGAAGCCTTTGTACGCGAGCTTGCAACAGCCAAGTACGTTTTTCTCAACGATGCGTCTGACGTGGTGAGCTGCGTGCCGCTGCGGCCAGAGACCAAAGTCGTCCAGTTGTGGCATGCGTGTGGAGCGTTCAAGAAATGGGGCATGAGCACCGCTGATCTTAAGTTTGGCGGTTCGCGCGAGGATATTCTTCGTCATCCATTTTATAAAAACCTCAGCATGGTTACCGTCAGCAGCCCTGAGGTCGAATGGGCCTACCGTGAAGCCATGGTTCTTGAGGATACTCCCGAGGTCGTGCAGCCAATAGGTGTAAGCAGGACCGACGTATTTCATGATCCGAGCTTTGTGGATGCTGCTCGCCGGCGGGTTGAGCTTCGGTACCCGGCTTGCAAAGACAAGCAGATAATTCTCTATGCACCGACGTTTCGCGGGCATGTGAAAACCGCAAAAGGCCCTGGCGATCTCGATATCGAGGCGTTGCGCGATGCGCTTGGGGATACTCATGTGCTGCTTATCAAGCATCATCCATTCGTCAAGTGTCCTCCGGAAATTCCGGAAGGTTGCGAAACGTTTGCGTTTCAGGTGGGGAACCGTCTGCCGATTGATGCGTTGCTTTGTGCGGCTGATATTTGTATTTCAGATTATTCGTCTATCGTATTCGAATATTCGTTGTTCGAGCGGCCGATGGCATTTTTTGCCCCCGACCTTTCCGATTACGGTGATTGGCGGGGCTTTTACTATGATTACGATGAGCTTACGCCAGGACCGGTGTTTCAGGACAATGAGTGCCTTATCGAATGGCTGACGCATCTGGACGAACGGTTCGACAAAGCGGAAGTAAGCGCGTTTCGCAATCGGTTTATGAGTTCGTGCGATGGTTTTGCCACGAGAAGAATAATAGAACGCGTATTTGACGAGGAGACGCTGCAACTGCATAGCAAGATGCGTCGTATTCCCGCATTAGCCGCCAAAAATGGGGCTGGCAAAGATATAAGCATCATCATACCTGCGTACAATGCTTCTGATACGCTCGTACGTGCTCTGGAGTCGATTATCGATCAGACGTATGCAACCGAGAGCATGGAAGTCGTCATCGTGGACGATTGCTCGAACGACGATACTTTTTCTATCGCAAAACGATATGCCGAAGAGAATCCCGGATTGATAACCGTGGCGCAGACCGAAACACAATCGGGTTCTCCTTCTGAGCCACGCAACATCGGACTGCAACTCGCCCGTGGTGAATACGTCTTCTTCATGGACGCTGACGATTGGCTTGGCGACGAAGCGGTTCTGCGAATGCTCGGACATGCCGTCGAGTGGAACTCGGATGTTTTAGCCGTTAAGCTCGTGGGGCGTGGAGGTCGCTCTGTTCCGACTGCCATGTTTGCCTCGAACGATCCCGATGTAGACATCTATCGTTCAAAGCTCATGTGGACGTTTGCGCCCCTTAAGCTTTTCCGGAAAACTCTTGTCGAGAATATTCGGTTTCCTCGGTTCATGCCCGAAGATATCAGCTTTGTCCTACGCGCCTTTGTGGAGGCGGATATCGTCTCCATTGCAGCTGATTATGATTATTACAATGCGGCGTACGTCAAGAACGACGACGCGAATATTTCGCTTACGACATGGAACGATGTCGAATCGAATCTCGAGGCATATGGCGATTTATTCGAGTTCATCGAACAACGGGTTCCAGCGGAGGAGCGTGAGCACGTTCTTCTCAGAAGAATCATCAGGCGCGATGTGTTCCGCACGTTGATTACGGTTCTCGAAAGCCAAGATGAACGAGCACGCGATTGGTTTGATCGGATTATCCATCAGGTGGGTCCGCATTATCAGCCCGATGTATACCTGACCACTCCGCCGGAGATGAGGATAGTGCTAGATGCCGCGTTTTTCGAGGGATTCGATGTTGCGCGAGAGGTTGTGGAAAAGCTTCGAACTACGGCTTCGGAAGGCGCAGAGCCGTTCCTGCATTATGCCGTTACCGACGATAGCCTCATATGTCACGTCGATGTGGATGCGGGCACGTACGATTGCCAGATTGAAAGGGCATTGCGGTCTAAGGCCTCGATTGTAGATGCCGCATGGAATTCCGATGGCACCCTTTCCATTAGCGGTTCGGTAGCTGCGAGCAGGGCGGTCGAGACGTTGGTTGACTCATGCGGAATTTCGATCGTCGCTCGCGATAATGGGTCTGATTTCGAATGTGCGTGGGATTGCGCTCTTAGTTGGACTGGGGTGTCGCCCGATGTTGTAGATGAGTATCCGGCGAAAGGTACTTGGTCGGCATGCCTAACGGCTTTGGAGGCCTTTGAGGGTTTTGGCCGAGCGCAAAATGACAAAACCCAGTTTGACGATGAGGAAGATGGCGATGAGACGCGGTTGGATTCCGCGGCTGCACCGCAAGAGCAAGAGCTGGCGGAGCGTTCCTTGAATCTATATCTCGTGATGCGAATTGGCGGCATACGGAAAGCCGCACGTTTGCGCTATCCGGTGATTTCAAGCGAATACCCCTGGGGCTCCATTTCCTTCGCGACGGAATTGGAGCCGAGTCATCAATATCTGCTCAGGGGAAACAGGGCGGGCAATTTCTCGCTTGTGGAGCGGACGCTTTCCAGCCAGGAGTAGAGCGTCTAGGTTTTTATAATGTGATAGAGGTACATGATGAGTATGACGACGACGCTAGCGGGGTTTGCAAAGGCTGGTTTTCGAGGCGTTTTCAAGAAACTCCGGCAATTGGCAAACTCTGGGATTTCTCTACCACACGTGCGAAGTCGGGCGGCGTATGCTCTGGACGACGTATGCATCGTAAACTTGTCACATTCGGCTGATGAAGCTAATGACATCATGCTGAAAACCGAAAAACCACTCGTGTTGTTTGTCGATGATGGCGCAACGTATGATGATGATTACATCGAGGGGGTTGCGCAGGTTCTGTCACATGATAGATCGCTCGGAATGGCTTCGGGTCTCGTGTTAGCGCACAATGGCAAGCCGTTGGCCAACGAGGTCGACACGTCTGAGGACAAGATCATCAAGCACGATGCATCCCGGAAGTTCGCCGAGAGCGTTATTCTGCCGTATGGTGGGGTGTATCGGGCGGATGTCATCCGCAAATACGGCCTGCGTTTCGACGAAGAGCTCACATATTGTCGAGATGAGCTCTTTGCACTGCAATATATGCAGGTAGCACCTAAGACTGCACGTATCAATCAGCACAAGTACCGTACGGCAAAGATTCTCGACGAGACGGGCCCTAAAACGCCTCAAAGCAACGACAAGCGTTGGTACCTCGATTCTGCGCTGGTTCTACTCGAAAAGTTGAAGACGACATCGGGCGAGTTGTCGCGAATCGCGCAATACGGCCTACTCTATCTTACGATTCCGCGATTCAAATCCAATCAAGGCGGTTTGCTCAAGATGGCATTCGATAGTCCGCAAGAGCGTGAAGCATACCTTGCCCAAGTGGGCGAAGTTATGCGCTATGTGGATGACGACGTGCTATTCTGCCGCGCAAAGGCGGTTTCTTGGGAGCGGTACAAAAAGATTTATCTTGCTCAGTTGCGCAACCCTGACAACCCGCTCGAGTTTGAAGTCAGGCGCAGTATATCGAATCCCGTTTCTGGGAAAAGCGGCGTTAACCTGCATGTGACCGATGCGCGGCTGTATTTGAAGGAATCGCCTTCGAATGCCGATTTGTGTCATATGAGCGAACAGCACGTCATAGTGACCACTCTCAAATACGCTGAAGACGGTACGGGGTGCAAGGGACTCGACATACGCTTCAGGCTTGCCCGATGCTTCCCGATCGGCTCGTATCAGTTCGTCTTTCTCAGCGAGAGCTGCGGCGAAAAGCGAGAATATCCAGCAGTTTGGGAGACGCCCGTTGCGGGTATTGTGACGTTTTTCGATTGCTACGCTTGCCGGCAGGATACATTTCATGCGTTCATACCGCTTGAAGAGGGTGTTGCGAGTCAGGTGATATCGCTTGTCGCGGAATTTGACGGTTATCGAGTCGAAAAGGCAATCGAGTTCAGCAAATCATCATGGTCATGTAAGCTGACGACTGGCGATGAGTACGGGTATTGGTATTTCGATGGCCACATCGCTCGCTCAACCGGTAAAACCATAGTGGTGGAACAGGCTTCGCTCGAAGAAAGAACGGCTGCCGAGGATCGATATCTAGCACATTTGCAACATCGGGCGGATGAGGCGGAGGCTAGGGCTAAACAGCAACCGGGAAATAGGAAACTGGTAAGCGATTGCGAAACGGCATTGCGAGTTTTAGAGCTGAGACGTGCATATTGGGATACGCTTCCAGAGTTCGAAGACCGCATCATCTGGACTTACAATGATAAAAGCTATAAAGCGGGCGATAACGCCGAGTACGCCATGCGCTACGCTGTAGCCCAAGATGATGGAATCGAGAAGGTCTACTTCATCAACCCTGCTACCAAGGATGGCGCGAGGTTGAAGAAAGAGGGCTATACCGTACTCGATCCTTCCACGATTGAAGGCAAGCTGTATGCGCTTCATGCCGACGTAGTTCACATGACCCATGTGCCCGCGTTTCTGAAGCTCGGACTTGGTCCCAGTTTGATCACGTATTTCAGAGATTTGCTCGACGCTAAAGTGGTTCGCATGTACCACGGCTATCCGATAACCACGAGCGCGTCCTATGCGCAAATATCAGATGATTGCATCGGCGTCGTCATTGGGTCGGAATATGAGCGAGATTTGTATACTAATAAGGATAATGGCTATGCGATGGACCAGGTCATCGATTCTGGCATGCCCCGTTACGACGATCTCATCGATGATAGCCGTCATCAGATTCTGTTCGCCCCGACATGGCGGCCCTCCCTTACGGGCAAGAGCTTGGGCGGTGGTGTGACCGCCCATAATCCGCATTTCAAGGATTCCGAGTACTTCAAACTGTACAATCGCGTAATGAACGACCCGCGGGTGCTCAACGCAGCGCGTGAGAACGGTTATAAGATCAAGATGTTCCTGCATCCCACGCTTAGTGCGCAAACCGTCGATTTCGAACCGAATGATGTGGTGGAGGCGCTCAGCTGCACGGAAGATATCGATTATGTGACCATCATGCGGCAGAGCGATTTGATGGTCACTGACTATTCGAGCGTTCAATACGATTTTGCCTATATGCGCAAGCCTGTTGTGTACTATCACGACCCGGCGCTCCCATATTGGCGGGTGGTCGACTTCGACTATGCTGAAATCGGGTTCGGCGAGATTTGCACGAGCTCCGATGAGCTTGCGGACATGCTCGTGAATTACATGGAAAACGATTGCCGTATGAAAGACAAATACGTCAAGCGCGTGCAAGAGTTCTTCGTGCACGACGACCAAGAAGCTGGAAAGCGATTATACGAGGCCGATTTGGCAATTCAGGCAGCAGGTGCACCGAAAGTGCGTCTTGTGCCTGGCGATGTCAAGGATTCGAAAGGTCTATAGGATACTGCGGCATCGTGGTTAGCTTGCGCTTGGTTACCGTTACTATTCACGCTGGCCTCTCGACTGTCCGCCCTGGTCGTCGGCAGGGCGCTAGGTCTACAGCTGCTCGCGTATTAGAATTATTTAAGTTTGTGGCAGCGCAAGCGGCTACGCACCCTGCCGATGACCAGGGCTGCTTGGGCGTGAACAGTAACTGGTTACATGCTCGTCGTATCATACCAAGTCATTTGATATGATAAGGGGCGTCAAGTTGACATGGATGAAAGGCGCCCGATGAGTTCGTTGGAGATTAAAGAAAGCTCGCTTGAGATGGTTGACGGCATCGCGATTGACCACTCGTATCCGGGTCTGAGGCGAGTACTGACATACGGCACGTTCGACTTGCTGCATTACGGGCACACTCGGCTTCTGCGTCGTGCCGCGGCAATGGGCGACTACCTTGTTGTGGCGCTTTCGACCGACGAGTTCAATGCAGGCAAGGGAAAGAAGAGCTTCTACCCTTATGAAGTGCGTCGGGAGATGCTCGAGGCCATACGATACGTCGATCTCGTGATTCCTGAGTACTCCTGGGAGCAGAAGGTCGATGACGTTAAACGCTACGGCATCGATGTTGTCGTGATGGGCGGCGATTGGGCGGGAAGCGACCGTTTCGAGTACCTGCGCGACTACTGCGAGCTTGTCTTTCTCGACCGTACGCCAGGGATTTCCACGACGCAGGTCAAACAACATCTTCATAAGGGCAACTAGAACTCTGACGTACACGGCGGTCTCGTTGCGCATTGCGAAGGCCAACTGTGCACGTGGGCGGAAGGTTTCGCGATGAATAGGCAGCAACAGTACTTGCTCAAATTGCTGAAAGAGATTCACGAGCTGTGCGTTCGCAACGATATCACGTATTTCATCGGCATGGGCACGCTTATTGGGGCCGTTCGCAACGAGGGCTTTCTCCCCTGGGATGACGACGCCGATCTTCTCATGACCTATGACAACTGGCAGAAATTCAAAGAGGTCTGCAAAACTCAGCTCCCTGCCAACAGGTACCTCGGCTCGCCTGACACGGAAGAATCATACGGCCACTTACTTCCGCGCTATGTATCGCGGGAAACGACCACCATTCATACATCTCAGTCGCTTCATGACGACGTAGCCGGAGAAATCATCGACATTTTCGTGCTCGATCCCATTGCCGATGGGCAAGAGGCCTATCGTGATTACCTGCAAGACATGTACCTGTACTCTTCGCTTGCAAATTACGCGAATGCAGCAGCGAGCAAAGTTGAGCTCGATCCGAATCGATTCAAGAAGTACCTCGATCGGATGAAAAGCGAAGGACGGCTTCCCGTCATGAGGGAAATCGAAGAGATGCTTGCTTCGCACTTCGATGACAGGGGCTCGAATTATGCGTTTCGATGGCAGGGCGTCCCTATTTTGTTCGAACGGTCTTGGTTCGCTTCGACGGTCACGTTAAAGTTCGAAGACTGCGAATTGTTAGCTCCCAAGGGCATAAACGAGTTTCTTACTTGCTATTACGGCGAAGAATGGCCAGAAGTTCCGGGGTATATCAATCCGGCGAAACACAATGTGGCAGCATCGCTCGATTTTCCCTATACGGAAGCCCTCGAATACTTCAAACCAGAGTACGACCGCGACCAGCTGCTGAAGGAAACGGAGGAGCGCCGACTCGTCTCATTGCAGAATGCGCCTATCAACAACTGGCTAAAGGACGAGAAAGCTCGGGCACGGTCTGAGGTTGTGGCCGCTGAAATAGATTTTCGGTTGGACAGTCATCGGTCCTTGCTCATGTCGGCCATGCAAGATGGGGATGCTGCAACTCTTGCTGTGCTCCTCGAGCCATACCTTACGTGGCAAACGGATATAGAGATGATTGGGCGCCATTCGAGCAAAGGGATATATCGGTATCTCAATCCCCAGCTCGTGCCGGTAACGAACGAGGTATTCGAGGCAGGCCTGATTGCGCTTATGGGCACCAAACGCATTACGCATGCGTCGAGGCTCTTGCGTGTGAGAAGGCAATTGGGCTGGGAAATCACGGACGCGATGGCGGAGGTGGAAAACGCCATCGCCGAATTGCGTTCAGCGATGGACGATTATCAGTACGGCCGATATGGCGAAGGGGAGCGAACCGCGAGGTCCTTGGTCGGACGATACCCCTTTGTCGCTTATTATCTCAAAATTCAGTGCATGCATTTGTGGCAGCTCTATAAGTGCGATTCCGATGAATGTTGTCTTGATCGTTTCAAGAGCGCTGTCGACGAGGGTCTCGAGCGATTTCCAGGAGATGGCTTTTTCGAAAAGCTCGAGGCTGATTACCTCGCAGAAGTTGGAGAGGCCGATGGTGCGCATGATTTGTATTTAAAGGCAGCCGAACGCACGCGGAACGGGCTTGCACTACTTGGTGTTTTCAAGGCAACTGGCTACCATCCGTCCTGGTTGCGTAATCCTCGTTGGGCGAAGCAGGCTGGAGTTGCGCAATGGAATGGGCCCATGCCCTCTCTCGAGGGTATGCCCACCGTCCGGCCAAAACCGGTTGTCGACATCCTCGATTCCTGCAGTGATTGCCTGTTGCGATTGGCGGCAGAGGTGGCAGACGTCTGTAAAGAAGCAGGGATCGATTACGTGTTAGGCCCTTCGCTGGCTCGAGCCATTAACCAGGGTTCAGCATTGCCATTTAGCGATGGCGTTTGCGCTCTCATTTGTCGGTACGAGGATATGGCGCGTCTCGCAAATGCTCTATCGGCTTCCAAGTTGGCGAGCAGGTCGATAGAGGTAACGGTTGAGGGGGAGGATGATGGCACTGGAGGCATCCCCGCCATTCGCTATTATTGTCTAGAATCGCTTTACTTCGATCTGAAGGCGCGAACTGCGCCGTCGCGTACCAGTTTGCACGTGTCGATTGTTCCTGCGGGGATTATGCGGACGGGTTCTGCGTTGCGGTTCCTTACCCGCATAATGGCGCGCTCCGCTTCGGGTGGAAGTGCGATGGGCTTCAAAGAGGGGCTTTTTGTGAAACTCGCAGGATTTGCCGCGAGTGCCGCACGGGGTGATATGAGCGTTTTCGAGGACAGGGTGTCCGTCTTCTACAGGGGTCATGAGTTTTGGATTTCGACGTGTTATGACAAAGTGGGCGGTGCTCTTGGTCTGTCGGAAACGCCTGCGGCGGATGAGGGCGCTGTGTTGAGATCTGGCTGCGTATCATATGGCTCTCTGCTTGCCAAGGGCTTGCTCGGCAATGAGTTCTTTACCCGGAAGAAGCAGGTGAGAAAGCTCAATCGTCGCGATAGGGTCTTGCTTAAGCGGTTCCAAACTAACTTTAGGCAAATAAAGCTGGCGGTAAGGCTGAAAGAGATCTCGACGGAGCTGCTAGCCCGCAAAACCGAGCTTCTCGATATGGCAAGCTGCGAAGACTGGGACGCTCTTAGAGTGGCCATGAGCTCATATTTGAAGTGCGCGAAGAAATTCGAAGGGGCTGGCAACCTCAAATTCGATGACGATCTGTATAGATTGTTGCTAGAAGTTCAAAAGCATTCGTAAGGGGCAGGTCGTTTCCCGCACTAACCTGGTATCCGTGAAGGCTTCGAGCATGAAGGGGTGCGGGAGATACCGTGAAGCTTTCTGCCATTCAGGCCTATTCGATTATGCTGTTTATTAGTCGTTGTCATATTTTGTCATATTTTCAATGTGCGGGGAGGCTGCACTCCTCCCCGAAAAGGAAGTGAATTTGGGTGCACGCGCCTGTGATGAGAATAATAATTGCGGATTCGGTACTGGCCACAGTGGTGGTCGTTGCCATCGCGGTGTGGTTGAACGCATGGTTTTTCATGCCCGCCGAGGCGCATGCGGCTGAATCATCGCTGGAAACTGCTTCGGCCGCCTCACCGGTGACGGAAAAGACGTACAACATCGTCTTTAAGCTTAATGGAGGTTCCCAGAACAAGAATCAAGTACTCACCATACGGCAAGGCGCCACATTGAAGGTTGCGAGTCTTGCGAAACCCACGAAAGTGGGCTACAAGTTCATGGGCTGGTACAAGAACAAGAAGCTGACGAAGAGGGCGACGAGCCTTCATGGTGTATCTGCCAAAGGGAAGCGTACTGTATACGCGAAGTGGAAATTCTCTGCGTATCGAATCGTCTACAAGCTCAACGGCGGCAAGCTGCCCGCATCTCATAAGAAGACCATCAAGAAGAACAAGACATACAAAGTGTCGAAGCTCAAAAAGCCTACGAGAAACGGCTATCTGTTTAAAGGATGGTACTCGAACAAATCACTTACGAAGAAGGCCAAGATAATCAAGGGGAAATCAAGCGCCTCCAAACGCACGGTGTATGCGAAATGGAAAACGCGGTCTTATACGATATCGTACGACGCAAATGGCGGAACAATGCCATCGAAGTACGCTACGACGTACAAGACCTCGAAAGGGCTCTCGTCGCTACCCGTACCGACTCTTCCGGGATATGCGTTTATGGGCTGGTATTCAAATGCTAGTTTGACTAAGATAGTGCCTTCGCTGGCCAAAGGCACTTATGGCAACAAGAAGCTGTACGCCAAATGGCGTGAGCGCGTGTTGGTTGCCCATAAGGGTTATCATGTGAGTGAACCCGAAAACTCGCTTGCCTCCTATCGAGCAGCAGCGGAGAAGGGGTTCACGCGCGTTGAGACGGATGTTCGATTCACGTCCGATGATGTCGCTGTCCTTTCGCACAACGATGAAGTCACCCTCGTAAACGTTGAAGAAAAAGAAGATGAGATGGTTCCCGTCCTCGACGAAGAGGGAAATGAAACCGGCGAAACCGAGACGGTTACCGAGCGTGTCGAAGAAGAAACCCGTACGCCAACGGCTATTTCCAAGCTAACGCTCGAAGAACTGCAAAACTCGACGATAGCTGGTAAAACGCCTTCGGGTGACGATGGACGAAACTACACGACGTTCGAGGAATTCATCGCCTTTTGTCGCGATGAGGGGCTTGTGCCCAATATCGAGTTGAAATCGGGAACCAACAGCCAGGTCCGATCACTTGTTGCCAAAGTAGACGAATACGGCATGAAGGACCGCGTTGTGTGGTCTTCCTTTCACAAGTTATTGCTCTACGAGGTGTTTGCCGTTCATCCAGACGTCGCGTTCCAGGTTCTCGATGACGAGGTTTCAAGCCGAACCTCAAAGATGAATGTGGCGAAGAACCTTAGAAGCAGGGGTGGCGATGCGATAATCTGCATAAGCAAGGACATGCCTTCTTCGAGCCGTTCAAATTACCTGAAGGCTTGCAAGGAGCTGGGAATGCCCCTCGGCATCTGGACATTTAGCAATGAGTCGGCCATATCGAGGTACAACAGTTTCTACTCGGTGTTTTCCGTTGACGGACTGGCCGGTGACGCTGTGCCCGATATCGTGTAATAAGGACATGCGGGAAGAGATCAAGGTTGGCTTTTGGCTTCCGTTGATTAGGGTGCTGCTGCGTATGTGCAAAATGAGAAGCACGGCGTTCGTTAATGAAATCGCCGTGCTTCTCATTTTGCATAGATAATGGGCTCTTATCTAAACCTGATTTCGTTTCGACGTCGCTTATGCAGCTGTCAAGGTAGAAGGTATTTTCTTGTAGAACTTGTTCTTAGATGCCTTCAGCTTCTTGGCAGATTTCGTTTTCGACATCTTGGACTTATAGAACACGTTGTTCTTCACCTTGCAGCTCTTGGTCTCAGGTAGATTAACGGTATTGTATCGCGCGGCGATTTGGCAACCAGTGATTGAGATCTTGGTGCTGCGCTTCTTGCAGGCAGAGTTAGTGCCGATGCCGATGGGCATCTTCGGGACGATGATGTTGCAGTTCGTGATCTTAATGCTCTTGCAGGGCGTGCCGTCGAACGGCTTGCATTTTGGAGCAACTCGCTCGTTCAGCGCATTATCGAGCTGAATGGCCTCGTTTGTTTTGTCTTTTAGCGTATATACACCTGTGATGTCGAGGTTAGTCAGTTTTGCATTCTTGACGCCTACGAGCTCGATGAAGTGCGTTCCGTAGCAATTCCGCATTGCGAAATTTGTCAGGTTGATGTTCTTTGCGTGGCTGAACTTGATGATCGACCCCTTGGAATTGCTCTTATCGCATATGTACTCGCCTCCGTTGATGGTGACGTTTGTCAGGTGCGAATAGCCCTTCTTTTTGGGATAGCGTTGGCCGCCGTAAAAGAAACCGCCAGAGCTCGAGCTCATAAAATGTGCACCGACCGCGTTGATGGTAGTGTAATTCTGCATCTCAGTTCGGGGAACGACGTAGTTGCCAGGGGCGATGTTGATGACTGCCGGGTTTGCCTTCGTCCCTTTGGGGATAGGGGCCAGTTTGACATACGTCCAAGCTTCGCCTTCGTCTGGCGTGATGTAGACGTCGTTGCCTTTGACGATCCGTTCGGCGAACGCCGATTGCGGCAATGCGAGAATTGTCGCAATCGAAATGAGGATGCAGAGTGCGAACAGTCTCAGAATCCGCTTTTCAGAAAAGTCCATTGTTTCGTGCATTATAGCCTCCTGTAAGCCCCCCAAGCGCAATTGTAATACAAGAGCGAGTAGACCAAGTCGACTATTGCAGACAAACTGGCAGATACTTCCAGGCGTTGCGAGCAAGTGCATCCTTTGGATAGGCTCTAGGGCGATTGCTATTGTTCTCTTTTGTTCTGATGTATCCTCTGAGCTGTGAGCAAATCATCGACCGAGTCCACTTCGGCCCATCCCTTGCCCGCGACGTCTCGGCAGAACAGCTGGAAGTCGTGGAACATGATCATCTGCACGAGGGCGTCCTCCAGGTACTGGTCGTGCATGCCCGCGTTGATCATGTCGTCGACCTCCTGCTTCAGCAGCCTGCTCGACACGGGGTCGAGCTTCGTCATGCAGCAGTACTTGGCGTCGAAGGTCTCGAGCTTGCGCGACATCACGAGGACCTCCCCGTCGCGCGTGACCGCGTTGTAGCTGCCGGGACGGACGTAGGAGCTGTCGACGAGCACGTAGGGGTAGTCGGTCGGCCTCGTCAGGTAGCCCTCGACGATCTCGTCCGAGAACACGGCGTCGCCGTGCACGATGGAGACGTTCTCGCGCTCGAGGTACGCCCGCGCGAACCACAGCGACGCTATCGAGTTGGTGACCTCGAAGAACGGGTTCATGACGAACTTGACGTTGGCGCCGTCGAGCTCGGCGCGTATCGCGTCGGCCTTGTATCCGACCACGACGACGATCTCGGCATCGCGGTCGAACCGCCTGATGCTGCGCACCATGCGCTGCAGGATCGTCGTCTCCTCGTCGAGCTTGTAGCTGGTCTTCGCGTACTTGAGCGTCAGCGGCTGGAGGTTCGCGCCCTTGCCCGCCGCGAGGATGATGTAGGTGTTCATCGTGCGTCCTCCGTTTCCGGGAAGTCGTTCATGTAGCCCAGGTCCTCGAGCTCGCAGGCCTCGGCGGCCGCGAGCGCCGCCCGGTACTCGCCGTCGTCGACCTCGACCCCGTACAGCGGCAGCGCGATGAGCGAGTAGTTCTTGGCGAAGTGGTACCACTGTTCCTTGTGGATGCCGACGAACTGGCCCTTGCTCTGCTTCAGCATCGTCCAGTGCATGAAGAACCAGCCCGTTATGGCGATGTAGGCCAGGAAGTGCCGGCGCTGCGCCTCGGTGGGCTTGCGGCGGAAGTACGTGAACAGGATGCGGTCGACCTCGGCGAGCGTGTGCTGGCCGCCGCAGACGTAGCTGCCGATGTCGAAGCCCGGGTCGCCGTAGCCGCCGTACTCCCAGTCGATCAGGTGGATTTCCTCGTCGTTTATGAGGAAGTTGACGTCGCGCGCGTCGCCGTGGATGTTGCACTTCCTGACGCCGTCGCCCTCGGCGAGCCCGGCCAGCCGGTAGACGCGCCCGCGCACCGCCTCGAAGTCGGGGAACCTGCCGTACCTCTCGGGCGCGATCTGGTCGCGGATGCCCTCCGCCTTCTTGATGACGTCGAAGTTCCAGCGCACGCGTGCCGGCGCCGCGTGGAGCCGGCGGAACAGCATCATGGCGCGCACCATGTCGTTGAGGTTGCCGTAGTCGAAGTCGCGGTGCTCGACGAAGCGGCCGATCCTCCATCCCTCGTCGACGTCCATCGCGACCAGGGTCGTGTCGATGCCCGCCTCCTCGACGACCTTCTGCATGATGGTCTCGCGCCCGCGCTCCACGAGCGCCTCGGACCCGAGGCCGGGGTGCCGGTACACGTACTTGCCGCCGTTGAGCCTGAACGACAGCACCACGTTGGTCATGCCGGCCTGCACGGGCACGAGCTCCTCGACGTCGCCTTCGTCGCAGCCGAACACGCGGCATATGTTGCCCGTGATGATCTCGCGACTCTCGTCGGTGAACAGCCCGCCCGTCGTCTGGATGTCAGCCATATCGCCGCCTTTCCTCAATCGGTTTGATCAGGTCGTCTGCCCGCGCTTCTCCTTGGCGAGCAGCCAGCCTTCGAACAACAGGAAGTCCTCGGGCTCGGTGAGCTTGATGTTCATGGTGGAGCTCTTCGAGAACCACACGCGCTCGCCCATTGCCAGCATGAGCGAGACCGTGTGCGGGTCGACCTCGTCGAGCAGGCCGCGGCGGCGCCCCTCCTCGTAGAGCCACAGGGCGTAGCCGTACCTGAGCGCCTGCGGGGCGTTGAGCACCATCACGTCGTCGCGGTCGAGCCAGGTGGTGGTGGAGCGCGGCTCGTCGCGGTGCGCCGTCAGGTACACCGAGCTCATCGCCGGGCTCGCGTTGCCGCGCTCGGAGCACACCCGTATCGCGTCGGATATGATCTCGTCGGACACCATGGGCGAGTCCCCGTAGTGTATGAGCACCTGGTCGTCGTCGGACACCTTCCCCCGCAGGTGTTCCAGCCCGTTGATGACGGAGCCCTGGAAGGTGTCGCCGCCCTCGCAGATCCAGCGGACCTTGTGGAAGCGGCCTTCCTCGACGATGGCCCGCATCGCGTCCATGTGGCTCGCGATGCACACGATCTCGATGGCCCCCACGTCGGCGTTGCGCTGGAACGCGTCGATCGTGTACCAGATCATCGGGTGGCCGAGGATCTCCACGAACTGCTTCGGCATCCCGAAGCCCGCGCGGCTGCCCACGCCTCCGGCAAGTATCATCGCCACGTTCATTCGTCGCTCCCATCGATGTAGTCCCCGGGGTTCTCGTACATGTCGAGCGCGAGCGGCAGGTACTCGTTGAGCGCATGCCAGCTGGGCAGCATGAAGAAGCCGTCCTCCCCGAGCGTGTCCTTGAACAGGCTCCAGTTGAACCAGTACCACCCGCACAGCGCGTTCACGGCGTAGTCGTGGCGTCGCTGCTCGAACGTCGGCTCGCCGCCGACGAACAGGCGCAGCAGCTCGTCGTTCTTCGCGCGGGGCAGCCCGTCGCGGACGGTGAGCGTGGCGATGTCGTTGTAGGGGTCGTTCATGCCGGCGTACTCCCAGTCGATGAGGCAGTACCCCGACTCGCTGACTATCCAGTTCACGGCGTAGGTGTCGTTGTGGCAGAGCACCTTGGGGACGCCGTCGAGCTCGCAGAAGTGCCAGAGGCGCTCGAGCTTGGCGCGCGTGGCCGCGTGCTTGCGGGCCAGGTCGCCCTTCTTGTTCGACGCGAGCCGCTGCAGGCGGTCGCCCTCGAACAGCAGGTTGACGTGATAGTCGCAGGCGGGCGCCTTGGCCTGGAACTCTTTGACCTGCGCGATGCCCGCGGCCATGTGCTCGGGGTCGTCGTAGGAGAAATCGCAGGTCGCCTCGACGTAGTGCGAGAGCTTCCACCCGGCCTCGTCGATGGCGATCACGCTGCTGTCTATGCCGAGCTCCACGGCCGCCATCTGCGCCGCCACCTCTGCCTGGCGGTTCACCATGTTCAGCGAGCTCGCCCCCGGGTGGCGGTACACGTACTTGTGCCCGCGCACGTAGAAGGAGAACGAGACGTTGGTCAGCCCCTTGTTCAGCGGCTCCACCTCGCTGATGTCTCCCTTCCCGCAATCGAGCAGCCGGCAGATGTTCTCTATGGCGGTGCGGCTCACGTTGTCGAGCACACTGGCGTCGATGCGGGCCAAATCGCCCAGGCTGTCGAACTCGCGGAACCCCTCCGGCGCGTCGACGGCGTAGAGGGGCAGCTCGTCGGCGTGGCGGCCCCAGAACTGCTCCCAGTGCAGCGACTTGATGCCGACGGTGCCGCGCTCCGAGTCGTAGAGCTCGAACATGCGGCCCGCTAACTCGGGCGTGAAGTAGGCGTAGCCCACGAGGCTCGCTCCCACGCCGACGCCGACGCGCAGGTTGCCGAGCCTGCCGTCGGGGGCTATCTCGACCGTGAACTCCCCGCGGGTGTCGGCCGAGTGTCGGACGAGGCGCATGCTCCGTCCGGCTTCGAATCCCGCGAAGGGGTTCTCCGCGTACCAATGGTCGGCGCAGCACACGAGCGAGCCGCCCAGCCGGTCGCGCACGATGTCGAGGCTGGAAAGCGACATCTCGTCGTTGTAGCGCGTGCTGACCACGAGCTCGACGCCGAACAGGTCCTCGAGGTAGAAGAACTGCTCCTTCTCGTAGCCGATGACGACGGTTATGTCGTCGATTCCGGCCTCCTTGAGCTGGCGGATCTGCCGCTCGATAAGCACTTCGCCGTTGAACGTGAACAGGCCCTTGGGCTTGTCGTAGAGCGGCGGGAAGAACTTGGACGATTTCCCTGCGGCAAGGATGACTGCCTTTGTCATGTTGCTCCGTTCTTTGAATTGTTGGACAAAATACTACCCGAAGAACGAATCGTAGTCACGTGGCAGGAACGGGCGTTTCCGCTAAACACGACGCAGGCGGCGTAGGCGGATTATGATTGGCGTGCGCGTTGCGTCAACCTGCCCTACGCGGCACGATGCGAGTTGAGTGCATCTTCTAGAAACCGCGGTAGATGAACGAGGCTGCATCGTACGAAGGTCCGTATATTCCGAAAACCAAGACGATTGCGATGCCCAGCAGGTACACCGTCCAACGCACGGACAGCGGCATGGCGTCAAGCGCCAGCCGGAATTCGGCCCCCGTTTCCACGACGCTGGACCTGGACGCGTCCTCGCCGGCCACGATGCCCTTCTTCTTGCCCTTGGAAGCTTGTGCCTCGCGGCGTTCCTGGACGATGCTCACGAAAAGCCATATGAGGCACCCGAAGGCCAGGATGAGGTAATCCCAGCGCGTGAGGTCAATGGTTTCCATGATGGCTGCGAAATCCGCGCCGGCATTGAGCGTGAGCATCGATGCGAGCATCGTCAGGGCGACGGGGAAGGATTGGGCGCGCGGCAGGATGCGGCCGATGGCCACGATGACGAACGTGCGTAGGATGCCGAACAGCTTCCAGCCCTTGCCTTCCGTGTTTATGCGGAGTTTGGACGCAGCTGCCTTCAGATAGGGCTCGAGCAGCAGCCCGCTGATGATTACTAGTGCGTTGTACAGGCCGTAGGCAACGTATTTGAAGTCAGCCCCGTGCCAGAGGCCGATGGTGACGAACGTCGCGAGTTGGGCGACGATGATGGGGAACAGCTTGCCGATGCGGTCGCCCAGAGCGCTTCGCAGATTCCGGCCCGCCTTGCCGAACGTCTTGGACAAGGATATGGGGAAGAAGATGTAGTCGCGGCACCAGGAGCTCAAGCTGATGTGCCAGCGGCGCCAGAACTCCGAAAGGCTGCCCGAGAAGTAAGGACGGCGGAAGTTGCGGGCCATGTCGATTCCCATGCAGCGGGCTACGCCGCGGGCGATGTCGATGCCGCCGCTGAAGTCGCCGTAAATCTGGATCATGTAGAACACGAGCGCAAGCGCGATGGGCCATCCGGAGTAATCGCCGTAGTTGTCGAACACCTGGTTGACGAGGATCGCCGCCCGGTCTGCAATGACGAGCTTCTTGAAAAAGCCCCATAACATGAGCTGCGCACCGTGGGCGAGGTTGACGCATTCGAACTTGTGGCCTTCGTAGAGCTGATGGGCGAGGTGGTCGTACCGGGCGATCGGGCCTTGGACGATCTGCGGGAAGAACGACATGAACAGGGCGAATTTGAACAGGTTCTTGTCCGCCTCTATCTTGTCGCGGTACAGGTCGATGATGTAGGCGGCCGACTGGAAGGTGTAAAACGAGATGCCGAGCGGCAGCAGCACGATGCCGAGGTCGAAGCTGACCCCTGGGATCTGAAGCATCTCGAGGTAGACGCGGAAGTACTTGAGGATCGCGAGGACGCCGAAATCCAAGATGAGGATGAGCGCCACCAGCTTGCGCTTGCGCTTCTTGACGGCGTCTTTGTGCGCCTTCTTGTCTTCGCGTGTCAGCGATTCCTTGTTTTCAGCCAGATACGTCTTGCTCTTGGCGTTCTCGGCGCCGATGAAATGGCCGCCGATGAACGTCACCACGGTCGTGAGGACCAAAAACACGAGCGTCTGCGCGCTCGATATGAGATAGAACGCGTAACTTGCCAGCAAGAGCGCAACCCAGCGCGTCTTGCGGGGGAAGAGGTAATAGGCTAATACGACGAGCGCCGCGAATCCGAGAAAATCGAACGAGGTGAAGGCCATCGCGGGCTAGCTCTGAAGCTCTTCTATGAGCTTGACCATGGCGTCGACGGAATTGAAGTTCTCGGGAAGCAGGTCGTCGACGGAAATGTCGATATCGAATTCTTCGTTGAATTCGCCGACGATCGCCACGATGTCGAGCGACTCGAGGATGCCCTCGTCGATGAGCACGGTTTCCGATTCGAAATCGACGTCTGGGCGGATTTCGCCAAGTATATCGAGTACGGTGTCCTTCAAGGCAGGCTCCTAGCGTTATGCAAGCGCGAAACAATGCAATTGATAATACAAAAGATATGCGTTCTAAACACATGATGGAGGCTTGTTCTCAAACAGTTCAAAATTAGTATAACCAAGTACAGTTCCGAGCGCCGTTTGACTCAGGTTGCTGCTTTTGGATAGTGGCACGATTTATTTCAAGACGCGAAAGCTGCCTTTTGCGTTCCTGCGGTACTTGTTCTTGCTCTGTTTGGCCACTTTCGACTTCTTGCCGCCGTATAGACCATAACCCTTGTTGCGCGAAAGCGTGCACTTCCGAAGGGGCTTGATCGAGCTCTTGCCTGTCAAGCATATACCGTGTTTGCGGTTGAGCTTTGACGTGCAGCTTTTCAGGGACGCTTTCGTACGCTGCAGCAGCATTCCGTGGGATTTGTTCTTGGAGAGCGTGACCTTCTTCGCCCTCAGCGCGCTGCCCTTCGCCCGGATGCCGCATCCCTTGTTGCTCGTCGACTTGGCGCGCGACACGCTTACTGTGCTGCTGAGCAAGCGCATGCCGTCTCTGGCATTCGATTGGAACGAGCCTTTGGCGATCACGAGGCTCGACTCTGATGCGTAAAGGCCGAATTGCCCGTTCTTCGATGTCTTGCAAGACTGCAAGGCGATATTCGACTCGCTTGCGGATATGCCCGATCTGCCGTTTCGCGTGAACGAGCACGATGCCGCAGATACCGACGCCTCAATCGCGGACAGCCCGTGCGCGCTGCATCTTCCCATCGTGCAACGATAGAGGGTCAAGGCGCATTCCGTTTGGGCGCTGATTCCCGCGTTGCGTAAGCTCTTGAAGCTGGAGTTGGAGAACGAGGCCACTGCAGCTTTGTGAACGAGCGTGCAGTAATTGTTAATCGAGCAGTAGCTTTCGCCCGATGCCGTTATTCCCGACGTCCGCGAAAGCGTAAGCGCGATATTGCAGGCATTCACGACGTTGTTTCTGAGGAGCGCGTTTTTCAGGCCATAGGTGGTCGATCCCACTTTGTTTCCATAGATGGTGATGGCGGCCCAGATGTCGCTCGTGTTGCCTGTCGTGGAGATGGTATTTCCTTCGATGAGGTAATTCCCGCAGGTTTTGTACGCCTCGCCAGTTTTCGCGTAGCGCGATGCGTTGTTGAACGCCGGCAGGATGTGTATGGCCTGCGGGCAGTTTTGGATGGCGTTGCGCACGATGGCGACGTTCTTGAACGAGCAGAGCAAGATGGCCTCGCCCTTCAGGCGGTTGAACGAGTTGTTCTGGATGAGAATCTCGCTGTTCAGATATCCGATATAGGCGTAATGCGTGCCGATGCCGCGGCTGAGGTCGTGGAAGCTGTTATTCCAGACGACGACGTTTCGCGTGGTCGTGTAATCGGATTTCTTGAATGACGAAGCACTGGCGGGTCCCGTGATGTCGAGCTGGATGGCTTCTTTGGCGGTTGATCCCGTGTAGCCCTTGAATTCGCATCCGGACACGGTTGCGCCCGAAACCCCGACGAGCTCGAGATGGTGTGCGCCGGAGCATCCGTCGAACACGGCGTTGCGCACGACGACGTTCTTTGCGTGGCAGATTGCGATTTCGTCGTGCTTTGTGGTGGGGGAGTCGAGCCCGACCCAGGTGCCGCCGTCGAGGATTATGTCGTGGTCTTCGTAGCCGGAAAGGTCGATGCTCGCCTTCGAGTTGCGCATCATGCACGCCTTGCGGCTGAGGTGGATAAGCTTGGTGCCTGCCGTCATGTCGAGCCAGGTGTTGCTGTAGATGTGCAGGCATTCATTGAGCGCCGGGGCGCCGAGCTCGTATGTGCCGGCGGGTAAGACGATGCGGTACAGGGTGTCAGGTTCGTAGTGGTCGCGGGCGTAGTCCAAGCACGATTGGATGATTGCTAGGTTGAGAATCTGCGTGCGATACGAGGTGTGCGACGCGCAGTACTCAGCTATCTTGTTGGAGGTGCTGGCAGGGAGCTGGAGCTCCTTGCGTCTTGCGTCGATTTCTTCCAGTAGGTGCTCCACCTCGTCGTCGGAGTGATTGAGGCTTTCTTGGGGGAGCGTGATCGCGACGACGCTGTTTGCGTTGATGGATGCCCCGGTCACGGAGGTGGTTGAGAAATATCTGCCCTGGTAAATTTCAGGTGAGCTAAATTTGTCCGTTAATGCTATAGGCTTGCTTACAGTTACGCATGGGCTGGCGCCTTGTTCTCCATCCTGCGATTCAGGCGTTACGAACGGAAGAGAGTTCCAGGGTAATCCGAACAGTTCGTTGAGTTGTTCGGTTGAAGAGCTGATTGCGATGGCCTTGACGTTGCCGACTAACATGGAGGCGGGCGCTATGTTTGCAGCGTTCCGGTCCTGCCATGCGAAGGCGGGTCCTACTTGCATGCTCGCGAAAGCTATGAGCGCGCCGAGTAGCACCGCGATGCCGGGGATATGGCGTTTCACGCGCATGGCTCTCCTTGTATAATACGGTCGATAATGCAGAGAATTATAGCAACGATGGGCGACAACGCAGCATTTTTTGCATATGCTTTATGTTAAGCGAGTTTGTTGAGCAGATCGACGCTTGTGGCCGTATTGCTTCCCATGATGAACACAGCGTCATCGACTTGGTATTTATCGAGGCATGCTTGCATGCTCGATTTGCAGTGACGAGGATCGATTACGTAAACGCGAGCATAGTTTTCAGCGAATAAACGCTCGATGTTGTTGGTGAACGAGTCGCCGATAATGGCGAGGGACGAGCTATCGGGAGCCGATTCGTTGGTGATGGCAATAACCCCGGGATCACCATGGAAGTAACGAGCGTACACGTTTTCGAATTCGTCAGCCTTGACATGGGAGTCGTTGTCTCCGCCGTTTCCTCCCAGAAAACTCGCGTCTTTTTTCTTGCCATCCACCTTGATCTTGAGCGCGCTTTTATCGTAACTGACATCGAGGACAAAATCTGATTCGCTTGCGATGAGACCGCCTCGTGCCTCTGACCCATAGAACGGGCCATCATAAGCCGTGAAGAGCGCGTAGTCATCGATAGGACGTTTGCCGAGCGACTCCATGATTGCTTGGTAGGCATCGAGTGCGCCCCCGATTTGCCAGTGATGGTCGGTTTTGAAGTACTTTTCGTAGTATTGGCCTGTGTCGGTGATCGAGAGGTCGATATAGTTGCATTCGCTGGGAAGCCGATCGAGGTATTCGCGTTTTATGAAATCATAATCAGCTGGTTGTGCGAGAAGGTCATGAGCGGGAGAAGCGAGCGAATTTCGGCCGCGATCGACGAGCGCCATTCTCCAGTTTACGTTTTGGTTCGCCTCGATAAAACGAGAGATGGCCTCGGCGGATGCCCGAAGCTTTTCTGGTGTGAGCGTGCGCTGCGAGTCAGGTGCCTCCACGATCGAGTGCCAATTGGGGCAGAAGATATAATCCGAATCGTAGAAGGTCGGGTAAGCGGGATACCCGAAGGGAATATTTGCTAGCTCGATGGTCGTACGCTGTGTGCCCGCGTTTGCAAACAAAGCGGCGTTTCGGAAGGGGATGCTATCGGCTACGAACTGCTCGAATTCCGACTGGAAAACGCCGCTCGACAATCGTACGGGTGTTATCTCAGGTGCCTGCTGGTAGTTTCGGCCTTCCAGATACGATTTTGCTACAGGTCCTTGGCTGCCAGGTAGTGATGTTGCTGTGATGTTTATCAAGGCCAATGAACAGACAACGGCCGTTATTGCGATGAACAGTATGTTTCTCATCTTTTCCATCGCATGTCCTAGAACTGGAAGTAAATAAACGGGTTGAACGATCCGGATACGATTGAAACGCTGCTCAGCACGAGTAGCGCGAGCAGCGCGATGTCGTAGAGCACGCACCCGAGTTCGAATGCGGCAGCTTTGCGGCTATCGGCAGGGACTGCTTTCAAGACGCAAAGGGCGGGGGTGCTCAGCTGGCGGGGATTGGCGATGCCGTCGCGGACGATGCTTTTCGGTTTGCGCCCCTCGACCCATGCAAGGAAACGCTCCTTGATGAAGGGGCAGATGGGCGTTGATGCAAGTATGCAGATCGCGAAGATGGGCCAGTATTCCCACGCGGTGAGTTCCCAAATGGTGCACGTGCCCGTGGGCCCGAATTGCCCGATAAGAGCTTGCCAATAGGGCACAAGCGCCGAGGGATCGGTAATCCAGAAGAACGACCAGCCGAATACAAAGATAATAATCGTGTAAGCATGCTGAAGTATACCCGGGAGTTTAGTGAGCGCGCGGCCCCATACGAACTTCTCCAAGATGAGCAGGGCGCCATAGTACACACCCCAGCCAATGTAGTTCCAAGCGGCCCCGTGCCAGAGACCGGTAACGGCCCATACGATGGCGATGTTGAGGATGTTGCGCGCTTTCGAGCAGCGTGAACCGCCGAGCGGGAAATAGATATAGTCACGGAAGAACGTGGAGAGCGATATATGCCAGCGCCTCCAGAATTCGGTAATCGACTTGCTGATGTAGGGGTAGTTGAAGTTGCGCAGGTACTCGAATCCCATCATGCGGCCGAGACCTATGGCCATATCGGAATATCCCGAGAAGTCGAAGAAGATCTGGAAGGTATAAGCTATGAGCCCGGCCCACGCGCCGACAGCGCCGATTTCGGCCCCGCCCATCGATACCATTTTCGTCGCGAGGATGGCGACGGTGTTTGCAAGTAACACCTTCTTCGCGAGGCCCACGATGAACAGGCGCATGCCATCCGCGAAGCCCGAAATCGTTTCCTTGCGCCCGACCACCTGATCTTGGATTGTCTGGTAGCGCACGATGGGGCCAGCGATGAGCTGCGGGAAACAGGCGATGTACATGCCGAGGTATAGGATGTTTTTCTGAGGGGCGACCTCTTTTCGGTACACGTCGATAACGTAAGAGAGTGCCTGGAGCGTGTAAAAGGATATGCCGATAGGGAGGGGTAAATGCAGGTCGGGGATGACTTGGGTGCCGACGAGCGCGTTGACGTTTTCGGCGACAAATCCCTCGTACTTGAAGAAGCCGATAACTGCAACGTTGAAAACGATGGAGAGCAAGAGGAGCGCCTTGCGCTGCGCATTGGTTGCCCCATCGCGGCCGATGACGATGCCGAACAGCCAGTTCACCACGATGGATGCGAGCATCAAGAGGATGTAGATTGGCTCGCCCCATGCGTAGAACACCAGCGATGCCGCCAGTAGCCATACGTTTTTCGCCGGGCGTGTGGGCATGAGGAAATACGCCGCGATGACGACGGGAAAGAACGCGAACAGGAAGACGGAACTTGAAAAGACCATGGGAAAGATTATAGAGCGCAGTCGGCGTGGAAAGACAAAGCGGCATCGATCTCGCTAGACCGGAGAACTAGATTCAACGATTTTCGAAACATACTCATAGAGCCGCTCGGCATTTAGTCCATCCGTATGGAGGAAAAACATTTCGCGCTGTTTCCAGGCGTCGAGGTGTGGATCGTCGGTGCCGTTTTCCAAGCAGGTCAGGAGGTTATCCAGTTGTTTAACTGCATCGTCTGGATTATTCGAAAAGCCGCCGAACCCTTTTTGAATGGGGAGGTCGAGCCTCGAGTAGTGGTTGGCTCCTCCTTCGAATTCTCTTTGGTCGGGTAGGTAGTACAGTATCCTGGAGCCTGCAAATAGGAAATCGTAAACGTACGAGGAGTAATCGGTGATCATCACGTCGTATATTCCTTCATCGACGATCTCTGGCGCCATGGAAATACGTGGGTCGTCGAATACAAGATGTTCCTTGTACATCGCCAGATTAGGGTGAAGCTTCAATTCGAACGTGTAGCCGTGCTTTTCCAAAAGCTCAGATCGCTCAATCTGCTTTATGAACGCTACCATACCTTTGTAAAACGACGAGTTTAGAAATGCGTCGTCAATCGAGATCCTTTGGCAGGCGCCTCCTTTAACTAAGTGGCTGCGCCATGAAGGTGCGTAAATGATTTTACGCTCTTTGCGCGAAGACCTCATCAGCGAGTCGAGCTTCGGCGCACCAGCATCGATGAGTCGATCCCGGGGGAAATAATAGTTGCTCACGAGGTTGTTCTCTTCAAACGTGGTCGAAATCACCTCGAAATCAAACAGCTTCCGATCATACGAGAAGTACCACGGCATATGGGCGTGGAGAATTCCGTGCTGAAGGTAAACCATCGTCTTGCATTTCGAAAGATCACCTAGCTTGTCGAAAACCTTTCGGTCGCAGGGGGTAAAGGTAGGCAAGTCCAGATATGAGGCAAGTATCGCATCGGCTGCAAGGTAATAGCACAAGTGGTCTTCCGAGCGATATTCGAGCAGGTGCTCTTCTAGGGCAGGGTATTCGACGGCAATCTCCCCAGGATGGTTGGTAACGTAAAACCGGCAGACGTTATCGTTTTTTTCGAGGTCGTGAAGGATTTGCGCGATAGCATTGCCCTTCGTGAGTGAAGTGGGCAAATCGGAGTAGAGCCAGACTTGCTTCTCGTTAAGCCGTTTCTTCAATCGTCGCGCTCTTCTTCGGATAGCACTGAGAGAGGGGTCGATGCGATGGTCGCGAATGAGGGCATGAGCTGTGCCGACTGGCTTTACGGGAGAAATGACCATAGACTCCTTTTTCACCTTAACCGTGCAGTGCTCGAAATAGCGCGTGCTCGGCGAATTCCCGATTCTTGAGTTTGTGCGGGAGAAGTTCGGCGTGATTTTTGACAGACGCACCACCTCGTCGGATAGCTTTAGCGAAAACCTGGCTTCGGTCTCCTTCCCTGGAACAGACAAGGTCAGCTCGAAGTACCAGGCTCGTGTCGTTTTCTCGTGCGCATTGGAGTATTCGAAGGATGACGGCTTCAGCTCGGGGGTCAGCGTTTCTTTGCCGTACGTAACCGCGAGGGAAGGCGTTCTCTTGTCAATGGAGAAGATGGGGCCTTCAAGTATTCCGAAAACATATAATTGTGAGTTTTGGTTTAGGCAGCGGGTAATCCTGATAGCAGGCGTTTTTGTCTTCCAAATCGCCTCTCCGTCTGAATATGCAGTTGCGGTTACCCCTTCGTAGGAAAACGAGAGGTCATTGGGCAGCATTTTGAAACGCCTTAACAGGTAAAGCTTCTGCGGGGCTCTAAGATGCTTCGAGTTGAAATAAGAAGCTGCCGGTATTGTGGTGGCTATGCGTTCGAGCTCAGCGGCGTTTGCTCGCCGCTCGCGACTATCGCCGAATTCGGGAAACAGGGTTCCAATTGCCAGCCTTTGCCCGAAGTCGCGCAGGATAACCTGATTGCAGTATTCCCTGCTTTTGGGGTAAAGCTCGGCTAGTGCGAGAATTTGGGAGTAGAACTCAATCATTTGGGCGAAAACATACACGGGTTGACGCTGGTGTTCGGGTGTATCGGCGCTCTTGACGATGCAGCGGTAGGCTGCCTGCCTGCAATAGCCGATGACCCCTTTTTGAACGAGGATTGTAGTTGCGAAAAGCTTTTCTGCCCCAATTGCCGAGGACGGGAATGGGTGTTTAAGTGCCAATTCCCGCTTCACGCAGATGTTCATAGCAGTCTGGCAGAATGATGGCAGTTCAGCCAGGCTGTATATGCCAGTTTCTGCGAATTGTTTATCATATCCGAATCGCTGCTCATTGCCCGTTGACTCATCAACATAGGTTGCGGGAAAGCAAAACAGGTCGACGTCGTCGCCGTATTGCTCTATGGCCTCGATGAGGGCTTCGATTCCACCTGGTTCGAACTCGCCTGAGGGGTCGAGAAAGAGAACGTACTCGCTTGTTGCTTGGTGCGTTTGAAGGTTGCGCATTGTGAGTATTGTAGATAAACCGTTGTTATCGATTTGTGTTGTTAGAACAGCAGGGTCTTTTTGCTGCCCATTATGGTTGGCGAAGCTTGCTGCATCTTTGGGGAAAGGGTTGCTGATGACCATTATCTCGCCTTCTCTAACGGATGTCCCATTGGGGTTAATCAATGCTCTCCTCATGACTATTTCACCTGTAGTTGGCAAGACGAAGTTTAGAGTTGTTGGTTCTTAACGATGACATAAAATTGTCGCTCTAGTCTCCCAAGCGGTGTTTTTCACATCCAGTTATATTTCTCTATGTTAAACCGGCGTCGACATGGCGCGGCCTAATCGCTCGACGTTCGGGCGTAGCAGGCTGCGGACTCGCTCGCTCAGGCAGCGCGGTCTGAGCGCCGCGCCCCCGCCTCACAGACCGCGAAGTCGCGGCGGGCGTTCCCGCCATGTCGACGCTGGTTTAGCATAGATTTATATAATACGTTAGATTGAACACCGATGATAAGTTGTGATGTGAGATGCGGGAACATCTCTACTTTAGTCGGGCAAATAGTGCTTCAATTGAAACTGCCGTCTTCAGCCTTACTGCACGTTGCCGTTGAGATCCTGAGGGTTCTTTTCTCTTGTAAATGTGTAATCGCAGCGCAATTGATGCCTGCTCCGACGAGGCTACAATTTGCCTAATTGAAAGCGGGGTATAATGAATGTTATTAAATGTTGCCATTTTGAATGGTGGAGAGGGTAGTTCTAAAGGCGTCGTATTGCTCTTTGATACTTGGTAATGAACTCGCCTAAGTATCAAGCCAGAAAAAAATGAGAGGCTTGTTGTCATGAAGTTGTCGGATTTAATCTATCGGCTGCTCAAAAAGAAACAGGAAAGGCCAATCGCACTTCCTAAAGGCGATAATGACCTCGAAGAAGCACGTCAATTATTCAAGGGCTACGAACGGAACTGCATATGGTGCTTTACTGCAGGTCAGGCGGGCCAGGATTTTCGAGGCAATCCTAAGTATTTATTTGTCTATATTAATAAATATCGGCCCGACATCAAAGCATACTGGCTGTGCAAATCGCAAGAAACTATTGACAGAATTAAAAGTTTAGGATTTCTGGCGTATAACGAAGAGACGGCAGTTGCTCAATACGTGATTAATCGTACCGGTGTGTTAGTTGCTGAACAAGTTAAGTATGCCATACCTGATGGTTTTGAAAACGTGAAGTATCTCAACTTATGGCATGGGGTAGGTTTCAAGAACATCGAAAGACGCTTATATCAAGGGGAGATTGCCCTTGGCATTGCAAAGAAGTATGTGCAGCGCGGAACATATTACCGAGATAATCAGTTGATGGTTGTCACAAGTTCTGATATTGAGGAGGAATTTGTTCTCGATTGCGGCATTGACCACGATAAACTAATTCGTGCAGGATACACGCGCTGTTTATACCAGCAAAACTTTGAACCCATAAGCAGTTTTAATCATGACTTACGTAAACAAAAAGGCTTAAACCCTGATGCAAAATACGTAGTATATGCTCCAACATACAGGGCTGAGCTTGGGGGAACATTTGCAAAGGCAATTCCCGATATTGAGAGACTTTACAATTATTGTGAAGCTAACAATATACTCTTTATTTTCAAAATGCATCCAAATATGGAAGCCGATGGGGCTTTTTTGAATGCTTGGGAAACGTACGGAAAACGCAAGCACTTTTGGTTTTGGGATAATCGAGATGATTTCTATGAAATAATGAACCAGATGGATCTTGCCATTGTAGATTATTCCGCAATCATCTCGGATATGATAGCAATGGGCGTGAAGCACTACATTCGTTATGTATTCGATTACGACGAGTATATGTGCGAAGTCGATGTGCATCGCGACCATTATTTGCAGAGGACAACTGGCGTTCTCTGCAAAACATTCGACGAATTGTTAGCTGCGATGGACGGGTTTGAGGAACGTGATGAGTCTTCCGAAATCAGTCGATTGATGGCCCTAATGTGGCCGTATTCATCTGGGGCGGCTGATTTCGATACAATCATCGATGCAACCTTGAATTTTACCCCAGTCAAGCGAGAGTTTCCCGTACTGTATAGCTTTGATGTCTTTGATACTCTATTGTCTCGCAAAGTGCTTGACCCGATTGGGGTGTTTTATGCAGTAAAGGAGCGTATGCAAGACCACGGGGGGTTTCCTCGTGGTTTGATTAAGAAATATCCTTCGATCCGGCATTCGTCGGAGTTTTGTGAGCGTGAGTTCTATTGGAAAACGAAAACTCTACGAGGTACCGAAAAAACAGAAATAAGTTTCCCCCAAATATTTGCCAGGATGGCAAGTGTATATCAGCTCGACGAATCTCAGGTCGAGTTGCTCATGGCATGGGAGCTCGAAGCGGAGCTTGAAAACGTTATCCCATTGCGGCCCCAAATCGAAAGAGTTAAATCTTTGATTGCTGCTGGGGAGAAGGTGATTCTAGTAAGCGACATGTATTTGCCTATGGCAGCAGTGCGCGCAATGCTAGAAAAAGCCGATCCTGTATTGGCTGAGCTTCCGCTGTTTTTGTCAAACGAATATGGTGTCTTAAAAAGCTCACAAAAACTATTCTTTGAAGTATATAAATCATTTGAGCCATATTACGATTTTGCAAAGTGGATTCATTATGGCGATAATCCACGTGCAGATGTGAAACAGGCACAAAAGTTTGAAATCTGTGTTCGTCAAATTGAGAAGCCGGAGTTTTCTTTCTATCAAAAGCACCTTGTTAAACTACTCGATACCTATGATGCATATCTAGTTGCCGCAATGCAGGCTCGGATGTGTTATGAGAATAGATGTCAATGGGATGAGTTTGTCATCTCGTTCGTCTCGATGTGTTTTATTCCATATATTGATTGGGTATTGCGCGATGCAGAGCGCCGTGGCTATAAAACGCTTTACTTCGTTTCCCGCGACGGGTATTTTCTAAAACTGGTTGCTGATTCAATTATCAGAGCTCGAGGTCTGACCTTTAAAACGAAGTTCATTTATGGGTCTCGTAGGGTTTGGCGTGTTCCCTCTTACATCGATAAAATCGACGAGGACTATTGGGAAAGCCACGGTAATTTCAATGGTATTACGAACATGGAGAAGCTAATAAAGGCTTTAAACATGGACAAGGAATCCTTTGAGACGATGTTTCCTGCGGTGAAGCCCGATTCGATATGCTTCACAAACGCTAAAAAGTTCAAGGCAACAATTGATATCTTTAAACAATCGCATGAATATCATAATTATTTGCTGAAGTTTGCTGAAGGGAAACGTGGCATTGTATGTGACTATCTTCTGCAAGAAATAGATGCATCCGAGCCTTTCGCGGTTGTGGAGTATTATGGTCGGGGATATAACCAGGATTGCATGTTACGTTTGTGGAGGCATGCTACGGGTAATCCGGATGCTGAAATGCCCTACTATTACGCCCGAAGCGTGCTTCCAACACTTGGGGGAAGCATTCGGCACAACTTCACAGCCAATAATGCAAAACAGTATTTCATAGAGGCAATATTTGCAAACATGCCCTATAAGAGCATAGAAGCGTATCAGAGGGTTGGCGACCGTATTGATCCTGTTATCGAGCCAGTTTCTTACGATCGGGAGCTCTACGTATCTATGGAATGCCTGCTTCCAGAGATGGCTACGCGATTTGCTAATCTTGAGCTAGTATGCCCAGAGGATACCGATAGATTGCTTTTCGATTATGTTTTCGACTTCTTCGAGGAAAACCTCGAAAACCGAAAATTTGCAGATACTATTGGAAAACTCGTTGATTCAACATTATTGTATGGCAGCAAGAGGGAGTTCGCTCCACCGTTCACCGAGAAAGATATCGAGCTATTTAAGGACAGGGTCCAGAAGCGGTCTTCTTGGCAAGTCACATCGAACGCGATCATGTCATTCACTCGTTCTACCCCTGAAGTACGCGCAAAGTACAAGGATTTGTATCAAATTCTGCCAGGCGAGAATGCCATGGCGGGACGCCTTTTGACCAATAAGCAACTAGAGGAAAGTAAAGACTATAAAGAACGAATTCAACGGATGACTTCTATATCAGAAGCGTGGGCTAGTAGTTACAAAGATGCTGTAGCGGTTACTGATGTGACGGATTTAATTCTTTTGGTTGAATCAACCTCGAAGTTGCGTTCTGGAAGTCTTCAAAGAGTGAGGAGAGAGCTGCTATCTAAACAAGGCTTCAACGTTCAAGTTCTTTGTTTAGGCGCCATTAGTCCTCGTAGTATTGAGCGGATTGCGATAAAGCTTGCGTCAGCAAGATTCATACTGTTGTGTAATGCAATTGCAGAGTTTGCGAAAATTGAGTTCAGGGCGGAAACCGATTTAGTCTTGTTAAACACGGATCCTTTCAGCTTGTTTACTCGAAATATCACCGCTCAGCATGCATTAGCCTGGAAGAACGAATACAACAGGATTTTTGGAAAGAATGACTTCTCAATTCTCCAAATTCCCTCGGAACATCAAGAGAGCCGCTTTCGTGCTAACTTCTCTGGTTCACGGTTGCCGAAGTGTGATTTACTGGGCTCGTGCAATACCGATATCTATTTTGAACCCGATGTCCTCAAATATCGCAAAAGAATTGAATCCCTCTTTCCGGAGGCGTGTGGAAAGAAGCTGATTCTATACCTTCCAAGTTTTAGAAGGCGTAACAGCATTTCCACTTGGGCAAAACTGCTTGACTTGGAAGTGCTGAAAGAGTTGATTGGCGAGGAATACGTCGTTGTAGTTAGTTATAAAAAGGATAAGATTGGCCGCTATGTAAATCTTGGAGATGTTTCAGGATTCAGCATGACTATATGGCAGAACGAGATGAAAGCGCGTGAGCTATTATCTGTTGCTGATGTGATAGTTGGAGATTATAGGGATACGGTTTTCGAATCATCCATTGTGAGAAAGCCAACTTATTTTACTGCTAGCGATTACGAGAGGGTGTTTGCCAGAAAGGTTTTCAACAAAATAGATCTTGACGCCTTGCAAGGATTCGAGCAGCTATTATTCGGTCCCATTATCGTTGATGCTATCGATTTGGCGAGAGAGCTTGACCATATTGAAGACTATGACTACACGAAAATGGACGAGTTCAGGTGTCGCTACTTTACTTCATGCGATGGCCACTCGACCGAGCGGGTTGTCCAGTATCTGAGCGAAAAACTGTAGACGAGGCTTCTCGAATGCTATCGTAAGCGACAAAACCAGCGTGTAGTTGGAACGCTATTGGGGTATTCCAGGCAACGATTAGGATTCTACTGGATTGCGGTTGTAAAGCTATTGAAGCTTTCCAGCGCTGCCTTCGGAGCATCTGCGTCCATGATCCGGCTCGTCGGACATCTCGGCGGCTTCCTCGGCTCTCCCGGCGCTCAGCCTGCAATTCGCGGAGACGTCTTTGGACCACGCACGGTAGGCGCCGGTCGATGCGGCCCGGCTCTCTGAGCTCGTCGTCGTTGGGCATCTCCGCAAGGATTTATTTCCAGGTAGGCGTGCTGGTTTAGACCGTCGAGCTTGGCGGTGACGACGATCGAGTAAATGGCTGCAGATGCCTCGGCGCCCCTCGCCGTGTAAGCGCCAAAACGACCGCGTCTACCGCTCCCGGCCGATAGATGCCACAATCGT